>NZ_JBFAGB010000037.1:0-101532 GCF_040639875.1 Actinomadura sp. NPDC023710
CCCACGCGACGACACGACCAAGTCGAAGACTCAGAAAGATCGTTCCGTGGGAGGCGCCCTGCGGGCCGGCCACCTTGCGGCGTCCTGCATCCCGTCTGGCTTGTCCTTCTAGAGTACCTCGGTGCGCAGAGCCCTGCGAACCGTTTTCCTCTGTCGGTGTCCCCTGGGGCCGTCCGCCTGTCGGCGTCCCGCATCCCCTTGGGGCACCACAGAGATTAGGCAGCCCCGGGAGGTCCGTCAAATCAGGCCCGGCCACCTGTTCGCCCGTCCATCGAAACCCCCAGGTCACGCACTGTTCAAGTCGGCGGCGTCACCAACGCGTCAGCGTCACGTCAGCGCTCGCGCACCGGTGTCCGCGTGATGTCAGCGCCGTCGCCCACGGTGGTGACCGTCACAACGAAGGAATTACGGGAGGCACCCAGATGGACGATGTGATCCGCGCGGAGGGGCTGCGGAAAAGGTTCGGTGACACGAAGGCGCTGGACGGTGTGGACATCACGGCTCGCCGGGGCACGGTGCTCGGGGTCCTCGGGCCGAACGGAGCGGGCAAGACCACCGCGGTGCGCGTGCTGGCGACACTGCTGAAGCCGGACGCCGGACATGCCGAGGTGGGCGGGTACGACGTGGTCAAGGACGCGGTGCGCGTCCGGGCGAAGATCGGGCTGACCGGACAGTACGCGTCGGTGGACGAGGAGCTGACCGGCTTCGAGAACCTCGTGATGATCGCCCGGCTGCTGGACTTCGGCCGCGCGGAGGCGAAGGCGCGGGCACGGCAGCTGCTAGACCGGTTCCGGCTCACCGACGCGGGGGCACGCGCCGTGAAGACGTACTCGGGCGGGATGCGCCGCCGGCTGGACCTGGCGGCGAGCCTGATCAACCACCCGGAGATCATTTTCCTTGACGAGCCGACGACCGGGCTGGACCCGCGGGCGCGCAACGAGGTCTGGGACACGATCCGGGAGATCGTCGCCGAGGGGGCGACGGTGCTGCTGACCACGCAGTACCTGGAGGAGGCCGACGCGCTCGCCGACCGGATCGCGGTGTTCGACCACGGGCAGGTCATCGCGGAGGGCACCTCCGACGATCTGAAGGGGCGGATCGGGCGGCAGACGCTGGTGGTCCGGGCGGCCGAGCCGTTCCGCCTTGCGCAGCTCACCGCGATCGTCGCGGAGCTGACCGGGGAGCCTCCGGAGGTCCAGAAGGCCGCGGGCCTCGTCTCGGCGCCCGTCAACGATCCGCGCCTGCTGTCGGCTCTGGTGCGGCGGCTGGACGAGGCGTCCATCGTGGCGGCCGAGCTGGCGTTGCGGATGCCGAGCCTGGACGAGGTGTTCCTCACGCTGACAGGCCATCACGCCGAAGAGCCCGCGTCCGAGCTCGTTTCCGAGGGGAGCCTGGCATGACCGCCATCACCGTTGACAGCCGTCCGTCCGCCGCTGAGCCGCCCGCGCGCATCAGCGTGAGGAGGACGGTGCGGCACGGTCTGACGCTGGCGTGGCGCAACGTCGCCCAGTTGAAGCACTCGCCGGAGAAGCTGCTGGACACGACGCTGATGCCGATCGTGTTCCTGCTGCTGTTCCTGTACGTGTTCGGCGGCGCGGTGGCCGGCGACACGCATTCCTACCTGCAGCAGCTGCTTCCGGGGCTCGTCGCGCAGATGGCGATGTTCGCCACGATGGGGCTCGGGACGGCGCTGAACGAGGACATCCACAAGGGCGTGTTCGACCGGTTCCGGAGCCTGCCGATCGCTCGTTCCGCACCGCTGCTCGGAACGGTCCTCGGGGACACGGTCCGGTTCATCACCGTGATGACGGTGCTCGTGGGGTTCGGGTCGGTCCTCGGGTTCCGCTTCCACACCGATCCGCTGTCGGTGCTCGCGGCGTTCGCGCTGGCGTACGTGTTCTACCTGGCGGTCTGCTGGATCTCCGTGCTCGTGGGGCTGGTCGCGCCCACGCCCGAGACGGTGCAGGGGCTCGCGTTCATCTGGGTGATGCCGCTGACGTTCGGCAGCAGCATCCTCGTGCCGGACACGTCCACGATGCCGGGATGGCTGGAGGCGTGGACGAAGGTCAACCCGGTCACGCACCTGGCGGAGTCGGTGCGCGCGCTGACCGTCGGCGGCCCGATCGGGAACCACGCCTGGTACACGCTCGCCTGGGCGGCGGGCATCGTCGTCGTCACGTTCCCGCTGGCCATGCGCATGTACTCGCGGAGGGCCTGACGCCCGGCCTCGCATCCGAACGCGCGCCGCCCCGAAGAATCCGTCTTCGGGGCGGCGCGCGTTTCCGGCGCCGACCGCACCGGCCGAGACGCGGAGGCCCTCAGAGGGAGGTGACCAGCCCGTCCGCCTCGTCGAAGACGTCGTCCCGGGTGATCTGGCGCCCCCGCTCATACGCGGCGGCGAACGCCTCCTCGCCGAGGACACCACTGACGAGCGACAGCGTCCGGCAGACCTCGTAGCTCGCCGCGTCACGATAGCCGCGCAGGTTGTGGGCCGTGCCCAGCAGCTCGGCGGCGCGCACGTGCCTCCCCCGCGCGGCGGCATACGCGGCGAGGCCGTCGATGAGGGCCGCCACGGTCGGGTTCCCCATGAGCGCGTCGTTCGGCAGATCGCGCAGCGCCTGGACGTGCCGGCGCTTCGCGGCCTCCAGGTCGCCGTCCTCCTCCGCCAGGCACCCGAGGCGGCTGAACATCCTGCGGGCGGTCTGCGCGAAGTCGGGGCGGTGCCCGCGCGACTCGACCCACGTGCACGCGCGGTCGGCATGGGCGTGGGCGGTCTCGCGGTCGCCTTCCAGCAGCGCCATCTCGCACAGCATGAGGGAGGAGTTCGCGGCGTCGGCGAATTCGCCGATGCGCTCGGACTGCGCCATGGCGCGTTCGAGGTCGGCTCGGGCGCGCGCGACCTCGCCTCGCCGGGCGCGCGCCCACGCGAGCTGGGCGAGCAGCGCGGAGCCCTGCTCGGGGCTGACGCCGCCCGTGGCGTAGCCGTAGGCCTCCTCGCCGAGGCGGACCGCCTCCGCCAGGTCGCCGCGCGCCATGGCGGTCTGCATCATCCCGCTCAGCCCGACGATCATTCCGAACCGGTCGCCCAGCTCGCGGAACCGCGCGTAGCCGTCGGCGGCCTGCTCGGCGGCGTCGTCGATCTCGCCGTGGTTGATCCCCACGTGGGCGAGGATGACGCGGACGACGGCCCGCACCCACGGGTCGGCGTGGTCGCGGATGCGGCCGAGGCTCTGCCTGACCTCCTCCATGTCCCCGCCGAACATGCTGGCCCCCGTTTCGGCGAGGGCGAGCAGAGGATGCATGGGCGCCGCTGACACCACGGCCGCCGCGTCGCTCATGGCCCGGCGCAGCGACTCCTGCGTGGGCCCCGACTCCTTGGTCATCTCGCTCACCAGGGCGGCGGCGACCACGCTGATCGCGTACTGCTCCTCCAGGCCGGGAGGCGCGGCGCCGTCCGCCATGTCGCGGACGACGACCGTCCAGCCGCCCGATTCCCGCTCCATGTCGCGCAGGACCCAGAACCACACCAGCCCGGCCACGAGCCGCAGCGCCGCCTCGACGTCGCCGACCTCGGTGACGTGCCGGAACACGACGGTGAAGTTCTCGCGTTCGGCGGCCAGCCGGGCGGACCAGACCAGCTGGTCGCGGCGGCGCAGCTCCGGCTCGGCGCGCTCGGCGAACTCGATCATGTAGGCGGCGTGCGCGTCGCGGACGCGGCGGGTCTCGCCGGCCTCCTCCAGCCGCTCCCCCGCGTAGACGCGGACGGTCTCCAGCAGCCGGTAGCGGACGTCGGTGTCGCCGTCGGCCATCACCAGCGACTTGTCGATGAGCGCGGCGATCACGTCGATGACGTCCTGCGGGTCGGGCGCGTCCGGCGCGTCGAGCCCGCACACCCGGACGGCGGCGTCCGGTGTGGCGCCGCCGGCGAACACCGCGAGGCGGCGCAGGACGGCGCGCTCCCCCTCGTCCAGCAGATCCCAGCTCCAGTCGACGACGGCGCGCAGGGTCCGGTGCCGGGGCAGGGCGGTGCGGCTGCCGCCGGTCAGCAGCCGGAACCGGTCGCCGAGGCGGGCCGCGACCTGGCCGGGGGTGAGGGAGCGCAGGCGGGCGGCGGCCAGCTCGATCGCGAGCGGGATGCCGTCGAGCGCGCGGCAGATCGCGACGACGTCGGCGACGCTGCCGGCGTCCACGGCGAAGCCGGGGCGGACGGCGGCGGCGCGGTCGGCGAACAGCCGCACCGAGGCGTAGCCGAGGGCGTCGGCCGGGTCGGCGGCGTCCTCGGCCGGCAGCGGGAGGGACGGAACCGGGCACAGCGACTCGCCGGTGATGCCGAGCGGTTCGCGGCTGGTCGCGAGGACGCGGACGCCGTCGGCGTGCGCGACGACGTGGTCGACGAGCCGCGCGACGGCGTCGATGAGGTGCTCGCAGTTGTCGAGGACGAGCACGCTCCGCTTGGTGGCGAGGAAGTCGGTGAGCCGTTCGAGGGGCCGCACGACCACGCGGGTCTCGGTGGGGCGGACGCTCTCGGGGACCGCCAGTGCCGACAGCACCGCCTGCACGACATCGCCCGGGTCGCTGACGGGGGCGAGCGGGACGAACCACACGCCGTCCGGCATCTCCTCGATGAGCGCGGCGGCGCTCTCCCCGGCCAGCCGCGTCTTGCCGGCGCCGCCGGGGCCGGTGAGGGTGACCAGGCGGGTCTCGCGGAGCAGCTTGCCGACCCGCTGCGACTCCTCCTCCCGGCCGACGAAGCTGGTGAGCTGGGCGGGCAGGTTGGTGCGCGCGGGCCGCGGGACGGCGGGGGGCGGCGCCGGTTCGGGCGGCGGGGCGGTCGTCTCGCGCCGGAGGATCGACAGGTGCACGGCGGCCAGTTCCGGGGACGGGTCGACGCCGAGCCGGTCGGCGAGGGCGCGCCGCGTCTCCTCGTACACCTCCAGGGCGTCGGCCTGGCGCCCCGCCGCGTACAGGGCGCGCATCAGCTGGCCGCGCAGGCGCTCGCGCAGCGGGTTCGCGGCGGCGAGGGGCTCCAGTTCGGCGACCGGCGGGGCGGGGAGCCCGGCGGCGATCTCGGCGGCGACCCGGTCCTCCACGGCGGCGAGCCGCAGTTCCTCCAGCCGCGCGATGGTCGGGTAGGCGAAGTCGGCGTCGGCGACGTCGGCGAGGGCGGGGCCGCGCCACAGCGCGAGCGCCGCGCGCAGGCCGTCCGCCCGCGCGCAGGGGTCCTCCTCGGCGCGGGCGGCGGCGACGCCGCGCTCGAACGCGACCGCGTCGATCTCGCCGGGGTCGATCCCGAGCCGGTAGCCCGCCGGGCCGTGCTCGACCATGTCCCGCCCGGCGACGCCGCGCAGCCGGGACACCAGCGCCTGGAGCGCGTTCCCGCCGGGCGGGGCGCCCTCCCACAGATCGTCCAGCAGCCGCTCGGCCGACACGGGGCGGCCCGCCTCGGCCGCCAGCCGCACGAGGAGGGCTCGCAGCCTGCGGCCCGCGACCTCGACGGGCCGCGCGGCCCCGTCCCGCACGTCGAGCGGTCCCAGGATGCCGATGCGCACGCGTGCCCCCTTCCCGGGTGCCATTGTCCCCGATGTGTGGATCTCACGGGCCGGGTATGGATTCCCCATGCCCAGAGCACAGATCAAGGACGAGAAGAAGTACCAGAAGCTGCGTGAGAAGGGCGAGAGCAAGGAGAAGGCGGCACGGATCGCCAACGCCTCCGCGGCTCAGGGGGAGAAGAAGGTCGGCCGCAAGGGCGGCAAGAGCCCCTCCTACGACGAGTGGACGAAGGACGAGCTGCTCAAGCGCGCCCGCGAGATCGGCGTCGAGGGCCGCTCCTCGATGAACAAGTCGGAACTGGTGAAGGCGCTGCGCGACCACTAGACGGGATTTTCGCGCCGAGCCGAACGTCGCGGAGTTCCGGGCACCCGCCGAGGGCAGCGAGTCCTGCCTGTTCGCCCCCCACAGAAGGAGAGCCCATGAACGCGGTCGTCGACACCGCGCGCAGGCAGAAGGAGGAGTACGCCGCCGGGGAGGACCGGCCGCTCGGCTCGTATCTCGGCACCCTCGCCGTCTACGCCATCACCACGGGGACGCTGGCCCTGCTCGGCCGCCGCCTCCGCGACGGCGCCCCGGCGATCGGCCTCGCCGATCTGGCGCTGATGACGGTCACGACGCACAAGGCGTCCCGGCTGATCACGAAGGACCCGGTGACCAGTCCGCTGCGCGCCCCGTTCACCCGCTACTCGGGGACGGCCGGCCCGGCCGAGCTGTCGGAGGAGGTGCGCGGCAGGGGCGTCCGGCACGCCGTCGGGGAGCTGATCACCTGCCCCTTCTGCACCTCCCAGTGGGTCGCGACCGCCTACGCGGCGGGCCTGGTGTTCGCTCCGGACGCGACCCGGCTCGCCGGCGCCACGATGACCGCGGTCGCCGGGTCGGACTGGCTGCAGCTCGCCTACGCGCGGCTCCAGAAGTCCGCCGAAGGCTGACGCCCCAACGACGTTTGTCACAGATGCGGGGGGTACGGCGAACCCATGGATCTGGCATTCCTCAAAACGCTGTACCAGAAGCCGGGACCGTACGCGTCGGTGTACGCCGACCTCACCCGTACCACGGAGGACGCGTCCAAGGCCGCGGAGCTGCGGTGGCGGGCGCTGCGCTCGGAACTGGAGGCTCAGAGCACACCGGACGCCACGCTCCGCGCGATCGACGAGACCGTCCAGGAGGACATGGCGCTGCGCCGCTCCGAAGGCATCGTGATCTTCGCGGCGGACGGCGCGGTGGTGCACAGCGAACGCCTCCCGGGCCCGCCCCGCAGCACGCGCGCCACCCTCGCCCCGCTCCCCGACGTCCTGCCCTACCTCGTCGAGCGCGGCGAGAGGTTCCCGCACCTGCTGGCGGTCGTCGACCGGCGCGGCGGCGCGATCGAATGCGTCACCGCCGACGGGAAGCGCGAGCGCATCGAGGTGGACGGGGACGAGGAGTACCCCATCCGCAAGGTCAAGGCGGGCGACTGGAACCAGTCCCGCTTCCAGCGCTCCGCGGAGAACGTCTGGAAGCTCAACGCCAAGAAGGTCGCCCACGAGATCGACAGGGCCGCGGAACGCTGCGGCGCCGAGGCCGTCGTGATCGCCGGTGACACCCGCGCCCGGACGGCCGTCCTGGAGGAGATCTCGGAACACGTCCTGGAGCACACCGTCGAGGCCGACAAGAACACCACGGTCGACGACCCGGACCTCGACGCCGAACTGCGCCGCCTGCTGCGGCTCAAATCCACCGAGCGCATCATGACCGTGGCGGAGCGCTTCGACCGGGAACTCGCGAACGGCCAGCGCGCCGTCTCCGGACTGGACGCGACGACGGAGGCCGTGCGCCAGGCCCGGGTGGAGACGCTCCTGCTGGCGGACGAACCGGACTCGCGGGGCCGGCTGTGGGTCGGCCCCGACCCGTCCCAGATCGCCACGACCGCCGAGCAGCTGCGTGAGGAGTTCGGCGTGGACGACCCCCGCGAGGACCGCGCCGACGCCGCCCTGGTGAGAGCGGCCGCCGCGACCGACGGCGAGCTGGTCGTCCTGCCCTCGGACGGCCCGGCCCCGACGCTGCACGTGGGCGCCGTCCTGCGCTTCACCGCCTGAGAAACGAGAAGGAGTGGCGCTCTCGGCGACCACTCCTGAATCGTTCGTGGAGCTATGGGGATTCGAACCCCAGACCTCCTCCATGCCATGGAGGCGCGCTACCAACTGCGCCATAGCCCCTCGCGAGGAAAAGCTTAGTGCACGTTGGGAGCGGTTGGGACGCGTCGGCCGCGGAGGGTCGCCCCTCCGCGGCCGGCGCGCGGGTCAGGGCTTCTTCGAGGTGTAGACGTACCAGCGGTCGTTGACCGTCGGGACTTGGACGGTGAGGCTTTTGAGCCACTCGACCGAGCCGAGAGACTTGTCCCGCTCGACCTTCTTGCCGTTCTCGTCGGTGTACTCGGTGTGGACCTCGTTGGTGTACTGCTCCTTCTGCTGCTGCGCGACGGAGCACAGAGTCCGGCCCAGGTCGGGCTGGTTCGGGAGCAGCTTGAAGTAGGACAGCACGTCGAGCGCCTTGGCGCAGTCGTCGACCTGGTACTCGGGCGGCGGAGCCGCATGCGCGGGAACGGTCGCCGCCGTGACGGACGCCCCGGCGACCGCCGCGGCCAGCAGCAGCCTCTTCCCGGTGAACCGGCTTCTCATGGGGTCAACCCTCATCTCGATCATGCATCGCCACGTGGGGCCTTCCGCATGATCAACACGGCGAAGCGCGAGGGGCCAAAGGTAGCCGCCGTGATGGTGAAGGCTTTGCGTCATCTCCACCCGAGGCGTTCGCCGACCTCGTCGGGCGCGTAGCCCCGCTGCCCGCCGTCGCCGATCCACACGATCCCGTCGGCCTGCGCGACGGTCCCGACGGCATGCTCCTGCGGCATCCGCGGTTGGATCGCCAGCCGCACCTCGGCGCCGGGATCGAACCGTCGCAGCTCGTCGATGAGATCACCCACGGTGACCTCGCGCTTCGCCCCCCTGCGGTGTCTTCCCATACCCCGCATGAAACCATCCCTCCACCCGCGCAGAGGCCAACCCGCAGACCCCCAAGCCCCGAGCCGGAAAGGAGCAAGGACCAAAGCCCCCGAACAAGCCACACCAACCCACAGATGACCAAAAACCTGCCCCGACAGGGACAAGGGCGCAGCCCCAACAAACGGGCGGAGCCCGCTTCAGCGAGCGTCACCATCCCGCAGGTGATCAGAGACCTGAGCCGGGAGGGGGTGTGGGGGCGGAGCCCCCACATCGGGGGTCTGGGGGTCGCCCCCCAGGCAGACATGAAGAAGGGAGTCCCGGCCCACGCTTTCCGTGGGCACGGTCCTCCCAACTCCGTTCGTGGAGCTATGGGGATTCGAACCCCAGACCTCCTCCATGCCATGGAGGCGCGCTACCAACTGCGCCATAGCCCCGCCGCCGCGTGGACTTTCATCCCGCGGCGCCCAGCCAGTGTATAGGACGGCCGGGCCTGGTCTCGAATCGTTTGGGTCAGGCGCCGGCGTCGGGGCGGTCGTCGCTGAGGAGGGGTTCGGGGAGGGTGCCGGCGTTGTGCTCGACGAGGCGCCAGCCGCCGTTCCGCATCTCGGTGATGACGGACCAGCAGCAGTTGGACAGGCCGCCGAGCCGTTCCCAGGTCTCTTCGGGGAGGCCGAGGAGGTGGGACATGCCGAGGCGGAGCGCGGCGCCGTGGGAGGCGACGACGAGCTGGCCGGTGGGCGGCAGGTCGTCGAGGGCGCGTTCGAGCGCGGCGCCGACCCGTTTGGCGACCTGGGCGCTGGTCTCGCCGCCGGGCGGCTGCCAGGCGGCGTGCTCGGCGGGGTAGCGCTCGCGGATCTCGTGGGAGGTGAGGCCCTCCCAGGCGCCGCCGTCGCGTTCGATGAGGTCCCGGTCGTAGTGGACGGGCAGTCCGGTGATCTCGGCGAGGGCCTGGGCGGTGTCGGCGGCGCGGCGCAGCGGCGAGGAGAGCAGCGCGGTGGGGCGGAGGCCGGCGAGGAGCCGGGCGGCGCGCTGGGCCTGGGCGACGCCCGTCTCGTCGAGACGGATGTCGGTCTTGCCTTGGAAGCGGCGCTCGACGTTCCACGCGGTCTGGCCGTGCCGCCAGAGGACGAGGCGGCGTCTGCCCGGTTCGCGGGCCGGGCGGGCGTCACTCACTCGGGCTCCCGACGGCGCGGGTGCGCTGGGCCTGGTGAGCGGTGACGCTTTCCGGCATGGCGATGATGGGGCAGTCTTTCCAGAGCCGCTCGAGGGCGTAGAACATGCGGTCCTCCTCGTGCTGGATGTGGACGATGATGTCCGCGTAGTCCAGCAGGACCCAGCGGCCCTCGCGCTCGCCCTCGCGGCGGACGGGCTTGGCCTCGGCCTCGTCGCGCAGGCGCTTCTCGACCTCGTCCACGATGGCGCGGACCTGGCGGTCGTTGGGGGCCGAGCAGAGCAGGAACGCGTCGGTGATGACGAGCTGCTCGCTCACGTCGTAGGCAAGAATGTCGTCGGCCAGCTTGTCGCCCGCCGCCTCGGCGGCGATCCGGACGAGCTGCGCCGCCCTCTCGGATGCGGTCACGGTGCGCTCGCGATCCTCCCTGTAGGGGTCGTCTCCACTCCACCTTCTCACGTGCGGCGGACGATCGACCTCTTTGTTGTTGTTCGACCGCAATGGCGGATGCGGCCCCGCTCTCCGTCCAGAATATGTGGCCGCGGCGCCGCGTCAGGCGGCACCGCGGTAGAGGCTCCGCTTGTTGATGTACTGGACGATCCCGTCCGGGACGAGGTACCAGATGGGTTCGCCGCTGCCGACCCGCTCCCGGCACTCGGTGGAGGAGATGGACAGCGCGGGCACCTCCATGAGGGAGACGCGCCCGTCGGGCAGCCCGGGGTCGGCGAGCCGGTGGCCGGGGCGGGTGACACCGACGAAGTGGGCGAGTTCGAACAGCTCGTCGGTGTCGTGCCAGGTGAGCATCTTCTCCAGCGCGTCCGCGCCGGTGATGAAGAACAGGTCGGTGTCCGGGCCCTGGATCTCGCGCATGTCACGGAGCGTGTCGACGGTGTAGGTGGCGCCGGGCCGGTCGATGTCGACGCGGCTGACGGAGAAGCGCGGGTTCGACGCGGTGGCGATGACGGCCATGAGGTAGCGGTCCTCGGCGGCGGCGACCTTGGCCCCCTCCTTGTGGGAAGAGATGCCGGTGGGCACGAACACGACCTCGTCCAGGGAGTAGAAGTGCGCGACCTCGCTGGCGGCCACGAGGTGCCCGTGGTGGATCGGGTCGAAGGTGCCGCCCATGATCCCCATGCGCCGCTTTTGCGTCATGGCGACGACAATAGCCAGCCGATGGGCGTCCGGAACGTCCGCCCCCGGCGGCTCAGGCCAGGCCGGGCAGCGGCGGGTCGCCGTCCTCCCAGGTCACGACGCGGACGGCCTTGCCCACCTCCACCCTCGGCACCGTGCCCTCGGGCAGGACCGCGACCTCGGCGGTAAGGCCGAGCGTCTCGTACAGGGCGTGGACGAGGGCGGCCCTCGGGTCGCCGGAGAGGGCCTCGCAGGCGACGATGAGCCGCGCGGTGGGGCTGCGCCGGTCCACGACGAGCTGGTAGTGCGGCCGGACGAGCCCGGAGCCGAGCAGGACCCGCTCGACCTCGCTCGGATACACGTTCACGCCCCGGACGACGATCATGTCGTCGGCACGGCCGAGGATCTTGCTCATCCGCACCAGGGTCCGTCCGCAGGCGCATTCGCCGCGGGTGAGGGACGCGATGTCACCCGTCCGGTAGCGCAGCAGCGGCAGCGCCTGCTTGGTGGGGGTGGTGAAGACGAGTTCGCCGGGCGTCCCGTCCTCGACGGGGACGCCGGTGGCGGGGTCGACGGCCTCGACGATGAAGTGGTCCTCGTTGACGTGCAGGCCGTCCTGCTCCAGGCACTCGGTGGCCACCCCGGGCCCGATGATCTCCGACAGCCCGTAGACGTCCATCGCCTTGATCGGCAGGACGTCCTCGATGGCCGTGCGCAGTTCCTCCGACCACGGCTCGGCGCCGAAGAGCCCCGCGGTGAGCGAGGTCGCGTCGATCCCGGCCTCGGCGACGGCCTCCCCCAGCCGCAGCGCGTACGCGGGGGTGCAGGTGAGGATGTCGGGGCGGAGGTCGGCGAGCATGCGCACCTGCCTGTCGGTCATGCCGCCCGACATCGGCACCACGGTCGCGCCGAGCGCCACGGCCCCCTGGTGGATGCCGATCCCGCCGGTGAACAGCCCGTATCCGTAGGCGTTGTGGACGATGCTCCCCGGCGACGCCCCGGCGCACGACAGCGAGCGCGCGCACATCGCCGCCCACAGGTCGAGGTCGGCCTTGGTGTACGCCACGAGCGTCGGGCGCCCCCGCGTCCCGCTGGACCCGTGCACGGCGGCGACCTGGTCGCGGGGCACGGCGAGCATCCCGAACGGGTAGTGGTCCCAGAGGTCCTGCTTGGTGGTGAACGGAAGGTCCCGCAGCCCCGCGAGCGTCACGTCGGCGCCGCGTCCGACCCCGGCCTCCTTGAGCCGCCGCCCCTGCACGCCGCCGGCCGCCAGGAGCCGGTCGACCAGCCCCCACACCCGGTGCCGCTGCAGGGCGGCGCGCTCGTCGAGGGACATCGCCTCGGCCTTCGGGTCGAACATGGCTGCCTCCCGGGCGCGGCCAGAGCCGGACGCGGCTCCCGCGCGGGGAACCCTGCGGCACGGTGGATCGTCGGAACTACCATGCCAGACTTGGCTTCTCCCCTGTTGGAAGGAATGTCCCGCTTCGTCGCCGATCGCCCGCTCGGAAAGAAGACTCCCGTTGAGGTCTGACATCGGCTCCACCGGCGTTTCGCCTCTCCGCCGGCCCGGCGGCGAGGACGTCACGGGCCGCGTCGGCGGTCACCGGTCGGCGATCCTCCACTCCTTCCAGCGGCGGGCGCGACCGCACGAAGCGCAGCGGTTCCTTCAGCTCGGCCAAGGCCAGGCGGCCCTCGTCGCAGGTCAAGGGCCGACCGTCCCGGTGTGCCCGGATGCGCGCTTCCAAGGCCATGTTGTAGACCAGACGGACACAACCGAACGTGCGGCTCAGGTGCTCGGCCTGTTCCAAGATCGGGTAGAAGCGGTACCGGAAGGACCGGCGGACACAGTGCGTCACGCCGCAGGCACCATTCGAACACGTCGGCGAGGGTCGGGGATACGTACGAACCCGTCGCCCCGGACCTCTCCGGGGCGTGGCACCGCCTCACGCCCGCCTGTCGACCAGGCTCTGCACCCTCCAGGAGGTCGGACATGACGGAGAACACACCGGATCGAGCACGTACGCGGTTCCCAGGGATCAGTTCCCGGGCCTACGAACACCCGGCGGACCGATCGGCGCTCGTGGCGCTGCGCTCGCTCTCCGGGTTCGACGTCGTGCTGCGCAAGCTGTCGGGGCTGGTCAACGAGCGGTCCCTGCGGCTGATGTTCCTCGGCGGGACGGTGCGCGTCGGCGAGGACCAGTTCCGCCACATCTACGACATGGTCCGCGATGCCTCCTACATCCTGGACATGCCGGAAGTTCCCGAGCTCTACGTGCGGCAGGACCCGACGCCGAACGCGATGGCGCTCGGGTCCGACCATCCGTTCATCGTGCTGAACACCGGACTGATCGACCTGCTGGACGAGGAGGAGCTGCGCTTCGTCGTCGGACACGAGGTCGGGCACATCCTGTCCGGCCACGCGGTGTACCAGACGATGATGCAGATCCTGCTGCAGCTCGGGGCGCGGCTGGCGTGGCTGCCGCTCGGCAACGTCGGGATCGCGGCGATCATCATCGGGCTGCGCGAGTGGTTCCGTAAGGCGGAGCTGTCGTCGGACCGTGCCGGGCTGCTCGTCGGGCAGGACCTCGACGCGGCCAAGCGGGTGAACATGAAGCTCGCGGGCGGGACGCGGCTCGGCGAGATGAGCAGCGAGGCGTTCCTGCAGCAGGCGCGCGAGTACGACGCGGCCGGCGACGTGCGGGACGGGCTGCTGAAGTTCATGAACCTGCTCGGGCAGTCGCACCCGTTCGCGGTGATCCGGTTCGCCGAGATCGAGCAGTGGGCGGGCAGCGGCGCGTACGAGCGCATCCTGGCCGGGGACTACGCGCGCCGGGAGGACGACGGCAACGCGTCGGTCCGCGACGGGATCAAGGAGGCCGCCCAGTCGTACCGCGAGTCGTGGGAGCGGACGGCCGACCCGTTCGTGGGCAAGGTCCGCGACATGGCCGACGCGGCGGCGGGCGCGGCCGGCGGGCTGTTCGACCGCTTCACCCGGCGCGACAACGGGCCCACGTCCGGCAACTGACCGGGCACCGAGCCGGGGCCGCCGCGACACGGACGCGGCGGCCCTTCGCGGTTCCTCAGAAGGGGGCCGGGACCAGGAGCTCGACGTTGCGGTCGGCGGCCTCGCCGCGGCGGTCCTCCTCGCGGTCCTGCCAGTCGTTGCCCGCCAGTTCCCGGGACAGCGACGCCAGCCTCACCGGGTCGGTGAGGCGGCCGCCGTGGGAGGCGGGCCCGGCGGAGTCGAGGATCGTCGCGAACACCGAGAGGGTGCCGTCGCCGTTGTCGGCCAGCTCCACGATGCGGCTCTGCTGCGGGAAGTCGATGTGCGCGGCCGTGTTGACCTCCCAGAAACCTCCGCCGCCCTTGCGCGCGTGCGGGATGACCTGGTTGCGGTGCGTGTGGCCGTTCACCCACAGGACGACGTTCGGGTAGCGCAGCAGAAGCGCCTCGACCTCGTCGCCGAGGACGCGGTCGCCGCCGAGCGGGTTCTCCAACGAACCGATCGGGTGGTGGCTGAACAGGACGAACAGCCGGTCCTTCACCGCGTGCTCCACGACCGAGCCGTCCGGCGCCCGGTAGCGGCCGCTACCGGCCTTGAGCTGCGACTCCAGCCACGTGAACTGCTTCCGGTCGAGCGAGCCCTCGGAGTAGCCGTTCGGGTTGACGGTGTCGAGGACGAGACCGCGCACGACGCCCTTGTCGAAGGCGTAGTAGGCCGTCCCCTCGCGCAGGTTGGCGGCGGTGAAGCCGTGGCCGCGCAGGGAAGCGCTGGTCTTGAAGTGTTCGGCGACGACTTCGGCACGCGACAGCATCCGGCGGTTCGGGTCGGGGGTCACCGGGCGGAACAGGCCCCCCGCGCCGCCCTGCTCGCGGCTGAGGCGGACGAGTTCGGCGGCGTCGCCCCCGCTCATCATGCGGGCGAGGCGCTCGGCCTGGCCGGCGTCCGCCGGGGCGCCGATCTTGATGCCGCCGGTGGCGAGGCCGGACACCAGCGGGTTGACCGGCAGATTGCCCTGGACGAGTCCGTCGTGGTTGCCGAACGCGGCCAGCCACGGGGCGTCGAGGCCGGTCGCCTCGAACGGGCGGCGCGCGGCGTCGATCAGGCCGTGCACACGGGGAAAGCCGTACCTGCTGCTCGGGAGGTCGGCCTCGGCGCCGGGCGGCGGGCCCTCGGGGTGCCAGAACGAGCGGTCGTAGGACGCCCAGTCCATGACGCCCTCGTAGCGGTTCGGGTCACCGGAGTCGGGGCGGATGCGCCCGCCGTCCAGCAGGTCGATGATCCAGCGGAGCTCGTTGTACTGGACGTTGTCGGCGGCGTCGCCGGTGTTGATGGTGAAGGCGAGGCCGAGGCCGGTCGCCGGTCCTCGCCCGACCCGGTTCACCGCCTGGACCATGGCCTCGGCGACCTGCGTGGACAGGATCTCCTGCGGCCGGTAGGCGCCCTCGACCGGCAGGACGTCCAGGCCGTCCTTGAGCCGGTCGACGAACTCGACGCGCGCCGGGGACTGCGCGTCGATGATGTGGACGTCGGTGAGATGGCCGAAGGCGAGAACGCCCCGGCGGACGGCGGCCCGGCGCGCGGAGGCGGTGCCGCCGAGGTCGCGGCGCAGCAGGTGCGGCTCACCCGGGCCGGTGGTCACCTTGCGGTACCCGCCGGCGCCAGCGGCGCCGAGCAGGTAGGTCCGGTCGAGGGTGGTGCCGGCGGTGGGACCGCGCAGCGCGGGCGCCGCCGCGGCGGCGGGGCGCGCGGGGAAGGCGGCCAGTCCGGTGGTGGCGATCCCCGCGCCGAGGGCGGCGCCCTGCAGGACGCGGCGGCGGCTGTACTGACGAGTCACAATCGTGAATCAGACCACACCCGCACACGTGACATCAATGGCAAAACTGTCACAAATCCGGAGCTCAGCCGCGCACGTGCCCTTCCCCGGTCACCACGTACTTGGTGGACGTCAGCTCCGGCAGCCCCATCGGGCCGCGGGCGTGCAGCTTCTGCGTCGAGATGCCGATCTCCGCGCCGAACCCGAACTCCTCGCCGTCGGTGAAGCGCGTCGAGGCGTTCACCATCACGGCCGCCGAGTCGACCAGCGCGACGAACCGCTTCGCGGCCGGCTGGGACGTCGTGACGATCGCCTCGGTGTGCCCCGAGCCGTACCGGCGGATGTGCGCGACGGCGTCGTCGAGCGAGTCCACCACGCGGGCGGCGATGTCGAGCGAGAGGTACTCGGCGTGCCAGTCGTCCTCGGTCGCCTCCACGACGTCGCCGCCGAAGGAACGGATCCGGTCGTCGCCGTGCACCGTGACACCGGCGCTCTTCAGCGCCTCAAGCGCGCGCGGGACGAACGCGTCGGCGATGTCGGCGTGCACCAGGAACGTCTCGGCGGCGTTGCACACCGAAGGGCGCTGCGTCTTGGCGTTCAGGAGGATGTCCACGGCCATGTCGACGTCGGCGGAAGCGTCCACGTACACCGCGCAGTTCCCGACGCCCGTCTCGATCACCGGGACGGTCGACTCCTCCACCACCGAGTTGATCAGCGAGGCGCCGCCGCGCGGGATCAGCACGTCCACCAGGCCGCGCGCCCGCATCAGGTGCTTCACCGACTCCCTGGACGTGCCCGGGACGAGCTGCACCGCGTCCGGCGGGACCTCCGTACCGGTCAGCGCGCCCTGCATCACCTCGACCAGCACCGTGTTGGAGGAGTACGCCGACGACGAGCCGCGCAGCATCGCCACGTTCCCGCTCTTCAGGCACAGCGCGGCGGCGTCCACGGTCACGTTCGGGCGGCCCTCGTAGATGATCCCGACGACGCCGAGCGGCACCCGCACCTGGCGCAGCTCCAGCCCGTTCGGCAGCACGTTCCCGCGGACCGTCTCCCCCACCGGGTCCGGCAGCGCGGCGACCTGCCGGACGGCGTCGGCGATCGCGGCGATCCGCGGCTCCGACAGGCTCAGCCGGTCGATCATGTACTCGGAGGTGCCGTTCCCGCGGGCCCGCGCGACATCGGACTCGTTCGCCTTGACGATCTCCGGGGCGGCGGTGACCAGGGCGTCCGCGATCCGGTGCAGCGCCGCGTCCTTCGCCGACCGCGGCAGCGGGGCCAGCCCGGCGGCGGCCTCCCTGGCGCGCCGCGCCACCCGCAGGAACTCCTCGCGCTCGTCGCTCATCAGCAGGCTCCTGTCATCGCAGTATCACCAGATGGTCGCGGTGGATTATCTCGCGTTCGTACTCGGCGCCCAGCTCACGGGCCAGCCAGCGCGTCGAGCGCCCCATCAGCTCGGGGATCTCGGAAGCGTCGTAGTTCACCAGGCCTCGCGCGACGACCTCGCCGCCCGCGTCGCACAGGTCGACCGGGTCGCCCGCGGCGAAGTCGCCGTCCACGCCCGTCACCCCGGCCGGGAGCAGGGACGTGCGGCGCCGCACGACCGCCTCGACCGCGCCCGCGTCCAGCATGACGCGGCCCTGGCCCGTCGTCGCGTGCGCCAGCCACAGGTGGCGGGTCGACATGCGGCGGCCCTCGGCCGGATGGAACAGCGTCCCGACCTGGTCGCCGGAAAGCGCGCGCGCCGCGGACGCCGCGTTGGTCAGCACGACGGGGATGCCCGCGATCCTGGCCGCCTCGACCTTGGTGACCATGCCGCCGGTGCCGACCCGGCCGGACCCGCCGAGCTCGACGTCCCGGAGGTCGTCCGGGCCGCGCACATCCTCGATGCGGCGGGTCCCGGGACGGCGCGGGTCCCCGGTGTAGAGGGCGTCCACGTCCGAGAGCAGGACCAGCGCGTCCGCGCGGATCAGGTGCGCGACCAGCGCGGCCAGCCGGTCGTTGTCGCCGAACCGGATCTCGTCGGTGGCGACGGTGTCGTTCTCGTTCACGATCGGCAGGACGCCCATGGCGAGCAGCTGCGCGAGGGTGCGCTGCGCGTTGCGGTGGTGGGAGCGGCGCATCATGTCGTCGGCGGTGAGCAGCACCTGCCCCACCGTCAGCGCGTAACGGGCGAACGAGGAGGTGTAGCGGGCGAACAGCAGGCCCTGACCGACGCTCGCCGCCGCCTGCTGGGTCGCGAGGTCGGGCGGCCGGCGGGTCAGCCCGAGCGGGCCGAGCCCCGCCGCGATCGCGCCGGACGACACGAACACGATCTCGGTGCCCTCGCCGCGGCGCGCGGCGAGAACGTCCACCAGCGCGTCGATGCGGTTCACGTCGATCGTGCCCTGCGGCGTGGTCAGGGAGGACGAGCCCGCCTTCACCACGATCCGCCGCGCCTTCGCGACCGCCTCACGCCCACTCATGACTCAGCTCCGCTCAACCCTGTCTCCTGTGGGGGGACGACCCCACACCCCCCGGTCCGCTTCGCTCGGCCCTGTTTCCTGTGGGGGACGATCCCCCACACCTCCCGGTCCGCTTCGCTCGGCCCTGTTTCCTGTGGGGGGACGACCCCCCACACCCCCCGGTCCGCTTCGCTCGTTCAGGACCAACCGTCCAGGCGGCGGTCGGTGCCGCGCGGGCCCCTCGTGCCCTCGCCCGCCGCGACCTCCGGCTCCCAGTCGAAGACGATCGAGTCGTCCATGGTGCCGATCAGGACGGTGGCTCCCGCGCTGGCGCCCGCCTGGCGGAGCGCGTCCTCCACGCCGAGCCGGGCGAGGCGGTCGGCGAGGTAGCCCACGGCCTCCTCGTTGGCGAAGTCGGTCTGGCGCAGCCACCGGACCGGCTTCGTGCCGGTGATCAGGTAGGTGTTGTCGCCGAGGGTCCTGATCTCGAAGTCGGTGTCGCCGCCGACCGGCTCGGGACGGATGACGATGCGGGTGGGCTCCGCCGCCGGCAGCGAGTCGCGGTAGTCGGTGACCATCGCCGCCATCGCGAACGACAGCTGCCGCAGCCCCTCGTGCGTCGCCGCCGACACCTCGAACACCCGCAGGCCCCGGGACTCGAACTCCGGCCGCACCATCTCGGCGAGGTCGCGGCCGTCCGGCACGTCCACCTTGTTCAGGACGACGATGCGGGGGCGGTCCGACAGCGGGCGGTCGCCCAGCACCCGGTCGTAGGCCTGGAGTTCGCGCTCGATGACCTCGAAGTCGCTGACCGGGTCACGGCCCGGCTCCATCGTCGCGCAGTCGAGGACGTGCGCGAGGGTGGAGGAGCGCTCGATGTGGCGCAGGAAGTCCAGGCCGAGGCCGCGGCCCTCGCTGGCGCCCTCGATCAGGCCCGGCACGTCCGCGACCGTGAACGTCGTGTCGCCCGCGCTCACCACGCCGAGGTTCGGGATCAGCGTCGTGAACGGGTAGTCGGCGATCTTCGGCTTGGCGGCCGACAGCGCGGCGATCAGCGACGACTTGCCCGCGCTCGGGAACCCGACGAGTGCGACGTCGGCGACGCTCTTCAGTTCCAGGACGACGTCGCGCTCCTCCCCCGGCTCGCCGAGCAGCGCGAATCCGGGCGCCTTGCGCTTGGCCGTCGCCAGCGCCGCGTTCCCGAGACCGCCGCTGCCGCCCTTGGCGATCACGAACCGGGTGCCCTCGCCGACCAGGTCCGCGAGGACGGTGTCGCCCGACTTCACGACGGTGCCGTCGGGGACGGACAGGATCACGTCGCCGCCGTCCGCGCCCGTCCGCAGGCTGCCCTGGCCCGGCCTGCCGTTGCCCGCCTTGCGGTGCGGGCGCCGGTGGTATTCGAGGAGGCTCGCGGCATTGGAGTCGACGACGAGGACGACGTCGCCGCCGCGGCCGCCGTTGGCGCCGTCCGGGCCGCCGAGCGGCTTGAACTTCTCCCGGTGGATCGAGGCGCAGCCGTTGCCGCCGTTGCCCGCCGCGACGTGCAGCACCACCCGGTCGACGAACTGCGCGCCCGATCCCGCTCCAGCGGCCACGGTGACTCTCCTCAGGGAACCTTGGTAAGAACGGCGAAGGGGCGGACCGGAAACGGTCCGCCCCTTCGAACAAAAAGTCGCTGCCCCCGGCGGACTATTCCGCCGGCGGGACGACGCTCACCGCGTTGCGACCGCGGTAGCGCCGGAACTCCACCGCGCCCGCGACCAGCGCGAACAGCGTGTCGTCGCCGCCGCGGCCGACGCCCGGGCCGGGGTGGAAGTGGGTGCCGCGCTGGCGGACGATGATCTCGCCGGCGTTGACGACCTGGCCGCCGAAGCGCTTCACACCGAGGCGCTGGGCGTTGGAGTCGCGACCGTTGCGGCTGGACGATGCGCCCTTCTTGTGTGCCATGAGACCGCTCTCCCTTACTTCTTGCCGGCCTTGATACCGGTGATCTTGACCTCGGTGTACGGCTGGCGGTGACCCATCCGCCGCTTGTACCCGGTCTTGTTCCGGTAGTGCATGATGTTGATCTTGGGACCCTTGACCGCGCCGAGGATCTCGGCGGTCACCTCGTAGCGGGCGAGGTCGGCCGTGCGGCTCACGACGTCGTCGCCGTCCACGACCAGCAGGGGCTGGAGCGTGATGGTCGACCCGACGTCACCGGCCAGCTTGTCGACGGTCAGCACGTCGTCGACGGCGACCTTTTCCTGCCTGCCGCCTGCGCGGACAATCGCGTACACCGCGGAAACCCTTCGTCTGCGCGCGCTTCCGGAGTGAACCGGCCCCACGCGTGGCTAACCAGCCCCCGGACGGGGGCCTACCCCCGGCACCGGGCCGAGGGCGGCACACCAGGAGGACCCTGGCGCTCTCTGCTGTGCCCCACCGGATCGATGAGGTGAGCACCGAACGATCCCCGGACGGGGCTCGCGGTGCGGATTCGGGCGACGCACCGAAGGCGCGCCGAAGGTCAAGGGTACCGGATGCCCTGGCCGGAACGCGAACGCGTCCGGCCAGGGCCCCGGCCTCGTGTCAGTCCGAGGACTCGCCGCCGTCGGCGGCCTGCGCCGCCGTCGCGCGGGGGCGGCGGGCACGGCGCCGGCGGGCGGGCTCGGCGCCGTCCTGGTCGCCCGCGGGCGCGGAGCCGTTGGACTCGCCGGCGGCCGCCCCCGTGCCGTTCAGCTCACCGGCGGGCTCGCCGCCCGCCGGTTCGGCGCCGTTCGAGCCGACCTGCACCGGCTCGGGGGAGTCGAGCGCGCCCGGCGCGGTGTCGGCGGTCTCCTCGGCGGCCTCGGCGGCCTCCACGGCGGCCTGGGCCGGGGCCTCGTCGATCTCGGGCGGCGGGCCCGCCGGGCGCTTGGCGGGCCGGGACTTCTTCGGCCGCGAACGGGCCGGCTCCGGCGCGGCCTCCACGACCGGCGCCGTCTCGGAGGCGGGCTCCCTCGCGGGCTCCTCCGAGGCCTCCTTGGGCTTGGGCTCGTGCCGGGACAGCTTCTCCTCGACGGCCTTCTCGACCTCGCCCTTGCGCTTGCGGCGGCGTCCGGACTCCTTGCCGGCCGCCTTCTCCGCCTTCGGCTCGACCGGCGTCAGGTGGACGTGGATGCCGCGGCCGTTGCAGGACTCGCAGGTCTCCGAGAACGCCTCCAGCAGCCCCTGGCCGACCCGCTTGCGGGTCATCTGCACCAGCCCGAGCGAGGTGACCTCGGCGACCTGGTGCTTGGTACGGTCCCGCGACAGGCACTCCACGAGGCGGCGCAGCACCAGGTCGCGGTTGCTCTCCAGCACCATGTCGATGAAGTCGACCACGATGATGCCGCCGATGTCGCGGAGCCGGAGCTGGCGGACGATCTCCTCGGCCGCCTCCAGGTTGTTGCGGGTGACGGTCTCCTCCAGGTTGCCGCCCTGCCCGGTGAACTTGCCGGTGTTGACGTCGATGACCGTCATCGCCTCGGTGCGGTCGATCACCAGTGAGCCGCCGGACGGCAGCCAGACCTTGCGGTCCAGCGCCTTGGCGAGCTGCTCGTCGATGCGGTACGCCGACAGGGCGTCCTGGTCGCCGTTCCAGCGCTCGACGCGGTCGGCCAGATGCGGGGCGACGTACTGGACATAGTCGGAGACGGTGTCCCAGGCCTCGGCGCCGGACACGACGAGCTTGGTGAAGTCCTCGTTGAAGATGTCGCGGACGACCCGGATCGTCAGGTCGGGCTCGCCGTAGAGCAGGGACGGCGCCGAGGCCGTCTTGACCTTCTTCTGGATGCTGTCCCACTGGGCGGCCAGGCGCGAGACGTCGCGAGCGAGCTCCTCCTCGGTCGCCCCCTCGGCCGCGGTCCGCACGATCACGCCGGCGTGCTCCGGCATGACCTTCTTCAGGATCGACTTGAGGCGGCTGCGCTCCTTGTCGGGCAGCTTGCGGCTGATGCCGGTCATCGAGCCGTCCGGCACGTAGACCAGGTACCGGCCGGGCAGGGAGACCTGGCTGGTCAGCCGGGCGCCCTTGTGGCCGAGGGGGTCCTTGGTGACCTGCACGAGCACCGACTGGCCCGACCTCAGCGCCGACTCGATGCGGCGGGGCTGGCCCTCCAGCCCGGAGGCGTCCCAGTTGACCTCGCCCGCGTACAGCACGGCGTTGCGGCCCTTGCCGATGTCGACGAACGCCGCCTCCATCGACGGCAGGACGTTCTGGACCTTGCCGAGGTAGACGTTGCCGACGTACGACTGGTGCGTCGCGCGGTTGACGTAGTGCTCGACGAGCACGTCGTCCTCCAGGACGGCGATCTGGGTGCGCTCGCCCTCCTGGCGGACCACCATGACCCGCTCGACGGCCTCGCGGCGGGCCAGGAACTCCGCCTCGGTGATCACCGGCGGGCGGCGGCGGCCCTGCTCGCGGCCCTCGCGGCGGCGCTGCTTCTTGGCCTCCAGGCGGGTCGAGCCCCGCACGGACTGGACCTCGTCCTCGGCGGCGGCGCGCTCCTCGCGGGCCGTGCGGACGTGGACGACGGTGTTCGGCGGGTCGTCGGTGCCGCCGGACTCGCCGTCGGCCCCGGTCCGGCGCCTGCGGCGGCGACGGCGGCGGCTCGTCCCGCCCTCTGCGTCGTCGTCCTCGCCCTCGGCGGCTCCCTGCTCGGGCTCCTCGGCCTTGGGCTCCTTGTCCTGCTCCCTGTCCTTGGCCTTGGACGCCTTGCCGCCCTTGGCCGTCTTGCCCTTGGCGGCCCTGGCGGCCCTTACGGGCTTGGCGGGCTGCTCTTCCTTGGGCTCCTCGGCCTCGGCCTCGTCGTCGGCCTCGGTGTCGTCGCCCTCGTCCTCGGCGCCCTCCTTGCCGCCCCGGCCCCGTCCGCGGCCGCCGCGGCGGCGGCGACGGCGGGACGGGCGGTCGTCGGAGTCGTCCTCGTCCGCCGGCCCGTGGTCCTGGTCCTGGTCGTCCTCGCCGGCGTCCTGCACGGCGGGCTCGGCCTCGGCGGGCTTCGGCCGGGCGGGCGCCTCGGCCTTGGGCTGCGGCGGCTGGAAGACGACCATCGGCGGCTGGAACGTCACGCCGGGGACGCCGACGCCGCTCGCGGGCTCGGTCTCCGACACCTGCTCGGGGGTCGGCACCTCCCCGGCGACCGGGACGGCGGGGACCTGCGGCACGGACGGGACCTCGGCCGCGGCCTTGGTGGAGCGGCGGCGGGTCCTGGTGCGGGGCGCCGGCGCCTCTTCGGCGGGCTGCTCGGCGGAGGCGGGCTCAGGCTGCTCGGCGGGGGCCTCGGGGGAGGTCTCGGCGCCGGTCATCGGGACGGGCTCGGCCGTCTCGGCGGCGGCCTTCGTGCTCTTGCGCGCGCGGGTCCGGGTCCGCTTCGGCGGCTCGGCCGCCTCGGCGGGCGCCGCGGGCTCCTCGGCGGGCGCGGGCCGCTCGGCGGAGGCGGGCTCCGGCTGAGCGGCGGGGGCCCCGGCGGAGGTGTCGTCCACGTCGGGCGGCGGGCCGGCGGGCCGGCTCGCACGGCGCGGACGCGACGTCACGCCCGTGCCCTCGCTCTGAGCGTTCCCGCTCTGCGCACTCCCGCTCTGCGCACTCCCGCTCTGCGCGCTCTCGGTCTGGGCGGTCTCGTCGTCAACGGTCCCGTCGTCGGCGCCTTCGGCCGCGGCCGCATCGGCTTCGTTCTCAAGCATCCGGGCAATCTCCCGTCAGGCTCCCGGGCGCGTCCGCCCGTCCCGCCAGGGGCGGAACGATGCGGTGCGCCGCACGAGAGCACCTCGTCAGTCGGTGTCGTCACCGCCGGACGGTGGTCCGGCCATGACGACGAAGTCGTCGGGGGTGCGCCTTCCCTACCCTGCGGAACCGGTTCCGTGCCTCCACGGCTTCGGTTCCACGGTCAGGCGCTGACAACATCCGCGCTCGCGGGGTCCCCGGACCGCGGCCGCTCATGGCCGTGGGCCGTCCCGGCGTCGTCGCCGGGCGGCGGTCCGGTCTCCCGGTCGGGATCCAGGGGATCCGCGAGGCCACCGGTGTCCGCGTCGAGGGGCCCCTGCGCCAGCCTGGTCACCAGCGGTGGTGACGGCGGCGCGAGGTCGGCGACCTGGCGCAGTCCGGTGAGGATGTCGTCGGGTCGAACGGCGGGTGTGGAATGCCGAACAACCATTCGAAGTATCGCACAAGGGGCATCCGCCGTCTCGGCGGCACGCCGGTCCAGCTCGCAGACGGACACGGCGGCCCGCACATCGAAACGGCGCCGTCCCTTCTTCGTGAGACGTTCTACCTCGATGTTCTCGGCGTCCATGAAGGCGGCCACGGCCGCGGCGGCGTCGTTTTCGGCGACGCCGTCCAGCCGGATCCGCCATGCGGACGCCTCGAGCCGATCGGTGAACGCGCCCGGCTTCACCGGGGCGTCGCCGCGTCCCGCCCGTACCGGCACGACGTCCAGGACGTCGAGTCCGGGAGGCAGGGCCGCGTCGAGATCGGCTCGCACCCGCGCAGGGTCGCGGGTCTCGGTGAGCCCGAGTTCGAGGTATTCGGCCTCACTGGCCACCCCTGTCGCCGCCGCACCCGCATACGAGATCTTCGGGTGGGGGGTGAATCCGGCGCTGAACGCGACAGGGATCCCGGCGCGCCGCACGGCGCGTTCCACGGCCCGGGAAATGTCGCGATGGCTCGTGAACCGCAGCCTGCCCCGCTTGGCGTAGCGGACGCGCAGTCGCTGGGTCACGGGGGCCGGCGCCGGACCCTCCGGCATGGGTGCCAGGGTTCTGGTCCTTCCTACTCGTGTCGAGTCGAAATAAAGGTCTCCCTATAGAGTACGGGGCGCGGGACCCGGTTCCGCCAGCCACCGCCCCCGTAAGCCCGGAACCCTTGCAGCTCAAGGGACGACGCGGCCGAATCCGGTTCACACCACGTTCAGCGGGAGCAGCTTCCTGCCGGTCGGGCCGATCTGGATCTCGGTGCCCATCGTGGGGCAGACGCCGCAGTCGTAGCACGGCGTCCAGCGGCAGTCCTCGACCTCGGTCTCGTCGACGGCGTCCTGCCAGTCCTGCCAGAGCCACTCGCGGTCGAGGCCCGCGTCGAGGTGGTCCCAGGGCAGCACCTCGACCTCCTCGCGCTCCCGGACGGTGTACCAGGCGAGGTCGACGGGCTCCTCGGCCAGGGCCTTCTCGGCGCAGGCCGTCCAGCGCTCGTAGGAGAAGTGCTCGCTCCAGCCGTCGAAGCGGCCGCCGTCCTCCCAGACGGCGCGGATGACCTTGCCGACGCGCCGGTCGCCCCGCGACAGCAGGCCCTCGACGATCGACGGCTGGCCGTCGTGGTAGCGCAGGCCGATGGCGCGCCCGTACTCCTTGTCGCCGCGCAGGGCGTCCTTGAGGGCGCGCAGGCGGCGGTCGACGGTCTCGTGGTCGCACTGCGCGGCCCACTGGAACGGGGTGTGCGGCTTCGGCACGAACCCGCCGATGGACACGGTGCAGCGGATGTCCCTGCGGCCGGTCGCGTCCCGCCCGGCCTGGATGACCCGCTTGGCCATGTCGGCGATGGCGAGGACGTCCTCGTCCTCCTCGGTGGGCAGGCCGCACATGAAGTACAGCTTGACCTGCCGCCAGCCGTTCTCGTAGGCGGTGCTGACCGTGCGGATCAGGTCGTCCTCGGTGACCATCTTGTTGATCACCTTGCGCATCCGCTCGGAACCGCCCTCCGGCGCGAACGTCAGGCCGGAGCGGCGTCCGCCGCGGGAGAACTCGTTGGCGAGCGTGATGTTGAAGGCGTCCACCCGCGTGGACGGCAGCGACAGGGAGGTGTTGGTGCCCTCGTAGCGGTCGGCGAGGCCCTTGGCGACCTCGCCGATCTCGCTGTGGTCCGCGCTGGACAGGCTGAGCAGCCCGACCTCCTGGAAGCCGGACTCCTTGAGCCCCTGCTCCACCATGTCGCCGATCGTGGTGATCGACCTCTCCCGCACCGGGCGCGTGATCATTCCGGCCTGGCAGAACCGGCAGCCGCGGGTGCAGCCGCGGAAGATCTCCACGCTGAACCGCTCGTGCACGGTCTCGGCGAGCGGGACCAGGGGCTTCTTCGGATACGGCCACTGGTCGAGGTCCATGACGGTGTGCTTCTCGATCCGCCACGGGACGCCCGGACGGTTCGGCGCGACCCGCTGGATGCGGCCGTCGGGCAGGTAGGTCACGTCGTAGAAGCGCGGCACGTAGACCCCGCCGGACGCGGCGAGGCGCAGGAGCAGCCCGTCCCGACCGCCGGGCTCGCCCTCGGCCTTCCACTCGCGGACGACCTCGGTGATGGCGAGCGCGATCTCCTCGCCGTCGCCGAGGACGGCGGCGTCGACGAAGTCGGCGATCGGCTCGGGGTTGAACGCGGCGTGCCCGCCCGCGATCACGATCGGGTGGTCGCCGGTGCGGTCGGCGGCCTCCAGGGGGATGCCGGCGAGGTCGAGCGCCGTCAGCAGGTTGGTGTAGCCGAGTTCGGTGGAGAACGACACGCCGAACACGTCGAAGGCGGCGACCGGCCGGT
This sequence comes from Actinomadura sp. NPDC023710, assembly GCF_040639875.1. NCBI lineage: Bacteria > Bacillati > Actinomycetota > Actinomycetes > Streptosporangiales > Thermomonosporaceae > Actinomadura > Actinomadura sp. NPDC023710. The sequence continues at coordinate 26,607 of NZ_JBFAGB010000037.1, forward strand.
GCGCGTCGACGGTGAACTGCGGGATGCCGTGCTCCCGCATGACGGCCTCCATGTCGGGCCACACCGAGTACGTCCGCTCGGCGAGCACGCCGTCGCGCTCGTTGAGGATCTCGTAGAGGATCTGGACGCCCTGGTTCGGCAGCCCCACCTCGTAGGCGTCCGGATACATCAGCGCCCACCGGACCGTGGTCTCGTCCCAGTCCTTGAGCTGGGAGTTCAGCTCGCCGCCAACGTACTGAATCGGCTTCTGCACGCTCGGGAGCAGCGGCTCCAGGCGCGGGAAGAGCGACTCGACCGGCATGACGGGACCCTCCGTGCAGGGGACGTGGGATGAACGTTCAGCCTACGCGGTCGCCGGTCGCTAATCGAACGGGCGGCGGCGCACGTGGACGGCCTGCAGCAGGCCGAACGCGATCATGTTCGCGAACGTCGCGGACCCACCGTAGGACACGAACGGCAGCGGCAGCCCGGTGATCGGCATGATCCCGATCGTCATCCCGACGTTCTCGAACGTCTGGAAACCCAGCCAGCACACGACGCCGGTGGCGACGAGCGTCCCGAACAGGTCGGCGGCCTGGGTGGCGATGCGCAGCCCGCGCCACAGCACCACGCCGAGCAGCGCGATGATGACGGCGGCGCCGACGAAGCCGAGCTCCTCCCCCGCCACCGTGAAGATGAAGTCGGTCTGCTGCTCGGGGACGAAGTGGCCGCCGGTCTGCTCGCCGTGGAACAGGCCCTTGCCGAACGCCCCGCCCGACCCGATCGCGATGCGGGCCTGCTGGGCGTTGTAGCCGGCGCCGCGAGGGTCGGCCTCGGGGTCCAGGAACGCGGTGAACCGGGCGATCTGGTAGGCCTTCAGCAGCCCGAAGAAGTACACGGCGAAGCCCGCGGCGATGCCACCGCCGACCAGCCCGACGAGCCAGCGCTTCTGCGCTCCGGAGATCGCCAGCATGCCGAGCACCACCGCGATGAACACCAGCGTGGTGCCGAGGTCGGGCTGCAACATGATCAGCATGCCGGGCACTCCGGCGAGCACGAGCGCGAGCAGCACGTCCCGCCGCCCCGGGCCGATCTCCCCGTCGCGCGGCTCGCCGAGGATCATCGCCAGCAGCACCACGAGCCCGACCTTCGCGAACTCCGACGGCTGCACCTGGAACCCGCCGCCGATCACGATCCACGAGTGCGAGCCGTTGATCGTCGAGCCGAGCGGGGTCAGCACGGCCAGCAGCCCGACGCACGCCAGCCCGTACAGGATGGGGACGTAGGCGCGCAGGAGCCGGTAGTCCAGCACGGTGACCAGGCCGCCGAGCAGGAACCCGATGACCAGGTTCAGGATGTGCCGCTTGAGGAAGCCCTCGGGGTCCTTGCCCTGCTCGGTCAGCAGGTGGAAGGTCGCCGAGCGCACCAGCAGCGCGCCCACCGCCGACAGCGCCAGCACGGCCAGCAGCATCGGCAGGTCGAGCCTGCGCAGCCCGGAGAGCCTGCTGGTCCACGACCGGTGCGCGGCATAGGCGTCGACGCTGCCGACCCCGGAACCTGTGATCACGGGGCGGTCCCCTCGGCGGGCATCCGCGGCAGCTCGGACGGGAGCCTTCCGTCCTGGAGGATGGCCTTGCGGTCCTTCGTCCCGTACATGGCCTCCCAGATCTCCCGGACGGCCGGCGCGGACGTCTGCGCGCCCTGCCCGCCCTGGGAGACCATCGCGACCACCGCGAAGCGCGGCTTGTCCACCGGGCCGAACGAGGCGAACCAGGACGTGTCCTGCTTGCCGTAGACCTCCGCGGTACCGGTCTTGCCGCCGACGTCGACGCGCTTGAAGTCGAAGCCGGTGAACGCCCCGGCCGCCGTGCCGCTCTTCGGCACCTCCGCGAGCGACTCGCGGATGTACTTGAGCACCTTGCCGTCGACCGGCACCTTGCGCGCCGGCGGCGCGTCGATCCGGCGGACGATCGAGCCGTCGGGACGCACGACCGCGACGCCGAGCCGCGGGGTCAACAGTTTGCCGCCGTTCGCCACGGCCGAGTACGCGCGGACGAGCTGCAGCGGCGTCACCAGGACGTCGCCCTGCCCGACCGAGAAGTTCGCCGCGTCACCGGGTCGCCAGACGTAGCCCTCGGTGCAGTTCTCCGTCGCGACGGCCTTCAGGTACGCGGCGCGGGCCGGGTCGGTCTTGGCGACCTCCGGGTAGCCCTCCTTGGCGCCCTTGCAGTTGGCGGCCTTGGTGACGTCCCAGAAGTTCTTCTTCCACCCCCGGTCCGGGATGCGGCCCTCGCTCTCGCTGGGCAGGTCGACGCCGGTGCGCGCCCCGAACCCGTAGTTGCGGGCCATCTTCACCATCGGGTCGGAGGGGTTCTTCCTCGGCTTCATCCCGCCGTCGCGCTGCCACTCCTGGTAGGCGAACCGGTAGAAGATCGTGTCGCAGGACTTGACGAGCGCCGTGTGCAGCGACATCGCCCCGAGCTCCTCGCCCTCGAAGTTGCGGAACGCGCGGTTGCCGACGTTGTAGGAGCCGGGGCAGTCGTAGGTGCCGGACAGGCTGTTGCCGTCCTTCACCGCGGCGGACACCGAGGAGATCTTGAAGGTGGAGCCGGGCGCGAACTGCCCCTGGGTGACCCGCGAGATCAGCGGCTCGCCCTGCTTCTTGCCGAGCAGCGCGTCGTACTCGTCCTGGGAGATGCCACCGGTCCAGATGCCGGGGTCGTAGGTCGGGTAGCTCGCCATCGCGATCATCCGGCCGGTGCGCACGTCCATCACGACCGCGGCACCGGCGTCGGCGGGGCGGCCCTGCTTGTGCGCGCCGTCGATCGCGTGCTTGAGGGCGTTCTCCGCCGCACCCTGCACGCCGGCGTCGATGCTGGTGACGAGGTTGCTCCCGGCCGTCGGGGGCTGCTCCTGAGCGGTGCCGGTGACGCGGCCCTGGCTGTCGACCAGGACCTTGCGGAACCCGGGCTCGCCGCTCAGCACCGAGTCGTACTGCGCCTCCAGGCCGTCGCGCCCGACGAGGTCGACGCCGCTGTAGCCGGTGACCTTGAGGCCCTTGCGCTTGTCGAGCTCGTCCTGCGTGACGGGCTGGAGGTAGCCGAGCAGCTGCGCGGGGCGCGCCCCCTCCGGCTCGGGGTAGTCGCGGACGGCCTGGACCTGCGCGGTGATCCCGGGGAAGTCCTCCTGCCGCTCCATGATCTGCAGGGCGCGCTTGGGGTCGACGTGGTCCTCGACGGGGATCGGCTGGTAGGGAGAGCCGGGCCAGCACGGCCGCTTGATGCCGGGACCGCACAGCCGGATCCGCTTGGACATCTCGTCCTGGGACGTCCCGAGCACGGCGGCGAGCCGCTTCAGCACGGTCTGGCCGCCGTCCTTCTGCCGCGACAGCGTGGTGCGGTCGACCGACACGACGAGCGCGCTGCGGTTGCGCACGAGGGGCCTGCCGCGGTCGTCCAGGATCATGCCGCGGGTGGCGGGGACGACGATGTCGCGGGTGCGGTTCTCGGCGGCGACCGCCCGGTAGTGCTCGCCCTCCAGGACCTGCAGGGCCCACATCCGCCCGATCAGGACGAGCAGCAGCGCCGCTACGAGCACGTACAGGACCACGAGGCGGAAGTGGGTCCGCGGGTTCACAGGGTCCCGCTCCGCCCCGACATCGCGCGGTAGCGGGCGGCGGGCACGGCGAGGCGGTCGCCGCGGGCGCGTTCCCCGCGTTCGTACCGGCGGGTGGCGCGCAGCACCGCCCAGACCACGAACGGGCTCGCGATGACGTCGTAGAGCACCTGCAGCGGCACCATGCTGGACACGGTCGCCCACCCGGCGCGCGGGTCGCCGAGGATCATGCCGGTGCCCGCGTACAGCACCGTCCCGGCGAGCGCGCCGGCGGCGACGGCGAAGAACGGCACCGCGGACTGGCGGTCCATCTCGGCGGACGCGGCGCCGCACAGGTATCCGATGAGGCAGTAGACGAGCGCGTACCGGCCGATGGTGTGGTCGGCGGGCGGGATGATGTCGGCGGCGAGGCCCGCGAGGAACCCGGCCACCATCCCGGTCATCGAGCCCGCGACGAGCGCGAGCGCCACGACGGCCAGCAGCACCAGGTCGGGCTGGACGCCCCCGGGCAGCGGCAGCCGGTTCGCCACCGACACCTGCAGGACCAGCGTCACGACGATCACCACGGCGGTCACCGCGGCGCGGCCTGCCGGCGACGCCTCGGGCGGGTTCAGCACGTCATTCCCCCCGGGTCGGATTCGTGGACGGGCTCTTCGAGCGGCGCGGCTTCGCCGTCGGGCTCTTGCTCGCCGACGGCGTCGCGGTCGGCGTCGGGGTCGGCGGCGGCGGGGGCTTGGGCGGCAGCACCGCGTCCCGCGGGTCGGCCCTCGGCGGGGCGACCACGACGGCGACGACGTCCAGGCTGGTGAACCGCACGAACGGCCGGATGTAGGCGGTGCGGGTCAGCCCGCTGGTGGACCGCTCGATCCGCTCGACCACGCCGATCGGGACGCCCGGGACGTACGGCCTCTGCCCCTGCGACCCGAGCGTGACGATCCGCTGGCCGACCTTGATCGGCGCGGCGGCGTCCAGCAACTGGAACCGCAGCGGCGTCGCGCTGCCCCGGCCGAGGCCGCGCCGGCCCCGGCCCTGGGTGATCCCGATCTCCTTGGACTGTTCGAGCCGGGAGCCGATGGAGGAGGTCTGGTCGGTGGCGAGCAGGACGGTGGCCGTCGCGGGCCCGACGCGCGTGACGCGGCCGACGAGACCGTCGGCGCTCATCACGGTCATGTCGGGCTTGATGCCGCTGCGGCTGCCGACGTCGATGGTCACGGTGTCCTCGAAGCCCTGCCCCGCGGAGATCACCTGCGCGGCGTGGATCTTGTAGCCGCCCATCCCGGCGGTGCCGAGCAGCCTGCGCAGCTGCGCGGACCGGTCCTGGTCGAGGCGGCTGGAGCGCAGCTGCTCGCGCAGCCGCTGGTTCTGCCGCACGAGCCGGTCGGCGCGGCGCCGCTCGCCCGGCGCGTCGGTGATGGCGTCGAAGCTGTTGCCCACCGGCCGGACGACGGACGCCGACGCCCGCTCCACCGGTCCGAAGACCGCCGCGCCGACGCCGCGCAGGCCGCGCAGTGGCGAGTCCCCCCCGCCGCGGTAGTCAATAGTGATCATCGCGAGCGCCACGACCAGCAATGCGCCGAGGACCACGCGGGTACGCCGGGTGTCCTTCACGCACCGACCTCCCGTTCACTGGTCCGCCGGGAGCCCAGTGCCTCACGAGGGGGGACGCCCCCGCGTCCCCCTCGGCGGACCATGTCCGAATCGGCTCGCCCGGGGGACGACCCCTCGCGTCCCCTGGCCGGCCACGTCCGAATCAGTGCCGCGGCTCCGGCACGAGCACCTGCCGGAGCGACTCGAAGTCCTCGACGCACTTGCCCGTGCCGAGCACCACCGAGTCGAGCGGATTGTCCACCAGATGGATGGGCATCCCGGTCTCCTCGCGGAGCCGTTCGTCGAGGTTCTTCAGCAGAGCGCCGCCGCCGGTGAGCGCGATGCCGCGGTCCATGATGTCGCCGGAAAGCTCGGGCGGGCACTTGTCGAGAGTGGTCTTCACCGCGTCCACCACGGCGTTGACCGGTTCCTCGATCGCCCGCCTGACCTCCTCGGCGGAGATCACGACGGTCTTGGGCAGCCCGCTGACGAGGTCGCGGCCCCGAATCTCGGCGTGCGGCTCCTCTTCGCCGCCGGGATAGGCCGACCCGATCGCCATCTTGATCTCCTCCGCGGTGCGTTCCCCGAGCATCAGGGAGTACTCCTTCTTGGAGAAAGAGATCACGGCCTGGTCGAGCTCGTCGCCGCCGACGCGCACCGACTGGCTCGTGACGATCCCGCCGAGCGAGATGATCGCGACCTCGGTGGTGCCGCCGCCGATGTCGACGACCATGTTGCCGGTCGGCTCGTAGACGGGCAGCCCGGCGCCGATCGCGGCGGCCATCGGCTCTTCGATGATGTAGACGCGGCGGGCCCCTGCCTGGTACCCGGCCTCCTTCACCGCGCGCTGCTCCACCCCCGTGATCCCGCTCGGCACGGCCACGACGATCCGCGGCTTGGCGAAGTGCCGGCGCTTGTGCACCTTCTGGATGAAATAGCGCAGCATCCGTTCGGTGACGTCGAAGTCGGCGATGACGCCGTCCTTCAGCGGACGGACCGCGACGATGTTGCCAGGTGTGCGGCCGATCATCCGCTTCGCCTCGATGCCCACCGCGACGATCTTCCCGGTATTGGTATTGATCGCCACCACTGAGGGTTCGTTCAGGACGATGCCACGCCCGCGCACGTACACCAGGGTGTTGGCGGTACCTAGATCGACCGCCATGTCACGGCCAAGAAACGACAGCTTGTTACCCATGAAGAAAGGGAGCCCTTCATGATTGACGGGCGTGTATAGCGGCGCGTCCATCGTAACGTGCGCCTACCTCCGCGGGCAGTAACCCCCGCGCCGCGCGTCGCGAAAAAAACGCGTCCTGACCAGCCCGGTTTTCCATAAAGAGAACCCGGCGGACTGACCCGGCGGCCCGATCGGCCAAAGACGCGCGACGCCACGGCAGACCCGACGCCACCGGGTATCCGAGGATCTTAGGGGGTCTCCCCCGGCCGGACACAGCCCCCACACCGACACGGTTCGACCAGCTCCGCAACACCGCTCCGCACGGCCACAGAAAAGCCGAACCCCGGGACGAGGATCTACCGGCTCATGAAGGGGACCGGGGCACCGCAGGGCCAGCCCTTACTCGTCCTCAAGCCGGTCGTGGGACGAGCGCCCCCGCCCCGTCTCCGCCGGAACGGGCCCGGTTCTCGAAAGAGAAACATCCAAGCCCTCTCGAACCGAACCTCACCCAGCGGCAGCTGGACGCCCGCTCAAAGAGGGTGCGAATCATCCACATCCAACGCTCTTGGACGTGCCGCGCCCGGACGCTCGTGGAAAGACCCGAGCCGGGACACGGTCAGGTGCGGGGAGCGAGCGCAACGCACCTGCCCGTCGAGCCGGGCGACCACAGCGACACAGCGCCAACTCGCACGGGCACAGCGCACCCGCGCGGTGGCGTGAGGATCGCCCGGCTACGTGACGGGGGTTCCAGGGGTCACCCCCCGGGAAACACAGCGGGTTCCAGGGGGTCGCCCCCTGGGCCGACTCACACCTCGGGGAAGAAGAGCTTGATCTCGCGCTCGGCGGAGTAGGTGGAGTCGGAGCCGTGGACGATGTTCTCGCCGATTTCCAGGGCGAAGTCGCCGCGGATGGTGCCGGGGGTGGCGCTGACCGGGTCGGTGGCGCCGGCGAGGGAGCGGAACGCCTCGATGGCGCGCGGGCCCTCCACGACCATGGCGACGAGGGGGCCGCCGGTGATGAAGTCGACCAGTTCGCCGAAGAACGGCTTGCTGGCGTGCTCCTCGTAGTGCGCCTCGGCGGTCTCGCGGGCGAGGGTGCGCAGTTCCAGCGCGACGAGCTTCAGGCCCTTGCGCTCGATCCGGGAGATGACCTCGCCGACGACGCCGCGGCGAACGCCGTCGGGCTTGACCAGGACAAGAGTGCGCTCGGACACGGGAGTTTCTCCTAGAGGATTGCGGATTCGGTAAGCGCGCGAATCCTACCCGGCTCCGGGGTCCGCAGCGGCATTCCCGGGGAGCCGGGCGGCGCGGGCGCGCGGTGCCGCGGCGCGTCCGGCGCACAGGCGGGCGGTGGCTCCGGCGAGCAGCACGGCGGCCACCCCGGCGACGGCCAGCCAGATGCGGTAGCCCTCCAGCAGGGCGTGCACATGCTGCGCGTCGGTGACCGGGCGGATGCGCTCCAGCCGCGCCGCCTGCAACGACAGGACGAGCATCTGCCCGGCCAGCACCGCGGGGAAGCACAGCGACAGGCCGAACAGCGCGGCGCCAACCCTCGCGTCCCGGAGCGAGGCGGCGAGGGCCAGTCCCGCGCCGGCGCCGAGGGGGACGAGCGGGGCGAGCAGCGCCCAGCGGCCGAGGGCGCCGCCCGCGAGGCCGAGCGGCACGGCGACGGCCATGAGGATGTGGCCGGTGCGGACGGCGCCGCGCGTCCCGGCGCGGGTGGCCGCGAGCGCCGCCGCGAGGGCGGCGGCGGCCGCCACGGCGAACGGGAGCAGCGGCGGGCCCCCGGCCCCCGCCTCGGCGGCGGCCAGCCCGGCGAGCGGGCCGGCGACGGGCTGGCAGAGCAGGCCGACGGCGATCATGACGACCACGCCGCCGGACGGGCCGCCCGCGGCCGCGCCCCGGCCGCCGGCGAAGGCGAGGCCGGCCAGGGCGAGCAGCGTGAGCCCGGCGAGGAGGAGCCGCGCCCCGGGCGACCAGCCGTGCGCGGCGACGACGGCGAGGAACGCGAAGCCGCCCGCGGGGACCGGCACGAGGAGCAGCCGGCCGCGCTCGGTGCTCCGGAGCGCGGGCGGTCGCCGGTGGCGGCGTCCGCGCAGGAGGGGGTGGGCGAGCGCGGCCCCCGCGGCGGCGACGGCGAGCAGCGGGTAGGGCGCCAGCGCGACCCGCCAGTCGTGGACGGCGGTGCCGTCGGCGGGCACGGGCACGGCCTTCAGCGCCAGGGGCATCGCGAGGATCAGCGTGCCCGCGAGGGCTCCGGCCCAGGCGGCCGACAGGGCGCGGTTCCGGCGTTCCCACACCAGGACGAGGCTCGCGGGCAGCACGATGCCCGCCCCGACGCCCTGGACGGCTCGGACCGCCCCGATGTCGGGCAGCGAGTGGGCGAGGCCGGCGGCGCCGGTGCCCGCGAGCAGCACCGCGAGCCCTGCCATGAGCACGCCCCACGCGGGGAGCCGGCGGGCGGCGACGGCGGCGAACGGCACGGTGACCAGCAGGGCGGGCAGCGACAGCCCGGTGGCGCGCAGCAGTCCGGGGACCTCGGCGTCGCCGAGCGCGAGGGCGCTCGCGGCGGCCGGGACGACGTTGCCGGACGCGTCGGGCACCACCAGGACGGCCGCGGGCAGCGCGGTGAACGTCAGCAGCAGCGCGCCGAGCGTCGCGAGCCGCCGCCGGGCGACCCCCTCGGTGGGGCGTGCCGGAGGCCAGGCGGGCCGCGTCCCGGCGAGGTCGCCGGGCGTGTGTTCGCGTGCGTGGGAGGACACGGCGTGCTCCTTAGGACGTCGTCATCCGCCGCACGCACATTTCCCAAAAAGGAAATATGTCCAAATAAGATGATGAGGTGAATGCGCGGGAATCGGCGGACGCAATGGTGCCGTCCCCGCGAACCTAGCGCGGCGGAGCGCCGCCCACCTTGCGTCCCAGCCAAATGGCCGTTCCCCAAAGTGCCCCGAACACGACACCGAGGAAGAACATGGCCGGCACCATGAACCCGGTCGCGATGATCAGCACCTGCAGGACCGTGCCCGCGTGGACCGCCCACGGGAAGCGCAGCAGGCCGGCCAGCACCACGCACGCGACGGCCAGGCCGCCGCACACGCCGCCGGCGGTCGCGCCGTCCACGTCCAGCACCGTCACCGCCACCGGGATCGCGAGCGCGATCACGATGGCCTCACACGCCAGCACCGTGGCGAACAGCCTGCGCGCGGGGTTCGCGGCGGTCCGCGCGCTCATGCCCGTCACCGGCCTTCCCCGACGCGCAGCAGCGTGCGGGCGTCGCCCGCGGTGACCACCGAGCCGGTGATCAGCACGCCGGCGCCCCGGTACTCCCCCGTCTCCTCGGCGAGGCCGATCGCCCGGTCGATGGCGTCGTCCAGCCGCTCGACGACATGGACGCGCTCGGCGCCGAAGACCCCTTCGGCGATCTCGGCCAGTTCCTCGGGCGGCATCGAGCGCGCCGAGGAGTTGCGGGTCACCACCAGCTCGGCCAGCACCGGTTCGAGCTGGTCGAGGACCCCGGCGACGTCCTTGTCGACGGCGATGGCGAGAACACCGGCGAGCCGGGTGAAGCCGAACGACTCGGTGACCGTGGCGACGGTCGCGGCCATCCCTGCGGGGTTGTGCGCCGCGTCCAGCAGGACGGTCGGGCCCGTCCGGGCGACCTCCAGCCGGCCCGGCGAGGCCGACTTGGCGAAGCCGCTGCGGACCAGGGCCGGGTCGAGTTGCCCCTCCTCGCCGCCGAGGAAGGACTCGCCGGGCGCGATCCGCGTCGCGGCCTCCAGGTTCGGCTCGCCCCGGGTCGGGGCGCCGCCGGCGAACGCCTCCACGGCGGCCAGGGCCGTCGCGGCGTTGCTCGCCTGGTGCTCGCCGAACAGCGGCAGGAAGATGTCGTCGTAGACGCCGTGCAGGCCCCGCAGCGAGATCTGCTGGCCTCCGACGGCGACGTCCCGGCTCAGCACGCCGTACTCGACGCCCTCGCGCGCCGCCGTCGCGCCGGTCTCCACGACCCGCCGCAGCAGCACCTCGGCGGCCTCGACCGGCTGCTGCGCCAGCACGGCGATCGCGCCCGGCTTGATGATGCCCGCCTTCTCCCCGGCGATCTGCTCCAGCGTGTCGCCCAGGTAGCGGGTGTGGTCCAGGCCGATCGGCGTGATCACCGCGACCGCGCCGTCGGCGACGTTCGTGGCGTCCCAGGCGCCGCCCATGCCGGCCTCGACCACCGCCACGTCGACCGGCGCGTCCGCGAAGGCCGCGAAGGCCATCGCGGTGAGCACCTCGAAGAACGACAGCCGGGCCTCGTGCTTGTCGTCGACCAGCTGGAGGTAGGGCAGCACCTCGTTGAACGCCTCGACGAACCGCTCCTCGCTGATCGGCTCCCCGTCGATCGCGATGCGCTCGCGCAGCGTCGTCAGCTCGGGGCTGGTGTAGAGCCCGGTGCGCAGGCCGCGCTCGCGCAGCAGCGCCTCGACGAGCCGGGCCGTGGTGGACTTGCCGTTCGTCCCGGCGATGTGGATCACCGGGTACGCGCGGTGCGGCGCCCCCAGGACGTCGACCAGGTCGGCGATCCGGTCGAGGGTCGGGTCGATCTCCCACTCGACCCCGCGCCCCATGATCGCGCCGACGGTGGCCCTGTAATCGGACGGCTCGGATACCTGACTCACGGTCACAGAGCCTACTCGGCGGTGGGCGCGGCTCCGCCCGGGGTCACACTGGAGGCATGGACGTGTTCTTCGGCGAGTGGGAGCGGCGCGCGCCGGGCGAGACCCGCGACGTCGGGCGGGCCCGCGCCCTCGCGGGCGCGCTGGGCCTCCTCGCGCCGGACGTTCCCGTCCTGACCGTCGTCGGCTCCAAGGGGAAGGGGACGGCGGCGACCTACGCGTCGGCCTTCCTCGGGGCCGCAGGGTTCCGCGTCTGCACGGTCACGAGCCCCGGGCTGCGCAGCGATCGCGACCGCATCCGGGTGGACGGGCGCGCCGTCTCCGCCGGGGAACTCGCCTTCCTGGCGGACGTGCTCGGGCAGGCCGTGGCCGCGCTCCCGCCGCCGTCCGGCGGTTACCTGTCGCCGTCGGGCCTCTTCACGATCGCGGGCGTCCTGCACGCGCGCCGCGCCGGTGCGGACGCGCTCGTCCTGGAGGCGGGCATGGGCGGACGGTCGGACGAGGTCGCCCTGTTCCCGCCGGACGTCGCCGCGATCACGCCGGTCTTCCGCGAGCACGCCGGGGTGCTCGGCGACACGCCGGCGGAGATCGCCGAAGAGAAGCTCGGTGTCGCCGGGCCGCGGACGCGCGTCCTGTCGGCGCCGCAGTCGGCCGAGGTCGCGGGGGTGCTCGGCGCCGCGGAGTTCGTCGGGCCCGGAGGAAGCGCGCTCCCCCCGGACCTGCTTCCCGCCGGTCTCGGACGCGCGGCGGCCGAACTGGGCGTGGTCGCCGCCCGCCGTCTCCCCGGAGTGGCCGAGCCCGCGGCCGCAACGGTGCGGGACGCGCTGTCCTCGATCGCCCTGCCCGGCCGCCTGTCCTGGCACGACGTGCCCGGGTCGGCCACGCGGCTGCTGGTCGACTCCGCGATCGACCGGGCCGGGGTCGCCGCCGCCCTCGGCGCCGCCTGGGATGCCTGGGGGACCATCGACCACGTCGTGGTCTGCCTCCCCGACCACAAGGACCTGGACGGCGCCATCGCCGAACTCGGCACGCTGCCCGTGACGTTCGTCCGGCTTTCGCCATCGCACCTGCGGTTCACCCGCGCCCTGCCGTCCCGCTGGGACGTGATCGGGTCCGCCGCCATCACACCCGAGTCGCTCGCGACGCTCGGGCACCGGGTGGTCGCCCTCGGCACGGTCTACTTCACCGGGCTCGTCCTGGACGCGGTGGGCGCCGACACTGAGCGCCTCTACATCACTTCGGCTTCTCGACGTCCTTCCTGATGCGGTGCATCAGGTCGGCCATCAGGGGGAACTGCGGGTTCACCGAGGGCCGGTTGGACGCGACGACGCCGAAGGAGTCCTTGGTCGCCCAAGCGCAGTAGGTGTGGGTCTCGGCGAGGACGGCGAACGTGCCGCACACCGCCTTGCCGCCCTTGCGGCCCGGGTCGGCGTCCTGCCCGGCGATGAACGTGGTCGGCTGTGTCTTCTGCAGGAAGCCGGAGGGATCGCCGATCTGGCCCGTCCCGCCCACGAACAGCAGGTCGACATTGCGCACCGGCTCCTCGGTGTAGACGGCGAGGCCGTTCTCGGCCACCGGGACACCGCCCGCCTCGACCGCGCCCGCGAGGAACGGGTAGGCGGCGCTCGCCTGCGGCGAGGTCAGCGGGTCCTTGTGCAGGCCCCCGGCCGTCGGACCCGCTTTGATCACCTTCTTGGACGGCCCGGGGCCGGCCGCCGTCTCGGCGTCCTTGCCGGCGCCGCCGGCCCGCAGCGCCAGCGCGCCCGCGACCAGCAGCATCCCGACGACCACGGCGACGCCGGCGACCACCAGCGGTTTCGGCAGGCGCCCGCCGGGCGCGGCCGGCGCGCCGGTCACCCGCGGCAGCGGGCCGGTGCCGTTCGGGAGGACGCCGTGCGGGCCCGTGCCCACGACCGGAAACGCCCCCGACCCGTTCGCCGAACCGGGCATCGCGTGCGGGCCGGTGCCGTTCCTCGGCATGGCGTGCGGGCCGGTGCCGTTCACCATCGCGTGCGGGCCGGTCCCGTCGCCGATGTCGACCGACCACCAGGGGCGCGCGCCGCCGAAGGGCGTCGGGTCGTCCTCCGGTTCGCGACCGTCCTCGATGACCTGCGCCGCGTCCAGGTCGTCGCCGGACGGGGAGTCCGGCGTGCCGGACCGAGGTGGTGAATCGGCCATTGCACTCCCGATAGTTCAAATACCGCAGGGGCCCACGGGCCCTACCGGATCGTAACTGCGGCAGGCGCCGCCGTGCCGACGGATCGCCGTGTCAGCGCCCGTGTCAAGAGCGGCCCGGCCGGCCCGCCGGCGGGGGTCAGCCCGCCGGGAGCGCGGCCAGCTGGGCCTCCAGCCTGCCGATGTCGGACTCCGCCTGGGCGAGCCGGTCGCGGTTCTTCGCCACGACCGCCTCGGGCGCCTTCGCCATGAACGCCTCGTTTCCGAGCTTGCGCCGCGCCTGGTCGACCTCCTTGCGGGCGGCGGCCAGGTCCTTCTCCAGCCGCTTGCGCTCGGCGGCGACGTCGATCGCCCCCGCGGTGTCTAGGTGCACCTTCACGTCCTCGACCGGCAGGGACGCCGTCGAGGAGAAGCCGTCCTCCGGCTCGGTGAGGCGCAGCAGCGAGCGGATGCCGTCCTCGTGGCGGTGCAGGGCGGAGCCGTTCCACTCGATCCGCGCGGCGACCCGCTGACCGGGCTTGAGGCCCTGGTCGGCGCGGAACCGCCGCACCTCGGTCACCATCCGCTGGAGGGAGCCGACGAGCTCCTCGGCGCCGCCGTCGCGCCGCGCCGGGTCGGCGGTCGGCCACGGCGCGGTGACGACCGTCTCCGCGCCCGTGAGAGACGTCCACAGCTCCTCGGTGACGAACGGGACGACCGGGTGCAGCAGCCGCAGCAGGTTGTCGAAGACCTCGCCGAGCACGCGGCGGGTCGCCTCGGCGCGCTCGTCGGCGAGCTGCACCTTGGCCAGCTCCACGTACCAGTCGCAGACCTCGTCCCACGCGAAGTGGTAGAGCGCCTCGCACGCCTTCGCGAAGTCGAACGCCTCCAGGTGCGCGTCGACCTCGGCGATCACCGCGTGCAGCCGGGACAGGACCCAGGCGTCGACCGTGGAGAGCTCGGCGGGCATGGCGCCGCGGGTGTGCGCGCCGTTGATGAGCGCGAACCGGGTCGCGTTCCACAGCTTGTTGCAGAAGTTGCGCGAGCCCTGCGCCCACTCCTCGGCCACCGGGACGTCGCCGCCCGGGTTCGCGCCGCGCAGCAGCGTGAAGCGGGTCGCGTCGGCGCCGTAGGCGTCGATCCAGTCGAGCGGGTCGATGACGTTCCCGAACGACTTGGACATCTTCTTGCCGAACTGGTCGCGGACCATCCCGTGCAGGGCGATGGTGTCGAACGGCTGGACGCCGTCCATCGCGTACAGCCCGAACATCATCATGCGGGCGACCCAGAAGAACAGGATGTCGTAGCCCGTGACCAGGACGGACGTGGGATAGAACCGCTTCAGGTCGGGCGTCTCGTCGGGCCAGCCGAGCGTCGAGAACGGCCACAGCGCCGAGGAGAACCACGTGTCGAGGACGTCGGAGTCCCGCGTCCATCCGGCGGGCGGCTCCTCGTCCGGGCTCGGGCAGACGACCTCGCCGTCCGGCCCGTACCAGACCGGGATCCGGTGCCCCCACCACAGCTGGCGGCTGATGCACCAGTCGTGCATGTTGTCGACCCACTCGAAGTAGCGGGACGCCATCTCCGGCGGGTGGATCTTGACGCGGCCGTCGCGGACGGCGTCGCCCGCGGCCCGCGCCAGCGACTCGACCTTGACGAACCACTGCAGCGACACGCGCGGCTCGACGACCGTCGAGCAGCGCTGGCAGTGCCCGACCGAGTGCTTGTAGGGGCGGACCTCCTTGACGATCCGGCCCTGCTCGCGCAGCGCGGCCACGACCGCCGGGCGCGCCTCGAACCGGTCCAGCCCCGCGAACGGGCCCGGCGCGGTGACGTTGCCCCGCTCGTCCATGACCGACAGGGACGGCAGCGAGTGCCGCCGCCCGATCTCGAAGTCGTTCGGGTCGTGCGCGGGGGTCACCTTGACGGCGCCGGTGCCGAACGCGGGGTCGACGTGCTCGTCGGCGACGACCGGGATGCGGCGGCCGGTCAGCGGGAGCTCGATCTCCCGCCCGACCATGTGCGCGTACCGGGCGTCCTCCGGGTGGACGGCCACGGCGGTGTCGCCGAGCATCGTCTCCGCCCGGGTGGTCGCGACGACGATCTCGTCCTCGCCCGACCCGTACCGGATCGAGACCAGCTCGCCGTCGACCTCCTCGTGCTCGACCTCGATGTCCGACAGCGCCGTCAGGCAGCGCGGGCACCAGTTGATGATGCGCTCGGCGCGGTAGATCAGGCCGTCGTCGAACAGCCGCTTGAAGATCGTCCGGACGGCGCGGGCACGGTCGTCGTCCATCGTGAACGCCTCGCGCGTCCAGTCGACGCCGTCGCCGAGGCGGCGCATCTGACCGAGGATGCGGCCGCCGGACTCCGCCTTCCACTGCCAGACCCGCTCGACGAAGTCGGCGCGCCCGAGGTCGTGCCGCGACAGGCCCTCCTTGGCCAGCTCGCGCTCCACGACGTTCTGCGTGGCGATGCCCGCGTGGTCCATGCCCGGCACCCACACCACCTCGTGGCCCTGCATCCGGCGGCGCCGGACGAGGGTGTCCTGGATGGAGTGGTCGAGGGCGTGCCCCATGTGCAGCGAGCCGGTCACGTTCGGCGGTGGGATCACGATGGAGAAGGCGGGCCGCTCCGGCGCGCGTTCCGGGTCGGCGGTGAACAGCCCCGCCGATACCCACCGCTCGTAGAGCCGGCCCTCGACATCGGCCGGTCGGTACTGGGTGGGAAGGTCGACGTCCGCGGCGGCGCCCTGGCCGCGCTCAGTGCTGGGCTGTGTCACGGCTGACGATTCTACGGGGACGCCGGGGGTGGACGGCCCCGGGGACGGCCCGGCGCGCGGAGGAATCCCCACCGGCCAGCACCCCGTCGCGCCGTCCACGTTCACGCCGATCACCCTGATCCGGTCGACCGGAACCACCGCCCGACCGTCCGGCCGGCGGCCGGACCGGCCCGGACCATGTCCGCGACGACCGTGCGAGTCGGCGCGCCGTGCGCGGGCATCGGCCTGGCCAGCGTCCTGCGCGACGTCCGCGACACGCGGCGGGGCGGGCCAGAGAGCGTTTTCCCGCCGCGGTCGGGACACTGGTCACCTGACACCGGGTCGCCTCCCCGGAAAGGGTGGCGGCGAAGTTCCGCGACGGCGGGACGGAGGAGAGGGACGGGATGCGAGCGGTACTGGCACGCGCCACCGTGCTGGCCGGCGCGTTCACAGCGGGGGCCGTGGCGGCACGTGCCGCGACCATCCCTCACCTCCGCCGTCTCACCGCCGACCTGCAGCGCTCGCGCGAGCGCATCCTCGCCAGCCGGGAGGAGGAGCGCCGCCAGTTGCGGCACGACCTGCACGACGGGCTCGGGCCGACGCTCGCCAGCCTCGCGATGTCGCTGGACGCGGCCCGCATCACCCTCGCCGGCGAGCCGGAGCGGATGGACCCCCTGCTCGCCGAGGTGAGGGACCGGCTGGCGACCGCCGTCGGGGAGATCCGGGATCTGGCGCACGGGCTGCGGCCCCCGGCGCTGGACGACCTCGGCCTCGTCGCGGCGATCGAGTCGTTCGCCGACGGCTGCTGCGAGCGGGTGGACGTCCGGTTCGACGGCGAGCCCGCGGGGCTGCCCGCCGCGGTGGAGGTCGCGGCGTACCGGATCGCGCAGGAGGCGCTGACGAACGTCCGGCTGCACGCTCCCGAGAGCACCGCGACGGTCAGGCTGAGCCGGGACGCCGACCTGCACCTGATGGTCGCCGACACCGGACCCGGCCTGCCGGACGCCGCCCGCAACGGAGGCCAGCCGAAGCCGCGCCGCGGCCTGGCCGCGATGAGGGAGTGGGCCGCCGAGGTCGGCGGCAGCTGCGCGATCACGTCCCGGAACGGCGGCGGGACCGTCGTCACCGTCCGGCTCCCGCTCGCCGCCGCGCGGATCGCCGCCGGGTACCATCGTCCCTCGATCGGAAGAGACGGGCGGAGATGACCGAGACCATCCGGGTGCTCATCTCCGACGACCACCCGGTGTTCCGGCAGGGGCTGAAGGGCCTGCTGCAGGCGCTCGGGGTGGAGGTCGTCGGCGAGGCGGAGAACGGGCCGGGCGCGGTGCGGCTGGCGGCGGAGCTGCAGCCGGACGTCGTCATCATGGACCTGCACATGCCCGGCGGCAACGGCATCGAGGCGACCCGCACCATCACCCGCACCAGCCCGCGCATCGGCGTGCTGGTGCTGACGATGTTCCGCGACGACGACTCGGTCTTCGCGGCGATGCGCGCCGGCGCCCGCGGCTACCTGCTGAAGGAGTCGGGCGCGGAGGAGATCGCCCGCGCCGTGAAGGCGGTCGCGGCGGGCGAGGCCATCTACGGCCCGGAGATCGCACGCCGCGTGCTCACCTACTTCACCGACATGCCCGACCCGCGGCAGGCCGCGTTCCCGCAGCTCACCGAGCGGGAGCGGGAGGTCCTCGAACTGATCGCGCAGGGCCGCAGCAACACCGAGATCGCCGGGACGCTCTACCTCAGCCAGAAGACCGTCCGCAACCACGTCTCGAACATCTTCATGAAGCTGCACGTCGCCGACCGCGCCCAGGCCATCGTCCTGGCCCGCGAGGCCGGCCTCGGCGAGTCCCGCGGCTGACCCCTCCGGCCCTCCCCCGGCTCAGCGGGCCGCGAAGGCTCCGTGCTCGCTCTCGAAGACCAGTGCGGCGAAGCGTTCTCCGATGCGGCGATGGCTTTCGGGGGCCGGGTGGACCTCGTCCGGCAGGGGCAGCTCCGCGTAGTCGGCCTCGCCGTAGAGCACGCGGCCGTCGAGGTAGTGCAGGTGGGGATCGTCCTCGGCGCGCCGCGCGGCGATCCCGGCCAGCGCGTCCCTGATGACGGTGAGCGTCAGGCGCCCGTTCGCGACCTCCGCCGGGTCGCCCAGAGCCCGGAACCGCAGTCGCGGAGCGCCGGGGTCGAGGGCCAGCGGACCCGGCGTCCGCTCCTGGACGGGGCACAGGATCGGCGAGACGAGCAGCAGCGGCGTCTCGGGGTGCCCCTCGCGGACGGTGTCGAGGAAGCCGTGCACGGCGGGCCCGAACGCGCGCAGGCGCATCGCGTCGGCGTTCGCGACGTTGATGCCGATCTTGAGGCTGATCAGGTCGGCGGGGGTGTCGCGGATGGCGCGGGCGGTGAACGGGTCGAGCAGCGCGTTGCCGCCGAAGCCGAGATTGATCAGGTTCGCCCCGCCGCGGGCGGCGGCCACGGCGGGCCAGGTGGAGGTGGGGCCGGCGGCGGTGGAGCCGTGGCTGATCGAGCTGCCGTGGTGGAGCCACACGGGGCTCCCGCGGTCCGGGACGGGCTCGACGGGGGCGTCGGTGCGCAGCGCGATCAGCTCGGTGGGCTCGACCTGCGGCAGCCAGATCTCCACGTCCTTCGCCTCGGGGGCCAGGCCCGCGAACCGGAGGGTGCCGGGCTCTCCCGGGGTGGTGACCGCCTTCTGGGTCGCCATGTCGATGACGGTCAGGTTCCCGCCGGGCACGCTGCCCCGGCCCGCCGGGCGCCCGTCGATCACGAGGTCGTAGAAACCGTCCGGCTGCGGCGGGGTGCCCTCGTAGGCCCGCTTGGTGGGCAGGACGTCCAGCTCCACCGCGGTGGCCCGGGTGCGGAAGACCAGCCGCACGCCCGACGGCTGCTCCTCCGTCCGCGCCAGGTACTCGTCCGGGAACTGGACGCGGGCGGCGAGGGGCAGGCGGTGCGGCAGCACTCCGCGGCCGGTCCGCTCCAGTTCGAGCGCGCCGCGCACGATGCGCGTGTCGATGGGGGTGGTGGTCCACTCGGTCATTCCCGTCTCCCTCACTTCCTAATAGAATTAGGCAGATACCAAGTTACTCTAGGTACGGAGGTCCCATGGCGCGCGCGGGCATCACCCCCGAACGCCTCGCCCGGACGGCGGCGGAGCTGGCCGACGAGATCGGGTTCGACCGGCTGACCGTCTCGGCGGTGGCGCGCAGGCTCGGCGTCAAGGACCCGAGCCTGTACGCGCACATCGAGAACGCGCGGGAGCTGAAGGTGCGGGTCGCGCTGCTGGCCCTGGAGGAACTGGCCGACCATGTCGCGAGCGCGGTGGCGGGGCGCGCGGGAAAGGACGCACTCGTGGCGTGCGCCGGCGCCTACCGCGCCTACGCGGCGGAGCATCCCGGGCGGTACGCCGCGGCGCGCTTCGACCTCGACCCGCAGACGGCGGCGGCGAGCGCCGGGCCCCGGCACGCGGAGATGACGAGGGCGATCCTGCGCGGGTACGACCTTCCCGAACCCGACCAGACCGACGCGGTGCGCTTCCTCGGCAGCGTGTTCCACGGCTACGTGAGCCTGGAACTGGCGGGCTCCTTCGGCCACACGCCCCGCAAGGCCGACGCGTCCTGGGCGTGGGCGCTCGACACGGTCGACTTCGCCCTCAGGAACCACCCGTCCCGCGAGGCCGCACCGGGCGGGACGCGGCCCTAGCCGGGAACACCGAGAGCAGCGGTGCCGTGTGGCGCCCGCTGCTCTCGGTGTCAGGTCTCGTGCTGTGTCAGGGCTCGTGCGGTGTCGGGTCTCGCGGTGTCAGGCCGACTTCTCCCGCGGCTCGCGCTTGGGACGGTCGCGCGGGACGAGGGTCGGGTTGACGTGCTCCAGGACCGCCTCGCGGGTGATGACGACGCGGGCGACGTCCTGGCGGCTCGGTACCTCGTACATCACCGACAGGAGCACCTCCTCCATGATCGCGCGGAGGCCGCGGGCCCCGGTGCCGCGCAGGATGGCCTGGTCGGCGATGGCCTCCAGGGCGTCGTCGGTGAACTCCAGGTCGACCCCGTCGAGCTCGAAGAGGCGGTGGTACTGGCGCACCAGCGCGTTCTTCGGCTCGGTGAGGATGTTGATCAGGGCCTCGCGGTCCAGGTTGTGCACGGAGGTGATCACCGGGAGCCGGCCGATGAACTCGGGGATCATGCCGAACTTCAGCAGGTCCTCGGGCATCACGTCGCCGAGCACGGCCGACGACTCCTCGAAGTCGGACTTGGAGCGGATCTGCGCGCCGAAGCCCATGCCCTGCTTGCCCACCCGGGACTCGACGATCTTCTCCAGGCCGGCGAACGCGCCGCCGCAGATGAACAGCACGTTGGTGGTGTCGATCTGGATGAACTCCTGGTGCGGGTGCTTGCGGCCGCCCTGCGGCGGGACGCTCGCGGTGGTGCCCTCAAGGATCTTCAGCAGGGCCTGCTGGACGCCCTCCCCCGACACGTCCCGGGTGATCGACGGGTTCTCGCTCTTGCGAGCGATCTTGTCGACCTCGTCGATGTAGATGATCCCGGTCTCGGCCTTCTTGACGTCGTAGTCGGCCGCCTGGATCAGTTTGAGGAGGATGTTCTCCACGTCCTCCCCGACGTAGCCCGCCTCCGTCAGCGCCGTGGCGTCCGCGATGGCGAACGGGACGTTGAGCAGCTTGGCGAGCGTCTGCGCGAGCAGCGTCTTGCCGGATCCGGTGGGACCGAGGAGCAGGATGTTGGACTTGCCCAGCTCGACCATGTCGTCACGGCCGGTGTCACCCGACTGGATCCGCTTGTAGTGGTTGTAGACGGCGACGGACAGTGCCTTCTTCGCCGTGTCCTGCCCGATGACGTAGGAGTCGAGGAACTCGTAGATCTCCCGCGGTTTGGGCAGGTTGTCCCACTTGAGGTCGGAGGTCTCGGAGAGCTCCTCCTCGATGATCTCGTTACAGAGATCGATGCACTCGTCGCAGATGTACACGCCCGGGCCCGCGATGAGCTTCTTGACCTGCTTCTGGCTCTTCCCGCAGAACGAGCACTTGAGCAGGTCACCGCCGTCGCCGATGCGTGCCACCCAACCGTCTCCTTTTCGTGGGGCCGCCAGCCTTGGAGGATGCGGCGCAGCTGGTTGCGTCCCAGAGGCTCACGACGTCGGATTCGACGTTACCGCCTCCAGCGGACTTGGAAAGCCCCTCGCCCGGAAGTGTGACGACCGGGCTGGGGGACTCCCTCGTCCTCGTGCCGTCTCAGGACGACACTACCTCGGCCTTCCGCTTCCTGCTGGCGAAGACGTCGTCGATGAGGCCGTACTCCTTGGCCTCGGCCGCCGTGAGGATCTTGTCGCGCTCGATGTCGCGGCGGACCTCCTCGACGCTCTTGCCGCTGTGCTCGGCCAGGATCGTCTCCAGCAGATCGCGGATCCGCATGATCTCGCGGGCCTGGATCTCGATGTCGCTGGACTGGCCGTAGCTGCCCTCGGTCGCGGGCTGGTGGATCAGGATCCGCGAGTTGGGGAGCGCCGCCCGCTTGCCCGGCGTCCCGGCCGCGAGCAGCACCGCCGCGGCGGACGCGGCCTGGCCGATGCACACGGTCTGGATCTCGGGCTTGACGAACTGCATCGTGTCGTAGATCGCCGTCATGGCGGTGAACGAGCCGCCCGGCGAGTTGATGTAGATGCTGATGTCGCGGTCGGGGTCGATCGACTCCAGCGTGATCAGCTGGGCCATCACGTCGTTGGCGGACGCGTCGTCGATCTGCACGCCGAGGAAGATGATCCGCTCTTCGAAGAGCTTGTTGTACGGGTTCATCTCCTTGACCCCGTACGTGGTGCGCTCGACGAACGACGGAATGATGTAGCGGTCGTCGACCGGACGCGGAGTTCCGCCGGCGTTCACGCCGGGCCGGACCCTATCGCCGAGAACGGGTCGGATGAGGTCGCTCACTGTGTGCCTCCGATTCGTTGTGAGGTCGTCAGGAGACGGGGCCCTCGGAGGGCACCTGGGTGGCGCTGAGCACGACGTGGTCGACGAACCCGTAGTCCTTGGCCTCGTCGGCGGTGAACCAGCGGTCCCGGTCGGAGTCGCGCTCGATCTGGTCGAGCTCCTGGCCGGTGTGCTCGGCGATCTTCTCGGCGAGCGTCTTCTTCACGTACAGCATCTGCTCGGCCTGGATCTTGATGTCGGAGGCGGTGCCGCCGATGCCGCCGGACGGCTGGTGCATCATGATCCGCGCGTGCGGCAGGGCGTACCGCTTGCCCCGGGCGCCCGCGCACAGCAGGAACTGGCCCATCGACGCGGCCAGGCCCATGCCGACCGTGACGACGTCGTTCGGGACGTACTGCATGATGTCGTAGATCGCCATGCCGGCGGTGACGGAGCCACCTGGCGAGTTGATGTAGAGCGTGATGTCGCGGCGGCCGTCCTCGGCCGACAGCAGCAGGAGCTCGGCGCAGATGCGGTTGGCGATGTCGTCGTCGACCTGCTGGCCGAGGAAGACGATGCGTTCGCGCAGCAGCCGCTGGAACAGCTGGTCGCCCAGAGGCAACAGGGGCGCCTCGGCGACCCGCGCCTGGATCCGCGACGACTCGTCGAAAGTCGGAGGCATGCTCACCGGGTGTTCCTCCGGTCCTTTTAATCGGTTCGGATGATTGGACATTAACGCGCTCACGGGCCCACTCACGCCCGGGGGCCCGGCTTTTCGCCAGGGGCGTACCCGGCGCGGCCCGGCCGACGCGCACGCAGCTGACGATCTTCGCCGCCGCGCCCGGCCGAGCGGGGCCCGCTCACGCGCACGCCCCGCACCCGTCGTACGGGTGCGGGGCGTGCCCGGTGCCTCAGCGGACGTCCAGAAAAGCTCTAGGCGTCCTTGGTCTTGGCGTCCTGCTCGTCGGCAGCCTCGCCGGCCGGGGCCTCCTCAGCGGCGGCCTCAGCCGTCTCCTCGGGGGTCTCCTCCTGCGCGCCGTCCTCGGCCTCCGCGTCGGCGGCGTCCTCGGCGGCGTCCTCGGCCTGGGCGGTCTCGCCGTTCAGCTCGCGCTGCACGGCGTCGACGTCGATCTCGTTGCCCGACTCGTCCTTGACCGTGACGTGCTCGACCACGAGGTTCAGCGCCTTGCTGCGCAGCACCTCCGAGACGATCGCCGGGAGCTGGTTGTTCTGCGTCAGGTACTCGGCGAGCTGCTGCGGCTGCACGCCCATCTGCATCGCCTGCGTGACGACGTACTCGCTGAGCTCCTCGTTCTCGACGTTCAGCTCCTCCTGGACGGCGAGCTGGTCGAGCACGAAGCCGCCCTTGACCGCGAGCCGGGCCGCGTCGGCGACCTCGGTGTCGAACTCCTCGGCGGTCTTCTCCTCTTCCTTGAGGTAGTCGTCCCTGGTCATGCCCGCCATCTGGAGCTGCTGCTCCAGCTGCTGGTTGCGGCGGTCGACCTCCTCTTCCACGACCTTGTCGGGAAGCGGGATGTCGACCTTCTCCAGGAGCGCCTCAAGGGCCTTGTCGCGCGCCTCGGACAGCTGCTGCAGCTTCACCTGCCGGCCGAGCCGGGCGCGCACGTCCTCGCGCAGCTCCTCGATCGTGTCGAACTCGCTGGCGAGCTGGGCGAACTCGTCGTCCAGGTCGGGCAGGTTCTTCACCTTGACGCTCTGCACGGTGACCGTGATCTCGGCCTCCTCGCCGGCGTGCTCGCCGCCGACCAGGGTGCCGGTGAAGGTCTTGTCCTCGCCCGCGGCGAGCCCGACGAGGGCCTCGTCCAGGCCCTCGATCGCGGAGTTGCTGCCGACCTCGTAGGAGTAACCGGTGGTCGAGGCGTCCTCGATCTCCTCGCCGTCGATCCGCGCGACGAGGTCGATGGTGGCGAAGTCGCCGTCCTCGGCCGCGCGCTCGGCGCCGGTGAGGGAGGCGAAGCGCTCGCGGAGGTTGTCGATGGTCTCGGCGACCTGCTCGTCGGTGACCTCGGCGTCCTCGACGACGACCTCCAGGCCGTCGTAGTCGGGCACATCGAACTTCGGCCGGATGTCGACCTCGGCGGTGAAGGCGAACTGGGTGCCGTCCTCCAGCTCGGTCACCTCGACGTCGGGCTGCCCGAGCACGAAGATCTCGGACTCCTCGACGGCGCGGCCGTACAGCTCGGGAAGCGCGTCGTTGACCGCCTCCTGGAGGACCGCGCCCCGGCCGACGTACTTGTCGATCAGCGGGGCGGGAACCTTGCCGGGCCGGAAGCCCTTGATCCGCACCTGCTGCGAGATCTCCTTGTACGCCTTGTCGAGGTTCGGCTTGAGCTCGTCGAACGGAACCTCGACGGTGAGCTTGACCCGCGTGGGGGTCAGCTCCTCGACATCGGTCTTCACTGGGGTCGGTCTCCTTGATCGGGCGCTGTCTCGGCCGCGGCGTTCGACGCGTTCTCTTCCTCTTGACGTGCGAGTCCTCGGCCTCCACGCAGCGGGCTGCGCCGTGGTGCTCGGCCGGTCAGTCTCTCGGCGGCGCGGGCGCGCCGAAATACGGCTCCGCGCCTTCGCGCGGCCAAGTCTATGGGGTCGCGGCGCCGTCTGCGGACATCGGAGGCCCACAAGCCCGGCGAATCCGCGTCAACGCCGCCGCACGGGCAGTGACATGGAGCACCGGGACCCCCATACTCGTCCGGGATGAACGGGATAGCCGCGGCCTTCAGTGCGACCGGTCTCTACTACCTCGGGTTCGCCGTGTTCAAGCTCGCGGCGGACCGGATGCCCGCTGTACGGGGCAACCGCATCCCGCACATGGTGTGGACGATCGTGAGCAACTGGGTCTTCCTGATCGCGCTCGGGGTCGTGCTCGGCGGGCTCGGC
This sequence comes from Actinomadura sp. NPDC023710, assembly GCF_040639875.1. NCBI lineage: Bacteria > Bacillati > Actinomycetota > Actinomycetes > Streptosporangiales > Thermomonosporaceae > Actinomadura > Actinomadura sp. NPDC023710. The sequence goes on from NZ_JBFAGB010000037.1 coordinate 51,355, forward strand.
CTGCAGATCCTCGCGCTGCGCAACCTGCCGCTGTCCACCGCGGTACCGATCTTCATGTCCGGCATCGTGCCGCTGCTGCTGATCGCCCTGGTCTTCTTCGGCGAGCGGCTGACCCCGCGCGAGTGGCTCAGCCTGGTGCTGATCGGCGCGGCGATCCTGCTGCTCACCGCGTCGCTGCGGGGGGACGAGCCGATCGGCTCGGCGGACGCGCCGCTGTGGAAGATCGCCGCGGTGGTCGCCCCCGCGGTGCTGGTGCCGGTGCTGATCCTGGTCCTCGGCGACCACCGGCCCGACGGCCGGCACGCGCGCCCGGTGACCGGCATCGCCTACGGGCTGAGCTCGGGCTTCCCGGTCGGCACCGCCGAGCTGGCGATCAAGGGGTGGAGCGACGACGCGCACGCCACGAGCCTGCGGATCGCCGCGACGCCGTGGCCGTACCTGACGGTGCTGGCGGCGGCCATCGGGTTCGGGATCATGGTCATGGCGTTCCAGCGCTGCCGGGTGTCGATCGTGGCCACCGTGATGACGGTGAGTGCGAAGACCTACCTGCTGGCGATGGGCACCTTCCTCTACGCGGAGCCGTGGCCGCAGGACGTGGGTCGCTCGGCGATGCGGCTGGGCGCGCTGGCGCTGGGCGCGATCGCCGTCCTCCAGTTCCCCCGGCACCGTCCGATACCGGACGAGCCCGACGCCTCCTCCGCGGAGGAGGCGGACGCGGTGGACCCGTTCGGCGGCACGGCCGTCGGCGGGCCGGTCCTGGGCGGCCCGAGGCTCGGCCAGGCGCACCGGCAGGCTCCGCAGGTGCCGCCGCAGCGTTCCCCCTACGCGCAGGACCCGCTCGGCAAGGGCCCCTACGACCGGCCCGAGGCCTCTCCCTCCGAGGCGGCGCCGCCGCAGCCGCGCCGTCCCGTCCGCCCGCAGCGCCCGACCGAGACGGGCGCGGACGGGCGGTGGCGCGGCTTCGGCGACGGCTGAACGGCGCCCCGGCGCGAAGCCGGGACACCGTTCCGCCCGCGTGGCCGGGTCTCAGCGGCCCTTGCCGCCGGAACGGCGCTTGTCGTTGCCGGGAAGGCCCTTGTCCAGGCCGGCGCGCCTGAGCGCGTCGGCCATGGCGCCGCCGCCGGAGGAGTCGCCGCCTCCCTGGCCGCCGCGGCGCTGCCCGCCTCGCTGGTTCCGGCCGCGCTGGTCCTGACCCCGCTGGCCCTGGCCCCGCTGCTCCTGGCCCCGCTGCTCCTGGCCGCGCCGGTTCTGGCCGCCGCGCCGGTCCTGCCCGCCGCGTTCCGGACGTGCGCCCCCCTCGCGCTGCTCGCGCTGCTCGCCGCGCCGGCCGCCGCCCTGCTGGTCACGGCCGGGTTCGTCGTCCAGGCGCAGGGTCAGTGAGATGCGCTTGCGCTGCAGGTCGACGTCCAGGACCTTGACCCGGACGATGTCGCCCGGCTTGGCGACCTCGCGCGGGTCGGAGACGAACTTGTCCGACATCGCGGAGATGTGGACGAGCCCGTCCTGGTGGACGCCGACGTCCACGAACGCGCCGAACGCGGCGACGTTGGTGACGACGCCTTCCAGGAGCATGCCGGGTTCGAGGTCGGCGAGCTTGTCGACGCCCTCCTTGAAGGTGGCGGTCCGGAACGCCGGGCGCGGGTCGCGGCCCGGCTTCTCCAGCTCGGCGAGGATGTCGGTGACCGTCGGCAGCCCGAAGGTGTCGTCGACGAACTCCGCCGGCCTGAGCGAGCGCAGGACGGCGGTGTTGCCGACGAGGGCCTTGATGTCCGTCCCCGCGCTGTCCAGGATCCGGTGGACGACCGGGTAGGACTCGGGGTGGACGCTGGAGGCGTCGAGCGGGTCCTCCCCGCCGGGGATGCGCAGGAAGCCGGCGCACTGCTCGAACGCCTTCGGACCGAGCCGCGGGACGCCCTTCAACCCGGCGCGGCTGCGGAAGGGGCCGTTGGCGTCGCGGTGCGCGACGATGTTCTCCGCTAGGCCCTCGCCGATGCCGGACACGCGAGTGAGCAGCGGCGCGGACGCGGTGTTGACGTCGACGCCGACGCCGTTCACGCAGTCCTCGACGACGGCGTCGAGGGAGCGCGACAGCTTCACCTCGGACACGTCGTGCTGGTACTGGCCGACGCCGATCGACTTGGGGTCGATCTTGACCAGCTCGGCGAGCGGGTCCTGCAGGCGGCGGGCGATGGAGACGGCGCCGCGCAGCGAGACGTCCATGCCGGGCAGCTCGCGGCTCGCGTACTCCGACGCCGAGTACACCGACGCGCCCGCCTCCGACACCATGACCTTGGTCAGCTCGAGGTCGGGATGCCGGGCGATCAGGTCGGCGGCGAGCTTGTCGGTCTCGCGGGAGGCGGTGCCGTTGCCGATCGAGACCAGGTCGACGCGGTGCTCGCGGGCCAGCCGGGCGAGCGTCTCGATCGACTCGTCCCACCTGCGGCGGGGCTCGTGCGGAAAGATGGTGTCGGTCGCGACGACCTTGCCGGTCGCGTCGACGATCGCGACCTTGACGCCGGTGCGCAGGCCCGGGTCCAGGCCCATGGTCGTGCGAGTGCCCGCGGGCGCGGCGAGCAGCAGGTCGCGCAGGTTGGCCGCGAACACGCGGACCGCCTCGTCCTCGGCCTCCTGGCGCAGCCGGGTGCGCAGGTCGATGCCGAGGTGGACGAGGATCCGGGTGCGCCAGGCCCACCGGACGGCGTCCGACAGCCACTTGTCGGCCGGACGCCCCTGGTCGGTGATCTGGAACCGGCGGGCGATCTCCACCTCGAAGGAGCTGCGCGCGGCGGGGTCCTCCCCGGCCTCCTCGGGCTCCAGGTCGAGGTCGAGGACCTCTTCCTTCTCCCCGCGGAACAACGCGAGGACACGGTGCGAGGGCAGCTTCGCGAAGGGCTCGGCGAAGTCGAAGTAGTCGGAGAACTTGGCGCCCGACTCCTGCTTGCCGTCCCGCACGCGCGAGACCATGCGCCCCTGGTTCCACATGCGCTCGCGCAGCGCGCCGATGAGGTCGGCGTCCTCGGCGAAGCGCTCGACCAGGATGGCGCGGGCGCCCTCCAGCGCGGCGGTCGCGTCGGCGACGCCCTTCTCCTCGTCCACGAAGGCCGCGGCCTCGGCCCGCGGGTCGCGGGACGGGTCGCCGAACAGCATCTCGGCGAGCGGTTCGAGCCCGGCCTCGCGGGCGATCTGTGCCTTCGTGCGCCGCTTCGGCTTGTACGGGAGGTAGATGTCCTCCAGCCGCGCCTTGGAGTCGGCCGTCATGATCTGCGCCCGCAGCTCGTCGGTGAGCTTGCCCTGCGACTCGACCGACTCCAGGATCGCGGCGCGGCGCTCGTCCAGCTCGCGCAGGTAGCGCAGCCGCTCCTCCAGCGCGCGCAGCTGGGCGTCGTCGAGCGCGCCGGTCGCCTCCTTGCGGTAGCGGGCGATGAACGGGACGGTCGCCCCGCCGTCGAGCAGGTCCACCGCGACCCGCACCTGCCCCTCGCGGACGCCGATCTCCTCGGCGATGCGCTCGGTGATGGGCCGCAGGGCGGGCCCGGGGCCCTGACCGTCGGACGTCTGGCTTGTGGTCGCTGTCACAGCTTGAATTCGCTTTCTCCCCTGAGTGTCGCCTGTGCATTGTCCAGGGAACGGGGCCTGTTGTCTCGTCACGCTCGAATGACGGTAGGCCTAACCCCACCGCCTCGGTCACGAAGAGGGGGTCTAGCACCACCGAGCCCCGAGGCGCGAACGATGACAATGGTGGAGGTCCCACGGCGAACCCCTTTGGAGGAACGGTGAGCGAGCTACTGCGCGGGTACGGGCGGCGCGCCCTCACCTGTTTCGTCCGGGCCGTCGCCCAGATCGTGCTCGCGTACGCGGTGAACCTGCCGCTGTTCATCGTGACCGTGCTGTCGATCGCGTTCATCCCGCTGGGGTTCGGGGTCGTCCTGGCGCCGATGATGTTCCAGGCGATCCGGACGGTCGCCAACCAGCAGCGCCTGTGGGCGGCCGAGTGGTCGGGGGTGCGGATCCCCGTTCCGTACCGGGCGGAGCCGGCCGGGGCGGGCGTGTTCGGCCGGCTGAAGTGGATCCTCACCGATCCGGCCTCGTGGCGCGACCTGCTGTGGACGCTCCTGAACGTGCCGGTCGCGCTCGTCCTCGGCGTCCTCGCGGGCGGTCTGACGCTGTACGGGGTGGAGGGCGTGCTGGTGGCGCCGTGGGTGGCGCAGCTGACCGACTACGGGTGGGGTCCCTTCTGGCCGCTGGGCGACTGGGGCGTCGTCGGCCTCGTCGGCACCGTCGTGCTGGGCGCGGCGCTGACCGCGGTGTCCATCCCGCTGGGAACGATGTTCCTGACGGCGCACGCCAGGTTCTGCCAGTCCCTGCTCGCGCCGACGCGGGACGCGCTGGCCGAGCGCGTCGAGCGGCTCACCGAGACGCGGTCGGAAGCGGTGGACGCCTCGGCGGCCGAGCTGCGCCGCATCGAACGTGACCTGCACGACGGCGCGCAGGCCCGGCTGGTCGCGCTGAGCATGAACATCGGCCTCGCCGAGGAGATGATGAAGCACGACCCCGAGACGGCGCAGAAGCTCCTGGCCGAGGCCCGCCAGGCGAGCGGGACGGCGCTGACGGAACTGCGCGACCTGGTCCGGGGCATCCACCCGCCGGTGCTGGCCGAGCGGGGCCTCGACGGGGCCGTGCGCGCCCTCGCCCTCACGCTGCCGCTGCCGGTCGACGTCCAGATCGACCTGCCGGGGCGTAGCGACGCACCGGTGGAGTCGGCGGCGTACTTCGCGGTCGCGGAGATGCTCGCCAACGTGGTCAAGCACTCGGCCGCGCGGCGCGCCTGGGTGCAGATCGAGCACCCCGGGGACCGGCTGCTCATGATCGTCGGAGACGACGGGACGGGCGGCGCCGACCCGGCGGCCGGAAGCGGAATGCGCGGTATCGAGCGCAGACTGGCGGCGTTCGATGGGACGATGGCGGTGACGAGCCCGGTCGGCGGGCCGACCGTCGTGACCATGGAGCTGCCGTGCGCGTTGTCATCGCCGAAGACCTCGCCCTCCTCCGGGACGGCCTGATCCGCCTGCTCGGCGCGTTCGGCTTCGAGGTCGTCGAGGCGGTCGACAACGGTCCGTCCCTGCTCCGGGCGCTGACCACCCACCGCCCGGACGTGGCGGTCGTGGACGTCCGGCTCCCTCCGACGTTCACCGACGAGGGCCTCAAGGCCGCGCTGGAGGCGCGCAAGCAGGTCCCGGGCCTGCCGGTGCTCGTGCTGTCGCAGCATGTGGAGCAGCTGTACGCGCGGGAGCTGCTGTCGGACAGCACGGGCGGCATCGGCTACCTGCTGAAGGACCGCGTCTCGGACGTCAAGGTCTTCGTGGAGGCGGTGCGCCGGGTCGCGGGCGGCGGCACCGCCCTCGACCCGGACGTGGTGGCCCAGCTGCTCACCCGGCACGCCCGCGAGGAGCCGCTGCAGCAGCTCACCCCTCGCGAACGTGAGGTGCTCGGGCTGATGGCGGAGGGCCGTTCGAACGCCGCGGTCGCCGCGAAGCTCTTCGTCACCGAGAAGGCGATCAGCAAGCACACCAACAGCATCTTCGGCAAGCTCGGGCTGCCGCAGTCCGAGGACGACAACCGCCGCGTCCTCGCCGTCCTGGCCTACCTGGGCGCCTGAGCCCCGGGCCCTCTGATCACTTGGCCCAGGGCGGGACGATCCGCTCGTCCCCCTGGGGGGCGATCGCGCAGCGGGTCTCGTCCACCAGGGCGTCCGGGTCGTAGGCGAGGCAGCCCGCGTGGGCAGCGACGACGGCGGTGAACCCGGTGTCCCCGGTCGTGATCTGGCGGGGCGCGTCGGCGGGCAGGACGACGGTGTCGCCGGCGCCCGCCTCCAGTTTACGGCCGTCCAGGTCGACGGTGGCGCCGCCGTCGAGGAACGTCCACACCTGCTCGGTGTCGAAGGCGTGCAGCGGACCGGTCTTGCCCGGTGCCATCTCCACGCGCCAGACGGCGATCCCCTCGGTGCCGCCCTGGGTCGGCGATGCGGCGGTGGTCATCACGGCGGCCGGCGTCTCGGTCCGGCGGCTCTCGGCGTTGCGGATGAGCGTCATGGTTCCCTGTCCCCTAAGTTAGACAACGCGGTTGTCCATATAGTCAACGAGGTTGTCTTTCATGTCAAGTGACGGCGGGCCGCGGGACGCGCCCGGATTCGAGCTGCCGCTGCGGCTCTTCCTGGCGTTCCGCGCGATCATCGACGAACTGCACGCCGAGCTGGCCCGGGAGGGCCATCCGGACCTGCGGCCGATGCACGGCTTCGTGTTCCAGGCCATCGGCCCGGACGGCACGACGGCGGTGGAGCTCGGCCGCCGGCTCGGGGTGTCCAAGCAGGCCGCGGGCAAGATGGTGGAGTCGCTGGAGCGGGCCGGCTACCTGGAGCGCGGGGTCGATCCGCGGGACGCCCGGCGGAAGATCGTCCGGGTGACCGCGCGGGGCACGGACTCACTCGTCCGGTCCGAGCGCATCTTCGAGCGGATCCGGGGCGACTGGGTTCGGGCGCTCGGCGCCGAGCGCCTGCGGGCCCTGGAGGACGATCTCCGCCGGATGACGCCCGCGGACCTGTGGCGGCTCGACATGCCGGGATGGTTCGGCGCGCCCTGAATTTTTCGGGGGCGGTGACCGTATGGGTCCAGGCAGTCGCTTAGACCACTCGCACCGCCGTCCGCCGGTCTCACGGCGGCCCTTGTCGACCCCGTTCGGCGCGGTTACGATCGGCGCAATTCTTAGGAAACTTTCCTAAGAGATGGCGGGGATTCCTGTTTGCTTCGGGGGCCGAACCGAACGGAGAACCATGTCACGACCGGGCGGACGGCGGGCCATCGCGCTCGCCTGCGCAGCGACACTGGCGGCGGCCACCGCCCTGCTCACGGCGCCCCCGGCGTCGTCGGCGCAGGCCGTCACCGCCACCTGTAAGAAGACCTCCGACTGGGGCACCGGCTTCGACGGAAACTGCACCATCACCAACGGCACCGGCTCGGCGATCAGCAGCTGGAAGCTGGAGGCGGACCTGCCGTCCGGGACGTCCGTCGGCAACGTCTGGAACGCGACCAAGACCGTCTCCGGGAACCACTACACCTTCGCCAACACCGGCTGGAACGGCACGATCGCCGCGGGCGCGACCACCAGCTTCGGGTTCGGCGGCACCGGCTCCGGATGGTTCACCGGCTGCACGGTCAACGGCGCGACCTGCGACGGCTCCACACCCCCCGAGAAGGACACCGAGGCCCCCTCGGCTCCGTCCGGACTCCGCTCCACCGGCAAGACCGCCACCAGCGTGTCGCTGGCGTGGGGCGCCTCGACCGACAACGTCGGCGTCACCGGCTACGACGTCTACAACGGCTCCGCCAAGGCCGCGTCGGTGACCGGGACCAGCACCACCGTCGGCGGGCTGTCGGCCAAGACCGCCTACTCCTTCACCGTCAAGGCCAAGGACGCCGCCGGGAACGCCTCCCCCGCGTCGGCCTCGGTGTCGGTCACCACCGACGAGGGCGGCGGCGGCAACCCCGGAGGCGGCGGCAAGGTCGTCGGCTACTTCACCAACTGGGGCGTCTACCAGCGCAACTACCACGTCAAGAACGTCGAGACGAGCGGCTCGGCCGCCAAGCTGACGCACATCAACTACGCGTTCGGCAACGTGACGGGCGGCCGGTGCGCGATCGGCGACTCCTACGCCGACTACGACAAGGCCTACACCGCCGACCAGAGCGTCGACGGCGTCGCCGACAACTGGGACCAGCCGCTGCGCGGCAACTTCAACCAGCTGCGCAAGCTGAAGAAGCTGCACCCCGGGCTGAAGGTGCTGTGGTCGTTCGGCGGCTGGACCTGGTCCGGCGGCTTCGGCCAGGCCGCCCAGAACCCGGCCGCGTTCGCCGAGTCCTGCTACAACCTGGTCGAGGACCCGCGCTGGGCCGACGTGTTCGACGGCATCGACATCGACTGGGAGTACCCGAACGCCTGCGGCCTGACATGCGACACCAGCGGTCCGGGCGCGTTCGGGAAGCTGATGGCCGCGGTGCGCGCCAAGTTCGGGTCCGGCAACCTCGTGACGGCCGCGATCACCGCGGACGCGAGCGACGGCGGCAAGATGGACGTCACCGACTACGGAGGCGCCGCCTCGTACGTCGACTGGTACAACCCCATGACCTACGACTACTTCGGCGCCTGGGACGCCAAGGGACCGACGGCGCCGCACTCGCCGCTCACGTCCTACCCGGGCATCCCGCACCAGGGCTTCAACACCACCGACACCATCTCCAAGCTCAGGGCCAAGGGCGTGCCGGCGGCCAAGATGCTGCTCGGCATCGGCTTCTACGGCCGCGGCTGGACGGGCGTCACCCAGTCCGAGCCGGGCGGTACCGCGACCGGCGCCGCGCCGGGCACCTACGAGGCCGGCATCGAGGACTACAAGGTCCTCAAGGGCAGGTGCCCCGCGACGAGCACGGTCGCCGGAACCGCCTACGGCAAGTGCGGCAGCGAGTGGTGGAGCTACGACACCCCGTCCACCATCCGCGGGAAGATGGGCTTCGCCGGCGACCAGGGTCTCGGCGGTGCCTTCTTCTGGGAACTCAGCGGCGACACCACGGGCGGTGAGCTGATCACCGCGATCAAGAGCGGTCTCGGCTGAGCTGTTCGCAGAAGGGCACTCCCAGCCCCTCAGACAGCCGAGACTTCGGGCCCCTGACCAACCGGACGCCGGTCAGGGGCCCGCCCCTTTGACGGGCTCGGACCAGGCGGGCTTCTCTGCCACGGCGTGCGGGCGTCCATCATGGGAACGGTCAGGAAAGCCCACCGAACCGCACCGGTTCGGCTGCGCGGACGCACGACACGAGGAGCCTTCTTGCACGACTGGACGCTGGGCAGGACGTACCGGAGCCATGCCGGAGAGGTCCGTTGGGAGGTACTAGGCGTTGAGGGAGCGCCCCCAGTCGTCCTGCTGCATGGCACTCCGTTCTCGTCCTACGTGTGGCGTGGTGTCGCGCGCGCTCTGGCAATGACCCATCGCGTGCACGTCTGGGACATGCCTGGCTATGGGACGTCCGAAATGAGCGAAGGACAGGACGTCTCGCTTGCGGCGCAGGGCAGAGTCTTCGTCGAACTGCTGGAGCATTGGGGCCTGGACGAGCCGTCCGTCGTGGCGCACGACTTCGGCGGTGCCGTGGCACTGCGCGCGCACCTCCTGCACGGCGCCCCCTACCGCCGCCTCGCTCTCGTCGACCCCGTGGCGCTGGCGCCGTGGGGGTCGCCGTTCTTCCGTCTGGTCGGAGCCAACGCGGAGGTGTTCGAGCAGCTCCCGCCCGCGCTGCACGGCGCGCTCGTCCGCGAGTACGTGACGTCCGCGAGCCACAAGGGGCTGCATCCGGCCACTCTCGACGCGCTCGTCGCCCCCTGGCTGGGAGACGCCGACCAGCCCGCGTTCTACCGGCAGATCGCCCAGGCCGACCAGCGCCACACCGACGACGTCCAGGGCCGCTACCGCGAGCTGGACCTCCCGGTCCTGATCTGCTGGGGCGCCGAGGACACGTGGATCCCCCCGGCCAAGGGCCGCGAGCTGGCCGGGCTCGTCCCCCGCGCGCGCCTCCAGCCGGTCGAGGGGGCGGGGCACCTGGTGCAGGAGGACGCACCGGCCGAGCTGACCGCCGCGCTCACCGCGTTCCTCTCATGATCACGGCGGTGCTGTTCGACCTGGACGGGACGCTCCTCGACCACGATGACGCCGCGCGCCGCGCCATCGTCGGAACGTTCCCGGAAGTCGACCCGGTATGGCTCGCCGCGCGCTGGGCCGAGCTGACCGAAGAGGCGGTCGACCGGTACCTGGCAGGCGAGCTGAGCTTCGCCGAGCAGCGCCGCCTCCGGATCGTCACCCTCGCCGGGGACCTCGGCCTCGGCGCCTGGGACGACGCGCGCGCCGACGCGTGGCTCACCGGGTTCGTGGCCCGCTACCAGGCCGCCTGGCGCCCGTTCCCCGACGCCGCGCCGGCGCTCGACGCCCTCGCGGCGCACGGCCTGCGGCTCGGGGTGATCACCAACGGGGACGCCGCGCAGCAGCGCCTGAAGGTCGAACGGCTCGGGTTCGCCGACCGGCTCCCCGTCGTCGTGGCCTCCAGCGAGGCGGGCGCCGCCAAGCCCGACGCCGGGATCTTCCTCGCGGCCTGCGCGGCCCTCGGCACCGAGCCGCACGCGGCCGCCTACGTCGGGGACCGGCTCATCGTCGACGCGCGGGGCGCCGCCGCCGCGGGCCTCACCGGCGTGTGGCTCGACCGCTCCGGCGACCCGGCCCCGGACGCCCTGGACGTCGCGCGCATCACGACGCTGGACGCGCTCCCCTCACTGCTCTGGGACTGACGCGGTGCGGCGCCGTCTCCAGGGCGGCGGCGCACCCCGTCCGGCCCGGCGGCGCGGGCGGGATCAGCCGTCCTGGAGGACCGCCTCGATCTCCAGGACGATCTGGATCTTGTCGCTCAGCGCGAGCCCGCCGCCCGCCACGGTCGTCGCCGCGCCCACGCCGAACTCCAGGCGGCTGAGCTCGCCCGTCGCGGTGAACCCGGCGCGGGCGCCCTTGGACGGGTCGTCCTGCCGGAACGGGTCGGGACCGAAGCCTCCGATCTCCAGCCGGAGCGGGACCTCCCTGGTGAGGCCGCGCAGCGACAGCTCGCCGTCCAGCACGAAGTCCTCGCCGTCCGGGCGCACGCCGGTGGAGCGGTAGCTCATGGTCGAGTACCTCTCGGTGTCCAGGAAGTCGCCGGACCTGATGTGCTCGTCGCGCTGGGCGTTGCCGGTGTCGACCGACGCCAGGTCGACCGTCGCGGTCACCGACGAGGCCAGCGGGTCGGCGCCGGTCACGATCGTCCCCTCGAACGTCCCGAAGCGGCCGCGGACCCGGCTGACCATCAGGTGCCGGACGGTGAAGCCGACCCCGGAGTGGAGGGGGTCGATGGTCCAGGTCCCCGCGAGGTAGCCGGGGATCTCGACAAGCTGGGCCGTCATGGTGTCTCCTACGGTTATGGAAGGTAAGGCGGTTCCCATCAGGAACCGCTTCCATGGTGCGGACAGCCCGCCAACCGGCACAAGAAGGCACTTTTTTCTGCCCTGGTCACCTGGAGATAACCGATGGAGCACACCGTCGCGGGCTGCCGCGCCCGCGAGATCCTCGACCGGGTCGGCGACAAGTGGTCGCTGCAGGTCATCGCGCTGCTCGGCGAGCGCACCAAGCGGTTCACCGAGCTGAGGCGCGAGATCGACGGCATCAGCCAGCGGATGCTCACCGTCACGCTGCGCGGCCTGGAGCGCGACGGCATCGTCACCCGGACCGTCTACCCCGTGGTGCCGCCCCGCGTGGAGTACTCGCTCACCCCGATGGGCGCCACGCTGATGGACGCGGCCGGCACCCTCGTCGCCTGGGCCGAGGACCACCTCGCCCAGATCGACGCCGCCCGCGCCGACTACGACGCCCGCCAAATCGACGTGCAAGGGGACAACGGGCGCCGGTAACGTGGATGCGATGGTCATTCACGAGGTGGGACGGCGAGCTAGTCGCGCCGAGCCGGGGAACGCGCAGACGTGCCCGGCCCGGCTCGGCGGTGTGCTCTGCCATCCCATCGACCTCGTGAGGCCGTCCCATGCGCTCGACTGACATCCGTTCGACCTTCCTGGGCTTCTTCCAGGAGCGCGACCACCGCGTCGTGCCGTCCAGCCCGCTGATCCCGTCCGATCCCACGCTGCTTCTGGCGAACGCGGGCATGAACCAGTTCAAGCCGTACTTCCTCGGCGAGAGCACACCCGACCACCCGCGCGCGGTGTCCGTGCAGAAGTGCGCGCGTACGTCCGACATCGAGAACGTCGGCCGCACCACGCGGCACACCACGTTCTTCGAGATGCTCGGCAACTTCTCCTTCGGCGACTACTTCAAGGCGGAGGTGATCCCCTGGGCGTGGGAGCTCCTCACCCGCCACTACAACCTCGACCCGCTACGCCTCTGGGTCACCGTGTACCTGGACGACGACGAGGCCGTCCGGCTGTGGCGGCGCCTGGGCGTCCCCTCCGAGCGGATCCAGCGGCTCGGCATGGAGGACAACTACTGGTCGATGGGCATCCCCGGCCCCTGCGGACCGTCCTCCGAACTGCACTACGACAGGGGGCCGTCCTTCGGACGTGAAGGCGGACCCGCGGTGGACGGCGAGCGGTACCAGGAACTGTGGAACCTCGTCTTCATGCAGAACCTCCGTGGGGAGGGCCCCGGCAAGGACGGATACCCGATTCTCGGTGAACTCCCCGCGCGGAACATCGACACGGGACTCGGTCTCGACCGTCTCGCGGCGGTGCTCCAGGACGTGGACACGGTGTGCGAGACGGATCTGCTCGCGCCGGCGTTCCGTCTCGTCCAGGAGATGGCGGGCCGCCCCTACCCGGGACGCGACGGCAGCGACGACTCGACCTCCTTCCGCGTCGTCGCGGAGCACTCCCGTTCGATCGCGTTCCTCATCGCGGACGGCGTCATGCCCGCCCGCGACGGCCGCGGCTACGTCCTGCGCCGCCTGATGCGCCGCGCGATCCGGCACGCGCGCAGGCTCGGCATCGACGGTCCCGCGCTGCCCGCGCTGACCTCCAGCGTCGTCGGCACCCTCGGCGAAACCTGGCCGGAGCTCTCTAGTCGGTCCGCGCTCATCGAGCAGGTCGTCACGGCCGAAGAGGAGGCGTTCGAGCGGACGCTGCGCCAGGGCTCCCAGATCCTCGAAACGGCGATCGGCCGCGCCACGACCGCCATCTCCGGGCGGACGGCGTTCGAACTGCACGACACCTACGGCTTCCCGATCGACCTGACCATCGACGCTGCGCGGTCGGCCGGCCTCACCGTCGACGAAGAAGCGTTCGCCGAGCTCCTCGAAGCACAACGCCGCAAGGCGCACCGCGCCGGCCAGGGCCGCAAGGGCAGCGCGGTCGCGCGGCAGGACCTCTACCGCCGCGTCGTCGCGGCGCACGGCCTCACCGACTTCGTCGGCTACGCCTCCGAAACAGCCGAAACACAGATCGGCGTCCTCCTCGGCCCGGACGGCGAGGTGCCCACGGCGACCGAGGGCGACGAACTGGAGGTGGTCCTGACCCGCAGCCCGTTCTACGCGGAGTCAGGCGGCCAGGTCGGCGACACGGGCACGATCCGCACGTCCGGCGCGACCCTCGACGTCCTCGACACCCGGCCGGGACTGGACGGCCTCCACGTCCACACCGTCCGCATCGTGGACGGCGAGGTCCGTCCCGGCGACGAGGCCGAAGCGATTGTGGACGCGGACCGCCGCGCGGCCACCGCCCGCTCGCACAGCGCCACCCACGTCCTGCACGCGATGCTGCGACGCACCCTCGGCGACCACGCGGCGCAGCGGGGCTCCCGCGTGGAGCCCGGACGCCTGCGCTTCGACTTCGCGCACTTCTCCCCCGTCGACACGAATCTCGTCCAGACCCTCGTCAACGACTACCTCCTCGACGACCCCGAGGTGCGCGTCTGGGAAACGACCCGGACGGAGGCGGAGCGCGCGGGCGCGGTCGCGCTGTTCGGCGAGCGTTACGGCGACGACGTCCGCATCGTGGACATCGGTGACGCCTCCCGCGAACTCTGCGGCGGCACCCACGTCGGCCACGGCTCGCAGGCGGGCCCCGTCCACATCGTCGGCGAGGCGTCCATCGGCACCGGCCTGCGCCGCATCGAGGCCCTCACCGGCGCCGACGCCCTCCGCCACCACGACCGCGCCACGTTGCTGCTGGAGGAACTCGCGGCGCTGCTGAACGTCCGTCCCGACCAGGCCCCCGACCGTCTCCGGGAACGCCTGGAAACACTCGCGGAGACCCGGCGCAGCCTGGACACGATGCACCGCGCCGAACTCGACCGGCACACCGACCGCCTCGCGTCCCTCGCCGAGCCCCTGCCCGGCGGCTGGCTGGTGGCGCACACCGTCCCCGGCCTGACCGGCTCGGACCTGCGCACGATCGCGACCGGCGTCCTCACCCGCCGCGACCAGCGCGGCCTCGTCGTCCTCGGCACCGCGTCGGACGGCAAGGCGGTGCTCGTCGCGGCGGCCGGCGCGTCCACCGGCGTCCAGGCCCGGGACCTGCTGTCCGAGGCGGCCCGCGAGGTCGGCGGCGGCGCGGGCGGCAGAGGCCCGGTGGCGAACGCGGGCGGCCGCCGCCCGGAGAACCTCCCCAAGGCGATCACCACCGCGGCGGCCAAGGCCCGCACCCTCCTGGCCGCAGACCAGGCGTAGCCCGGCAGGCGTCCGCACGAAACCCGTGCGGACGCCTGCCTTGGCTTCGGTGGTCCCTGAAACCTTGCGACGACCACCACGACTGTGGGGCCTGCCGGTCGGGAGGATGAAACACGGTCGGGCTGGCGGGATTCGAACCCACGACCCCTGGCACCCAAAGCCAGTGCGCTACCAAGCTGCGCTACAGCCCGCAAACCACCGCCGAACGCGATGACGCGAGAAGTGTAGTCCCGATCGCCCCCCACCCGCTCCGCCCCGGCACGTCCACCCCGAGAACCCTGTACGCTACGGGATGGCGACCGAGGCCCGCCGGGCCCTCACACGCCTAGCGGGCGTAGCTCAATGGTAGAGCCCCAGTCTTCCAAACTGGCTACGCGGGTTCGATTCCCGTCGCCCGCTCTCTCATTTCCCCAGGTCAGAGCCCTATGGGGCGATCTTGACCGCCCTTCTGAAGATCATTTGTCACCCATTTGTCACTGGGATCTGGCACGTCTGAGCGGCATCCTGGTTCAACTGCTGTGCTTCATGAGCATGGTCTGACCGTCTCTAGCGGAGATCAGCACGGTGGCGGATCTTGCGTCCTCAACGCGGAAGGTCCAGCTCCCCTTGGGGAGCCGGACCTTCGTTCGTTGGACGGCTCGCTAGCTCGGCTCGATGCCGAGCAGCCGGCGGAGATCGACCGTCACGACGCGGTAGCTCGTGCCGATGCGGATCACCTTGCAGGGGAACTGCCCTCGGCGAGCGAGCTGGTAGGCGCGTGTACGTCCCAGCCCGAGGGCGCGGGCGGCGGTCTCAACGCTGACCGTGGTGGGGAGAGCGAGAAGCTCGTCCTGGCTCATCTGCTTCACGCTCCCGCCCCCTTCCGGGAGCTGCCGAACCATCTCGCCCGAGGCCTTCCGTTCTCGGGCTGTCTCGCTCGTGGCTCGGCTCGTCGGCGCGGGGCCGTGGGGGCGGGTTCGGCGGCGGTGTTGCAGGACGGTGGTGCGCCGGTCTTGTGCGGCAGCCCGCTGCTGTGAACGTGGTTGATCGCCCTGCGCGCCTGGTCGATGGCTTCCCCGCATCCCGCGCCCAGATGGCGGGCGTGAAGGACTGCGCGGCCGAAGGCGTCGAGTGCCTCGTCGAGAGGCGCGCCGTGGTCATGGGTGAGGTGTCCGGCTGCATGCTGGCGCGCGAGAAAACGTTGGAGTTGGAGGAGAAGGCTGTCCAGACCGGAGGTGGCTGCGTGAACGGCGTCCAGCACTGCGTAGACGGTCGCCGGCCCGGCAAGGCCGCCCGTCTGACCCACCGCCCGGTTCAGCGACCGTACGGCGCTCTCCAGCTCCAGGGCGGACTGCTCGGCCTCGTAGTCGGTTTGGGGGTTACGGCCGACCTGGGTGTGGTCGTCTGTCATGGGTGCACTCCTGAAGGTGCAGACCCTCCGCGGGAGGGCCATAGCTGATCGTGGACATGGCCCGTCCTTTCTCTCGGGAGCGACAGGCAGACGCTTTGCCGCTCCATGACTTTGTTTACGCTCGGTCATTGTGCACGCACCGTGTTCGTGACTCCATCACTGAGAACGCATCGGCGAGTCTCGACTTCCCCTGGTCAGCGTCTGGGCGCGCCCTTTCGAGGCGAAGATCGCTGAGACGGGTGGGGTGCTGGCGCAGCCCCCGGTCTCAACCCGTCGCCCAGCGGCACTGGGAAGGACTCGGCGGCAAGCCTCGCCATCGCCCGGCCCTCTTCAAGGGTCTCCACGACTCGCGGCGATACCGGGGCAGCTCGATGGAGCTCCATCCGTCGGACGGCGTCCAGCCCCGTTGCGGCCAGGCGCGCAGCATCGGCCTGGGCAACGCGCTGCTGGGCAAGGCGATGGTCGGCCGCCGACTCGATGAGATCTACAAGGTTCGCTATGAGGAACAGCAGATCAACCGCGAGATCCCGCTTCTGCTCGCGTCGATCACCCCAGCCGACATTGGTGACCGCAAGGGTCCGAGCCACCGCGCGCAAGGCGCTGCCATACCGCGTGACCGGCGGCAGGCGGCCGAGCGGTTCCCGGGCGGCGCGATCGTAGAAGTCGGCGGCCTCGGCCAGCTCGCGGTTGCCGGTGATATCCGCCGTGACATGGAGGACGTCAGAGGCCGCCGCGGCGAGATCGGCGCGAACACCCGGATCACGCAGGACGCGCATCTGCCAGGCCGCCGTCCCGGCAACTCGGGCGGCTTCCCGGTAGGCAGCGGCCCGCTCCGCGTAGTCGGCGGATGAACCCGGCGTCCACCTGCGTGGCCTGGCAGCCCGCCGGTAGGTGGCGCCACCCGTCCACCTGTGGCGCAGCTTGGGCAAGGTGAGGTCAGCGGCGAGCTTGCCGCCCGAGAAGAAGATCGGTTCACCCTGGGAGTTGGTGTACTCGGGCACCGCAACGGCGTAACCCGTCACCTCGCCAGACGTCCGGACACTGAATCTCAACCGCACCGCCAGCCCGCGCTCACGCAGGCCGGCGAAGAACGCCTCCTCACTGTCGGACGCTGCGGCGACAGCGGCCACGTGCCGCCGCAGCGCGACGCGAGGTGGCTCCTCCAGCCCGGCACGCTGCGCCCGTTCCAGCTCAGCCCGCGAAGGACGGGGCGCCGCCGTCCGATCCGCGGGCGCGGTACGGCACAGCCCATACCGTTGCTCGACGACCTGGCACGCCTTGCGGGCCTTGAGGTAGTCGCGAGTGATGTTGGGTCTCCGGCCGTCCTCTCGCGCGAGTGTGGCCACGACATGGATGTGATCGTCCGCGTGACGCACGGCGATCCAGCGGCACGCCTCGGGATCGTCCCGTGGCGCGATGCCGGTCTGGTGCATCAGCTCCTCGGCGATGTCGGCCCACTCTTCATCGGTCAAGGCCCGATCTGCAGGGGCCATCCGCAGCGAGCATTGCCAGACCGGCTCCGCTGGCTGGCTTCGCCTCATCGTCTCCAACGGAGAGCGCAGCGTTTCGGTCAGCGGCCGGAGATCGAGCTTCCCGTCCCCGCGTCGTGCTGGTTCCAGAGCAGCCGGGTGCCGGTACCCGGCAACGATGTGTGGGTCGGCGTGCTCGTTCCGCTTGCCCCGCCCGTACAGGTAGCGCAGCAGGTTGCTCACATCGGCGCCGCGCGTGACCTTCGCGATCACGGCAGCCTTCTACCGAGTTCTACGATGAGGGCCTCCGCCCTGCGCACCACCTGGAAGCAGTACGCCGCCAACCACTCCACCGACTCCGGGACCTCGTTGTAGGCGTTGGCATGGCGCACGAGCTGGTTGAGATTGACACCGACCGCATTCACCTGACGGCTGGCATTCCGCAACTCGGCATGCAACGCGACGAGCGCCCCATCCAGGGGTCGCTGCTCCCGAATCGCGGTACGCACCGTCCTTACGACGAACGCGCTACACGCAAGCCCGGCTCGCGTCGCCGCTTCATGTATCTCTTCGTACTCCACGTCGCTGACGCGAATTCTCAGTTCCCGCTCTCGCCGCCGGCCTCCGCCGAGCTTCGCTCGACGCTGCAGAGGCTCCGGCTCGTCGCTGCTTCGCCTGACTGTCGTCATGTACCTCCGCTCCTGGCGTTTGAGGACCGCGCTCGGTCCCCACCTGGCCAGTGTGAACTTCCGGGCGGAAGTTATCCACAACAGGTAGCGCTCTGCTAGCTATCTTGCATCCCACACCGAGCTGAGAAAACGTCGATTCACGAAGGCCAGTCCATGTCATTTGACCAGCCGATTATGACGCTCGCTGTCGGACGCCATTGCATCGTTCACCCTGCTGACGAATTTCTCGCCACCCGACCTGCGCAGCAAGAACAGGAATCGCCGAGAAAGTCCTCAGTGTCAGATTCGGCCAGTCGAACTGCCGATGGAGAGGGCTTTTACCCATCGCACAGTGCAAGGAGGAGGGTAGTCATACCCGTTCCGTTGACGATCTCTCCAGCGTTTACCTCGGCGATCTCGACGGTGAGATTACACGGAGTCTGGCTTCCGGTGGCCTGCCGGACGGCGGGCGCGTTGTCGACGACAGCCTGCCAAGTCGCACCAGCGGTCTCTAACAGTTCCTAAATTGTCAATCCATCGACCATGACTTTTGACGTCGATCAATAGGATCTACGCTCTGTCATCATGCTGCCGATTCACTCCCACTATCGAAGTTTCCAGACGTGGCAAGATATCGGCCGTGCGGCAGGGTACGGCTCGAAGGGCCTGCTGGAGACAGCGACGGCGACCTGCGCCAACAGGGAGCCGTCTGGTGGTGAACCCGTCTCCGAGTAGAAGTCGAGCCCGCAATGAGCGTACGTCTCTTCAGCACACCCGTGCAGCAGCAGGCACCCGAGGGGACTTGACCTCCTAGCCTTCTGTTTACAAGAGACCGGCCACCCCGTGATCGCCGCCATCGACACAGGTGGAACCATGTGCGCCCGGTCGCCGACGCCAGCAGTCGTAAGCCTCTGTTGCGGTACTTCCGTGCTGTACTTCTCGGCACCCTGCCACGTGATAGACGCCCAACCGCTAACCGGAACTACCGCTGCTACCAGGGAACTGAGCATCCGGCGAGATGTGTCGCTGCGCGGGACTGTCTGTTAAAGTAGTCGCCCTCATCGCCGCTCTCGCGACACTCGGATGAGTTGGGCAACTTCAGCGCCTGTTGACTGCGCTTGCGCTCTCCAAGAGGAGGGCCATACGTGGTTGGCGTTGAGTAGCCTCGCCGTGGCACCTTCGAAGTCGGGTTCGTTGTGGAACTGGGCCTCGTTGAATTCGGCTGTGCCGTTGAACTGGCTCCCGCGGAACCCGGCATCTCCGTTGAATCTAGCTCCCCGAAAGCGGATAGTTTCATTAAATACAACTTCATCAAACCACGCGCCCGCGTAGAATTGGTTATCCTCAAACCATGTGGGCCCGTTGAACTGAGCACTACCGAACCAGGCATCCTTTCCGAAGCAAGCCTCGTCAAACCAGGCACTCCCATCGAACTGGGCCCGATCAAATCCAACCTCATCATCGAATTTTGCTGCATCGAAGCTGGCAGTGCCGCCGAATTGGGTTTTGCTGAACTTGACGTTGCCTTTGAAGCGCGCTCCACCAAACCCGGCCTCCTCGACAAACTTAGCCTCGTCGAACCTTGCGGTACCCGTAAACAGGGCTTCAGAGAAATTCGCGCGTACAGGACGGCAGCGAGTGAAGTCGAACTCGATAAGGCGGGCGCCGGCAAGGTCAATAAGAATGCCGTCCCAATATCTTTCGGACTGTTCTTCATCGGATGGGAAGGCAGTCAAATGACGATGCAACATTCGTTGAGCGGCCAGCCGAACCTGGAGTTCTTGCCGGGCAATTTCGACGAGTACTGTCTCTGAGGCGTCTAGTTGGAGGTGATGAAATGGCATACGCAAGTAGGCGCAGACGACGTCAGTCACGGTTTGCCGGTGCTGTTCGTGACCTTGGGCGAGGCGCTCCAATGAATACAGACCGCCCAAACGGACGGCGGCCTTCTCGTGCCCAAGCTGCTCCACAGCTTGTCCGAACAGTTCCGTGACGCGGCGCTCCGTAGCGTCGAAAGCATTGACCCGTGCCACCTGTTCGGCATGCGCTTGGGCCCGTTCGGCTCGTTCGGCCGCTGCTTCGTCGACGCGCTGGCGCCGGTAAGCGGTAACCAGAGCAACGAGGGCACCAACACCAGCGACCAGGGCGAAGCCGAGTTTGAGGAGCTCCAACTGTGTCTTGGCGTCCAGAGGTTGGGGCGTAGCCTTAGATGGTGAGCCCAACAGCCAGAAGATGAAAGACCAGGCAGCAACCAGCAGGATCACTGCGGTGGTAAATGCCACGGTGAGCGCCCGCCGGATCGACCACAGCCCCAACGTGCGGTGGGCGTCCTTCACATGGCGCTTATCCCGTCCTGCGGGTTCGATGTTATCGCTCACGATCCGTGATGATAGAGAAATCCGGACACCCTCCGCGGTACTTTGCTCTCATCTCCCCCTAGGCCTAGGCACCCCCACTTGGGGTCTCAACCAACCCATGTCCTACGTGTTCAGATCGTGGGCAGGAAGAGGCCACGCGGGTCGCCCTCGCCCAGCGCATCAGACGTGCGCATCGCACCAAACTCTCCGAGCGATTTCCCGATGGTGTGCCAGATAGACCGCAAGCGAGTGCTCTGACTCTCCAGAGGCCGCAAACCGGTTGTCGGCTGGTTCACTCTCGCTCTACCACCTGGGGTCCTGAGCGGACAGCAGCCCCTTGACTGGGGCCAACTGAGCAAGGCGCGGATCGCGACCTGGCGGGCCGGCGTCTGGTGACCGGCACCCAGACCACATGCTCCGAGCGGCGTGGGCATGGGTGGGCACGAGCAACGCCGCCCTAGACGCCACAGGCCACTATTCGTCGTTGCAGACGTCTGGTTACAAGCGAGATCAGACCCGTCCAGGCATGTCCCCACGTGCCCGCTGACCAGCGCCGCAACCTCCCGGACGTCCACACCCGTCCAAGATCATCCGACCCCGTTGTTAGCACCACCGTTAGCACGCACACCCGTCCCGGAGGGTGCGCCCGCGCGAACGACGAGAGACCGCGCCAAGCAGCTTCCACTGGGCTCGGCGTCGGGACGCGGAGCCGACCTTGCCGGGGCCGGCACCCCTGCGCAGCCATGCCGGCCCGGCGTTGCCTGGTCCGGAGCTCGCCCCGCCGTGATCTATTGCTTAGAGATCACTTTGTCCCGCGGGGCCGCCCTTCGGTAAAGGCGCAGATGGGCGGGTCCGCTGACGCCTCTGTTCTGTCAGACCCTCATGCCATCATCGATCACGTAGCCAAGAAACCTTGAGGAAGCCGTGCCTAAGAAGAAGCGCGTCCGCAAAGCTGCGAATCGCAACGCGAACAATAATCGCCACCAAAAAAATAGCCCCGAACGGATTCAGCTCTATCATGACATGGCTGTCTACGAAAACTTCGAGCGCTGCGCACACCGAATCTTCACGATACTGCGAGATAGCCAACACGCGTCCCCCGGCGCCGAGCGTACACTCCTGCTCCGCATACAAGGTCACAGAAACGAAGAAGGTGGCTATGGCCACGATGCCTACGAGATACTTTGCCACTTTCTTCCGGAGTTTATATTTCCATACTTGGCTGCCGCGATTACCCCTTTTGGGGAACTAGAGAACAAGAATACACAACGCAATGACATCCCCAATCGACTCTATATCGGCTATCCGGCAGGCGAGGAGAAAGACTTCTGGTACGACGTTGACCTCCTGCCGATTCGAGCCAGAGAGGAAACTGATGGTAACCGAAAAACGCCGCCAAGCAAGGAAGCGATCGCGCGGTACCTCGGGATGCAATCTAACCCATGTTGTCTGATCTGCTGGAACACGCCTACAGAACGCGCCCACGTGGTGCCAAGTTCACTTGGCGGGTCAATGGACGTACGCAACTTTGCATTACTCTGCGAATATCATCATAGGCAGGCGCCCGACATAGCCGACGCGGAAGCATTTTGGGCTTGGGTGGATTATGCAGAGATGAGGGATTCGGGAAGTAAATGGGAGCGCGAATCCGAGCATGTCAAGGAGATGGCTCGTAAGCTCGGATCTAGGACAGAGAAGGTGAACCGATCCGAAGTAGATTTCATAGCCGCGGTTCGGTTCGAACTCGAACACCTGTACGGCTGGGAAGAAGTTGACTTCGCACGGTTTTCGTGGGATCTGCAGGAAGAGTATCACCGCGTCCTGGAAACGGCGACAAGAAAGCATTTCGGCATAGAACGAAAGGTCTCTACGCATTCTTGGGCCTATGACGTTGCCTTGTATCGAATCACTAGAGACCTTGAAGCACGCAAACGCCGCCGTAACAAGGTGCTACTTTACGATTCGATACCGGATTGCCAACGTAGGCCGTGCAACTTCCGCATCGATCCCGTACCTCCGCCTCCTTCTTGAGCGAGCAGTAGATCAGCCTGCCGATCGGCTGTCATGCGGAGATCATCAAGTCTAAAGGCATCGCCTGCTCATTGCGTAACCGTCCCGGAGGGTGCCCGCGCGAACGACGAGACGGTGTGACACCTGACTTGGCTCAAGATCGCTGATCTTGGGTAGGGTGCTGGCTGTTGAGCTGCGGTTTCGTCGTGTGAACGGCGAAAATCTGCGCACTAAGCGGCCGGTTCTAGGGGTCTGCCCATCGCTTCCCGGTTACGGCTTCAGCGACAAGCCGGCCGCGCCGGGGTGGGGGATCGAGCGGATATCCGACGCGTGGTGCGAGCTGATGGCCCGGCTCGGCTACCGGCGGTTCGGCGCCCAGGGCAGCGACTGGGGCACCAGCATCGCCACGAGCATCGGTCAACGGCAACCCGATCGGGTCGTCGGCATCCATCTCATGCCGCCGCTCGCACCGCCCGATCCGGCCACGTTGGACGACCTCACCGGTGCCGAGCGGGCGGCGCTCGCGACACTGCGGGAGGCGGACGAATGGGGCTCCGGATACTCGGCGCAGCAGTCGACCCGGCCGCAGACGGTCGGCTACGGGCTGGTCGACTCGCTGGCCGCCCTCTGCGCCTGGATCGTCGAGAAGTTCTGGTCGTGGACCGACTCCGGTGGCGACCTGCATCGGGTTATTACCCGGGATGAGCTGCTCGACAACCTGATGCTCTACTGGCTGCCCGGCACCGGTGCCTCATCCGCCCGGCTGTACTGGGAAAGCCTCCGGCAGGTCAACGGATAGATCTCCGGGTCGGCCGGCGCGCCGGTGACCGTACCCACCGGCTGTTCGGTCTTCCCCAAGGAGCTGCAGCGCCCGTCTCGGCGGTGGGCGGAGCGCCGGTTCCCGAACATCCGGTACTGGAACGAGCCCGGTAAGGGCGGCCACTTCGCGGCGTTCGAGCAGCCGGCGTTGTTCGTCGACGAGGTCCGGTCATTCTTCCGGCTGGTCCGCTGATGGTCACCCGTACTCGGTAAGCGGCTGGCTAAAGATCAACAAGTGCCCATCGGGTGTCCGTACGTTGAAGTCGCGCATCCCGTAGGGCCGGTCAGCCAGTGGCTCGACGATGTCGGCGCCGCGGGCGCGCAGCTCGTCGTGGCAGGAATCGACGTCGTCGACGACAACCGTCACCCTGGCCGGGCCGACGCTGCTTTCGGCGTACAGGTGGAACTCAGCGGTGTCGCGGATCACGGCCGCGTAGCTAGGTGGGGTCTCCCAGGTGAATATGGTGTCGAATCCGAGCACGTCCGTGAAGTACGACCGCGCTGCCTGCACATCTCGGCACGGCAGCACGGGAACCGCCACCCGCATGACCATTCCGTCACCTTACCTGACTTTGGCTCAAGATCGCTGATCTTGGGTAGGGTGCTGGCTGTTGAGCTGCGGTTTCGTCGTGTGAACGGCGAAAATCTGCGCACTAAGCGGCCGGTTCTAGGCTGTCTCTCGTGGCGTATGTGCGCACGGTGAAGACGGCGTCGGGGGCCAGGGCGGTGCAGATCGTGCACTCTTCGCGTCGCGGGTCGCGGGACATCGAGCACATCGGCTCGGCGCATGACGATGCGGCGTTGGAGGCGCTCAAGGCGGTGGCGAGGCAGCGTCTGGCTGTGGGGCAGCCCGAGCTCGACTTTGGCCCGGACTTCGCGGCGTTGCAGGCCGGCAGTGGTGCTGGTGGTGGGCCGCTTGCGATCACGTCGTCGCGGATGGGGTACCTGTGGGACGCGCTCGGCCACGCCTACCAGCTGTTGGGGTTCGAGGAGGCCGCTGGTGGTGACGAGGTGTTCCGATTACTGGTGCTGGCACGGATCGTCGAGCCGACCAGCAAGCTGGACAGTCTGCGGGTGGTCGAGGAGGCAGGTTTCGACCCGCCGGCGTACGCGACCCTCAAGCGGCGTCTGCCCGCGTTCGCGAAAGAGTCCTGGCGGCAGAAGTTGGCCGCGGCGTGCGCCCGCACCGCTGATCTGGGGCCAGCGTCACTGGTTCTCTACGATGTGTCCACCTTGTACTTCGAGACCGATGCCGGGGACGGGTTCCGTGAGCCCGGGTTCTCCAAAGAACGCCGCCTGGAGCCGCAGATCACGATCGGGCTGCTCACCGACGCAAGCGGGTTTCCGTTGATGGCTAACGCGTTCGAGGGCAACCGGGGCGAGACCACTACGATGCTGCCGACCATCCGTGCGTTCATGGATGCCCACCAGCTGGCTGATGTCACGGTCGTGGCCGACGCTGGCATGATCTCTGCGGCCAACCAGCAGGCCATCGAGGCCGCGGGGTTGTCGTTCATCCTCGGCGCGCGGATACCCGACGTGCCGTACGTGGTCCAGGCGTGGCGCCACGAGCACCCGGATGAGCAGATCCCCGACGGGCACATCTTCACCCAGCCCTGGCCTGCCGGCCCCAAGGACCAGCGCCGCGACCAGATCATCTACTACCAGTACCGGGCGGACCGGGCTCGGCGCACCCTGCACGGCATCGACGAACAGGTCGCCAAGGCCGAGCAGGCCGTCGCCGGCAAGACCGCGGTCAAACACAACCGGTTCATCCAGCTCACCGGCGCCACCAAGAGTGTCAACCGGACCCTGGAAGCCAAGGCACGCGCCCTTGCCGGCCTCAAAGGCTACGTCACCAACCTCCCGGACGTCACCGCCGAGTTCGTGATCGACGCCTACCACCGACTGTTCCACATCGAGAAGTCGTTCCGAACGTCTAAACACGACCTACGTGCGCGGCCGATCTACCACCACAAGCGCGAGTCGATCGACGCACACCTGACGGTCGTGTTCGCCGCCCTGGCCGTCAGCAGGTGGATCGAGCAGACCACCGGCTGGTCGATCAAGAAGTTCGTGCGCACCACCCGCCGCTACCGCACCATCAACATCCAGGCCGGCGAGCACACCCTCACCGCCGTCGACCCGCTACCCGACGACCTCCGCGATGCCCTCACCCGCATCCACGACCGCGGTGCGCACTAATTTGAGCCAAGTCAGGTAAAGGCATCGCCTGCTCATTGCGTAACCGTCCCGGAGGGTGCCCGCGCGAACGACGAGACGGTGTGACAGACAGCTTCGCGCGGGCGTGCCCTCCGGCCCGCGGGGGGGCTGGGGGCTGCGAGGCCCCCGCTTCGCGCTCGCTCAAGCAAGGTTCAAACTACGCAGGGCCGTGCCTAACTCGCCATCGGGAATTGATATATGCCTTTGACTCTAGAGGGGGGCGACGATCAATTCTTCCGACATCCCCAGACAGATCGATGTCATACATTTTTTCACTTCCACGTACGGTGGCAGCAAGAAAGTCTTCGGAAAAGATGGCCAGAAGACGATCGTCTGTAAGGAGCCGCGCGCGCTCATCCAAGGCGACTGCCAGAATCATAATGTCGTTGAGTGTGTTCCGAAAGTTCTTCTTGATGGTATAGCGCTCCGCAAAGTCACGTAGCAGGCACTGCGCCAGGTGAGCCGATCTTTCAGTAAGAGGTTTGCATTTAATTCCAACGTCACACAAGAAGCGTAGCCTGGATTTGATTGTTCGCTGAGAAGCGATGTCGAGACACTCGGCGTACGTCAGGATGAATGACACCATGCGGGCATTTAGAGCATTGGCGAGCGCTTGATGTGAGTGCTCGACCGCCATGGGGAAAGTGTCGCCAAACTCCAATATTAGAGAGTCGGTTCTACGCTTTCCACTCCGCAGGCGGGCTGTTGGCGGATGGCTTCTGGCATAGCTGACTAGAGCTTGTGATTCCCATAAACCCCTATCTCGCTTCGATACTAGAGGCAGGTAGTAATCGTTCCTTGCACCTCCTGATTTCTGAAATAGCAAAAACTCCTGGGCGACTACGGATGAAATCCAGGCGTCGCTCGAATTTAGAGACGTTCGCCCTTCCGAAGCATGCACGAGAAGTTGTGTGTCAAAGAAATTCATGGACGCCTCCCAGAGGTTTAGCCGGATAATCTGCTCGTGTCGAGCTTAAAACTGTAGTCGCGCCAGGATGGCGAGGGGAACTCTTTTCTTCCACGGCGGTCCGCAGTCGGACTGCGGCCGGGCGGCCGGGGCGGGTGGGCCCGGAGAGGCCGCATGCCCGGCCCGGACCGGCCGGCGGCGGCCGCGGAGCGGGCGCCCTTGAAGACGTAGAGAAAGTTCTAATCAGGGTCGTTGGCTTCCAGACCGGGTCCGGCAGGTGGGCCTCGCCGCGGTGGTGTTGGTGGCAGGTTGCCGGTCGTGGTTCGAGCCGCCCGCGCGGTGACCTCTGAGAAAGTTCTGAGCCTTGGAGCTCCCGGATGAGACTGGGGCCCGCGCGGGTCGCTGGGATCGCGAACGGCTCCATCGGAGGGAAGGCCGCAGAGCCTTGTGATTAGGGCGCCGCGCGTTCCCGGCCAGGCCGCCACTTGCACTGACAGGTCACAGGTGATCGAGGGAGAGCACCGGGTGAAAGCGTTCTGCGGGATCGACCGGGCCGAGGACCACCACGACGTCGCCGTGGTCGACCAGGCCGGCTTGCTTCTGGCCAAGCGCCGGATCGACGACAGCGCCGAGGGGTTTGAGGAACTGCTGAAGCTGCTGGCCGACGTCGGGGAAGACCCCGGCGATCCGATCCCGGTGGCGATCGAGACGCCTCGTGGCCTGCTGGTGGCGGCGCTGCGGAGCACGGGCCGGAAGGTGTTCGCCATCAATCCGATGGCGGTGGCCCGCTATCGCGAGCGGCACTCGGTCGCGCGCAAGAAGTCCGACCACATCGACGCGATGACGCTGGCAGGCATCCTGCGCACCGACGCGCACGCCCACCGGCCGCTGCCCGACGACAGCGATCTGGCCAAGGCGATCGCCGTCCTGGCTCGGGCTCACCAGGACGCGATCTGGCGGCGGACCCGCGCGTCCAACGCGCTGCGGTCGCTGCTGCGCGAGTACTTCCCGGCCTTCCTGGCCGCCTTTGCCGGCGACCGATCCACCAACCTGGCCGGGCGCGACGCCCGGGCCGTGCTGGCGCTCGCGCTCACGCCCACGGCGGCCGCCCGGTTGTCGCGCACGCGCATCGCCGCGGCGTTGCGGCGGGCCGGTCGGCAACGCGGCACCGACGAGCTGGCCCGCCGGGTCCAGCAGGCTCTGAGGCGGCCGCACCTGCATCAACCGCCGCTGGTCGAGGACGCGATGGGCGTCCAGGCTCGCGCGCTGCTGGCCGTTCTGGACGCCGAGTGCGACAACGTCGACCGGCTCGGCCAGGCGGTCGCCGAGGCCTTCGCCCAGCACCCCGACTACGAGATCATCACCAGCTTCCCCGGCTTGGGCGACGAGCTCGGCGCCCGGCTGCTGGCCGAGATCGGCGATGACCGGGGCTGGTTCGCCGATGCCAGGGCGTTGAAGGCCTATGCCGGGTCTGCGCCGGTCACCCGCGCCTCGGGGCGCAGCCTGTCGGTCACCCGGCGCTCGATCAAGAACAATCGCCTGGCCGCCACCGGGTTCAGATGGGCGTTCTGCGCGGCCGCCAAGACCGGGCCCCCGCGCAGCCACTACCAGCAGCGACGCGACCACGGAGACCGGCACGCCGCCGCACTGCGCAACCTGTTCAACCGGATGCTCGGACAACTCCCCCACTGCCTCCAGACCAGGCAGCACTACGACCCGGCCAAAGCCTTCACCCCACCCGTCACCGCAGCAGCGTGAGGCAGCAAACGCATCGAAGCTAGCGCCCCACGTCAGGGGTCTCGAACCGGGCGAATGAGGACTCCGCGGCACCGACGGGCTTCAGACCGACCGAGACATAGACCGGCTCGGCCTCTCCGCTATCGAGTCGCCAGAGTGCGAACTGGTCCATCTCGGTGTCAGCAAAGCGTCGCAGCAAGCGCAGCATGCTCTGAAACTCCTCGGCGGACAGCCGGTCCCCCTCATGCGCATCCACGCTGATCACGCTAACGCTCACCGACGGCTTGAGAACAAGGATCAGTCACCGGAAAACTCACCTGTCGCTTGACTCTGTAACTACATCGGAGGTCTCATCCGGCACTGTTCGCAAGCCGTGTCCTGTCCCGGGAGATGCTTGACACCTCTGTCCCATCACATGCTTGACGGATGGCTGTTCGGCTTGGTTGTCGCGTGTTCGTTTGCGGGGAGCGCGCGTCGGGGGCCGGGATTGGCACTGGTGGAGTTGTCGGTTGTCGAGCAGCGGTATCGGGCGGTGCTTCAGGGCGGGCGGGCGCACCGGTGACCGAGGTGGCGGCCAGGTTCGGGGTGTCGTCGCAGAATGATCATGCGTGGTTGCGGCGGTATCGGGCCGAGGGTTTGGCTGGGTTGGGCGACCGGTCGGCGGCCGGATTCGTGTCCGCATCGGATGAGCGCTGAAATCGAGGCGCTGGTGTGTGAACTGCGGCGTAAGCATCCCCCCGGTGGGGCCGTCCCGCCGTCCGCCGAGACCCCTCACTTACCAATAACGAAAGCCTTCGCAAACACTCACTCAGAGAGCCCTCTGCTGTACCGCTCGGCTCAGGGGCTCTCGTGGTGATGTGCGTGATGGGTTGTCAGGGTAGGTCGTGTGCTCCGCACTTGATGTCGGCGGCCAGTCGACGGAAGCGCTCCACCGGGAGGGTGATGTGGGGGCCGCTCGGGTCCTTGCTGTCACGCACGCCGACTGCCTGGGGGAAGCGCGCCAGTTCGACACAATCGGAGGTCGCACTGCCGCCGCTGTGGCTCGACTTGCGCCAATTCATCATCGATGGTTCTCCAGTTCGGCCGCCAACAGTGCCCGGGACGGGCCGACCGGGGCGGCTATGTCGCTAATACGGTCATACCTTATGGCCACCTCTTCCACATCATGTGGGTCTGTCAAAAAACGCCCCCTCGTCACCGCTTCGGTGTATGCCAGGTCGCGGCCGTCAGCACTGACGATCTTGAATGGCCCGTCGAGCCCGGGGTGCGCCCTGTCCTGCCGTTCCACGATCCGGATGCTCACGGACGGATGATCACTCAAGTCGACGAGGTGGGCAAGCTGTTCGCGCATGAGTTCCGGTGGACCGATGGGCTGTGCTAGGACCGTCCAGTTCATAATTGCCGTGAGACGCGGGGGGTTGGGCCTGTCGAACACGGCGGCCTGACGACTGAGCCGCCGGTTCAGGGCGGCCTGCGGGTCCGCTACCGCGTTGGCCGTAAACGTGGCGAGTGCGTATTCCGGTGTCTGAAACAGGCCGGGAACGTACAGCGTCTCCCACATGCGAATGCGGCTCGCGCGTCCCTCGTACTCCGTTAGCCCGGTGAACCAGTCTCCTTCTTCGCTTGCTCCGGCGAGCGTGACCAGGGACGTGAACATGCCCTGTGTCTGCCACGCTCGGTCAATGATCTCCGCGTGCTTACGAGTGAGCTTGAGCAGGCCGGACTCATATCTAGAAACAGTGGAACGATCACAGTCCAGAACGTCCGCAAGAGCCTGGCCGGTCAGACTGTGCGCCGCACGGTATCGACGCAGGTGAACGGCGATGAAGTGCCAGAGTGAGCGATCCGGGTTGAGCGCATCGCGCAGGGACATTCATGATCCCTTTCGTTGCCGTTGCTTCCAGAACGTAGCGAGCCTAGTTCTACGTAGGCACTCTTGACCTCCAAAGCGAAACAAACAGTTCAGAGGTCGTAGAGATGTCCGTATTTACCTCCGAAATTCCGACAATGTTCCTCGACCCCGATGACCGAGCGCCGGCGTTGGCGAGAGACTTCGTCGCGGCGCAGTTCCGGGAGTGGGGCTCTACCGACGACTTCATAGCGCGCCTGGTGGTGTCCGAGCTGGTGACGAACGCATGGCGGCACGGCGAGGGCCAGATCATCCTTCGCGTCTTCCGCGACGTCCGTGCGGACCTGGCGGTGATCGAGGTGTGGGACCAGGGGGCCGGACTCCCGGTGGTCGGCCCGGAGAACTTCGAGGCGACGTCGGGGCGGGGCCTGCTGCTGATGTCGCAGGTCGTGGACGACTGGGGAACCCGACCGATCACGGAAGGCGGAAAGATCGTATGGGCCAGGTGCGCCCTGTGAGCGCCCGGGTTGAGCAGTGTGTCCTGCGGTGGCGGACGTACCGGAGCGGCGCTTTGGCGGAGAGATTCCTGACCCTGTTGGCAGTGGCTTTGGAGCCTCGGGGGTGGCGTCTCGTCCGGCTCTATCGCCCGCAGGGGTTCCCGGTGCCTCTGCTCTGGGTCTATGCCGGCGGCCCCGACGATCACGTCGGGCTCGGGGTAGTCGTGCTGGCCATTCCGGGCGGCGCATGGGGATACCATGACGCCGAGCGCGGGCGGCGCGGCTACCTCGCTCCCTGCGGTGACGCCAAAGCCGCCGCCGAACAGGTCGAAGACCTGCTCAAACACCGCATGTTCCCCGGCACCTGGTAAGTCATAGAGGGACGACCAGCGAAGCAAGCCGAGGGGGTCGTTCCTCGTCCCCGACGGTGACACGGCCCTGGCTGGAGAGTTCGGGGCCGTCGCGCGGACAACGCAGGATCAAGAGGCAGTCGTAGCGGGCTTCCGTCTCCTCCGCTACCACCGAAAGAGCGACAGAGACGAAAGAGTCCTTAGTCTGCACAGACCCTCTGCTGGCAGTCCCGACGATCACGTCGGACTCGGAGTTTGCAGTACGGCTGCGCCGCCGTCCTCAGCCTCGCGGAGGGCCACCGAGCAGCGAGGCGCCACCTCGCCAGGCGTCCGGAGGCTGATTCTCAGCCGCACCGCCAGCCCGCGCTCAGGCAGGCCGGCGAATGTGCTTTACGTTCTGCACTCGTACTCCCCTTCGATCACCGGCCAGCCCCGGCAGGTGGGTGGAGTCGGCGGTCAAGATCAGCACATCAGGCTGTTGCCCTGCCGCCTCCGCACGGTCGGCGTACATGTGAGCCGTCGCGGCGACCAAAGCGTCAACAACCTCCGTCGAGTCGAACCCCGCGTCACCGATCAGCTTCCCGGCGGCGCGTGCAAGCTCCTCAGTGACAGGCTCAACGACGGTCCTAGTGCTGGACAGCGCATGGTTCAGTTTCGTGTCCCGGTCGGAGCCGCGGAGGATCTCCGTCAGCACGACACTGGACGTAACCAATCGTGCCTGCTTGCGCAGCGCTGCGGCGAAGAAGATCGCAACGTTGCGATCCGTGGCGGCCTTGTTGATGGCATCGTTGTCGAGTACCAAGACCCCGCCAAGCCTTGCAGCCCGACGGCCTCGCACGGTGCTCACTGATCTTGCGCGGACGGCCAAGCGGCGAGGGCGGCCTGGATCTCGTCCTCGCTGAACGGCCCGTGCTGTTCTTCCAGCTCGTCAACGAACTCGGCGAGGGCGTCGAGTTGGAGCTTGGCCGCGATCGCCTCATCAACGTAGGCGGAATCGGACAGGCCCAGCTTGCGGGCTTGTTCGCGGATCTCGGCCTTGCGGCCGCGGCGGATGGTGGCCGACAACTTCTCGGTCGCGCTGTGCCCACTCCCGGCCTTGCGGCGCTTCGCGACACGAAGAGGCTGGTTGGCGGTAGTTCGCTTGGCGTCCACGACTCAATCCTACCAATGGTAGGAGCGGATTGTCCTGGCGAGAGGGGTAGAACTCATGTACGAGCTAACGGAGCTTGGCCTGACGCATTTCCTCGCTGCGGGACGACAAGACAGGCTCGCGGCCTCACTCGCGATCCTCGGCCTCCGAGTACGTGGACGCCATCATGTCAACTCCTCCGCTCCCGGATCCATCCTGAAGCGCGCTACACGGAGCGCAGGTTCGGTCTTGTTTCGGTGTGCTGGGCGATCAGCTGGTCGGCTAGGACGGCCTGTAGTTGGGTGATCTTTGCTTGGGCTTCGGCGAGTTGGGCTTCAAGGTCTGAGGGTGCGTCCTGGGTGCCCTGGGTGGCGCGGATCTTGGCTAGGGCTTCTAGGGCGGTTTCGTCGGCGGTGGGGAGGGTGTGGAGGTAGCGCTCGGTTGTCGAGATCTTGCGGTGGCCGAGGCGTTCTTTGACGACCTGGAGGTCGGCGCCGCCGGCTAGGAGCCAGGAGGCGTGGGCGTGGCGGAGGTCGTGGATGCGGGGTGACCATCCGAGGTCGGCGGCGGCTCGGGCCGGGTGCCAGCAGCGGGTGCGGAACCAGTTCGCGGAGATGTGGGGGTCGTCGTCGATGACGCGTGGCTTGCGGGGGTTGTCCTTGCCCTGGGCACGACGCTCAGCTCGGTAGGCGGCGTACGCGGCTCGGCAGTGGTGGCACTTGCACTTGCCGAGGCTGTAGGCCGTGGTTGTTCCGTGGGTGTAGGTGCGGCCGCTCGGGGCTTCGAAGGTGAGGGTGTCGGGGTCCAGGAGTTCGAGGTTGGGCGGCTCGTTTCGGCGGCGGCTGAAGAACAGGTCGTCCGGGGCGAGGTCGTTGGCTTCTGCGTGGGCCTTCAGCTTGGCGACGATCTGGGGGCTGAGCTTGAAGCGGCGCCAGCGCTTGCCCTTGGGGTAGTCCTTCACCAGGAAGCGGCGGCCTTCGGGGTGGAACTTGGGGACGAGTTCGACGACGGAGCGACTGACGGTGAGGATGCCGGTGGCGAAGTCGAGGTCCTTGACGCGCAGTTCGCTCAGCTCGCCCCAGCGGAGGCCGCTCTCGATGTCGGTCTCGACCAGGAGTTGGGCGTCCGCGTCCGGGAGCGCCTCGTAGATACGGGCGAACTGGTCGGCGGTGATGATCTGGCGTGGCTTCTCGGGGACGGGGTCGGTCTTCACGCCGCGGCTGGGGTGGTAGACGAGGACGCCGTCGTTGACGGCGGTGGTGAAGATGGCGTTGAGGATCGCCGTCTTGCAGTACTTGATGCGGTAGGCGGAGGCGCCCTGCTTCTTGAGGTGCGTGATCCACTCGCGGACGGTCTCTGAGGTGATGTCCTGCAGCCTCATTTCCGCGAAGTACGGCATGACGTGTGATGCGAGGGCGTAGGAGTAGTCCTGGCGGGTCGATGCCTCGATGCGGTGGTTCGGGAACCAGCGTTCCTCGACGTAGGTGCGGAAGGTCTGGCGGGCTCGGCGGGGGTCGCCCGCCTTGCCCTCGGCGATGCGGGACTCGGCTCGTTGCCAGGCGCGGTCGGCCTCCTTGCGGGTGCCGAAGGTGCCGGCCGTCTGGCGGACGCCCCGAGCGTCGTCGTAGAGCGCTTGGTATCGGGTGCCCTCCGGCCCCTTGCGCTTGCGTGTGAAACCCATGATCCCCCGAAGATCATTTGTCACTCATTTGTCACTGGATCATGGAAATCCGAGCGACATCGGCGAGCACAGGATGGCATACGAAACGGCCCCTGACCTGCAGTTTAGCGGGTCGGAGGCGATCTCCGGGAGGTGTTCAACTGCCGCTTCCAAACTGGCTACGCGGGTTCGATTCCCGTCGCCCGCTCCCACCGAGAAGGCCCAGGTAGGAACCTTGCTTCCCCACCTGGGCCTACTTTTGTTTTCCCGGTTGCTTCGGGAGGGTCGGCCGGTGGCTGGTCGCTGGTGCCCTGCGCGGTGGTCTGGTCGGCAGTCTCGGGGCCTTTGCCTGGCCTACCGGGGTGCTCCACGCCCACGCTCGCAACCCTTCCATAGGGATGATGAACGCCCGACCGGACGGCCAACCGGGCGCGTCTGTGACGTGCGGGGCCTACGCCAGTTCACGCCGGTCTCTATGTAAACGCGCGCGTGCGAAGTTCGCACGTCCATCGAGCCCGCAGCGCCCACGTGCGTTTAACGTCGCGTCGCCACTACAAGGAGGACCGCCAGACTTACCCGGACTCGGGTCTCTCCGGACTGGGGGCGGGCCCTTGGCCAGTAGGGGTGACCGATCTCGTCTCAAGGCTGATCAAGTGGTGGCAACGAGGGGTGAGGTCGGACGGCTCGCATGCCCGGGGGGAGTCGCCGCCCTTCCTCGCATTGGATGACGCCATTGCCACGTCGGCGCCACACTGGGCGTCGATGGCGGGGCTCTCCACATCTTGGGAACCGCGCTCGGACGGCGGCAGGGGGACGTCGAATCAGCGGGTGTGCTGGTGGGGGTTCGATAGACTTACAGACACGTTTGTTCTTTCGAGGTGGGGGCGGGATGGGGCCACTCCAGCCGGGGGATCCCATTGGGGTCGGCGGGTATCGGATCCTCGCTCGGCTCGGCGCGGGCGGGATGGGCGTCGTCTATCTTGCCCGGTCGCCGGGCGGGCGGCTGGCGGCCCTCAAGCTCATCCGGCCGGACGCCGCCGACCACCCGGGCTTCCGGAGGCGGTTCCGCCGCGAGATCGCCGCCGCGGGCAGGGTCAGCGGCCTGTACACGGCTCCCGTGCTGGACGCCGACGCCGACGCGCCGCAGCCCTGGTTCGCCGCCGCCTTCGTCCCCGCGCCCACGCTGAAGGAGGCCGTCGAGGACGGCGGGGCGCTGGCCGAGCCCGCCGTCCGCGCTCTGGGCGCGGGGCTCGCCGAGGCGTTGCAGGCCGTCCACGGGGCGGGGCTGGTGCACCGCGATCTCAAGCCCGGCAACGTCCTGCTGGCCGAGGACGGCCCCAAGATCATCGACTTCGGGATCGCCAAGGTCGTCGACGCCACGCAGATCACCCGTACCGGCGGCATGATCGGCACGCTGGCGTACCTGGCGCCCGAGCAGATCGCCGGTGCCAAGGACGCGGGGCCCGGGGCGGACGTGTTCGCGCTGGGGGGCGTGCTGGTCTACGCGGCCACGGGAGCCCGGCCGTTCGGCAAGGGCGACCCGGGCGCGCTGCTCTACGAGATCATGTACGGCGACCCCGGTCTGGACGGGCTGCCCGCGTCCCTGCGGAGCATCCTGGCCGCCTGCCTGGACAAGGAACCGGCCCGGCGGCCTCCGCTCACGGACGTGATCGCGGCGCTGACCCCCGCCGACCCTTCGGCGCTCGTCTCCCCTGCTCTGCGCCGGGACCTAGCGGCCAGGGAGGCCGAGGCGAACCGGATCTCGTCCGGGCCCGTGACGTTGCCGCCGCCGCTGCCGAAAATCGAGGGGACGGCCCCCGGCGGTCTGCGGCGGCGGCGCGTGCTGGGGCTGGCCGCCGGGGCGGCGGTCGCCGTGACCGGCGTCGGCGCGGGGACGGCGGGCTGGGCCCTGGCGGGCGGGGAGTCCAGGCCCGCCAAGCCCGCGCCCCGCGGGACCGCTCTCGCCGCGGCGCCCACGCCGGCGTGGAGTTTCGTCCCGCCCGCGCCCGTCGCGTCCGACGAATCGCACCTGCTGGTCGCGGGCGGTGTCGTTCTGTGGGGCGGCGAGGACGCGACCTACGGGGTGGACGCCGCGTCCGGGCGGCGGCGGTGGACGGCGGACGTCAGCACGTTCGCGGGCTGCGCGGTCCACGGGTCGACGTTCATCCTCCCGAACGGCGGCGGTACCGACGAGAAGACGACGATCACCCTGGTCGACGCGGCGTCCGGTGAGCCGACGCATCTGCCGATGCCCGACGGCGCGTTTCCCGGTTCCGTCTTCGGCGTGGCCGGCGGCGCGGTCCTGCTGGAGTCGGGGACGTACTCGGACGAGGACACCCCGGCCGTGTGGGCCGTGGACCTCGCGGGCGGCAAGGCCCGGTGGCGGCTCCCCCTCGCCGACTCGGTCGTCAACGGCGCGGTCGACCGGAACGGCCTGTACCTCAACGTGGAGCACACCCTCAGCGCCGTCGACCTCGCCACCGGCCGCAGGCGCTGGACCGTCGACTGGTCCAGATCCGGACCGGACTGGCCGGCCCAGGGCATCGCGGTCGGCGGCGGCAGGGTCTTCGGGAACTTCGCCGACACGCTCCAGGCGGTCGACACGGCCGGCGGGAAGGCGGTGTGGTCGCGGACCACCGGCACGGGCTTCTCCTCCGTCCTGCTGACGGCCGGCAACGTGATCTTCAGGGGGGACGATCTGCACGCCCACGACCGCGCGACCGGGGCCCCCGCGTGGACGCTGGCCGGCCCGGAGAAGTTCGTCGACCAGCCGGGGCAGGGCGCGGCGTCGGACGACGTCCTCGCGGCGGCGTTCAGCGGCGGCTCGACCAACGGAGTGTTCGCCGCCACGGCCTCCGGGCGGGGGCTTTGGGCGCACTGGGGCGATGTCCCCCGCGCCAAGGAGTGGGACGTCGTCGTGTCAGGCTCGTCGATCTTCGCGACCGATCACCAGCGGCTGCTCTGCTTCCGGACGGCCTCGTGACGTCCCCGCCAGGGCCCGGGGACCCCGACCGCATCGGCAGGTACCGGGTGCTGCGGCGGCTGGGCGAGGGCGGCATGGGACGGGTCTACCTGGGCGCGTCCCCGGCCGGGCGAGCGGTCGCGATCAAGGTGGTGCGGCCGGAGCTCGCCGGGGACCCGGGGTTCCGGGCCAGGTTCCGGGCGGAGGTCGCGGCCGCCCAGCAGGTCAGCGGCGCGTTC
Source organism: Actinomadura sp. NPDC023710 (assembly GCF_040639875.1). Lineage (NCBI taxonomy): Bacteria > Bacillati > Actinomycetota > Actinomycetes > Streptosporangiales > Thermomonosporaceae > Actinomadura > Actinomadura sp. NPDC023710. The sequence continues at coordinate 87,906 of NZ_JBFAGB010000037.1, forward strand.
ACCAGCCCCGTGGTCGAGGCCGAGCCGGACGGGACCGTCCCGTGGCTGGCGACCGCGTACGTCAACGGCCTAAGTCTGAAGGAGACGGTCGAACGGTACGGGCCGATGCCCGAGCCGCTGCTGCGCACACTCGGCGCCGGGCTGGGCGAGGCGCTGGTCGCGATCCACGCGGCGGGGCTGCTGCACCGCGACCTCAAACCGGCCAACATCCTGCTTGCCAAGGACGGGCCCCGGGTCATCGACTTCGGCATCAGCAAGGCCGTCGACCATGACGCGTCCGCCCACGGGCCCACGCAGGCGCTCACCTCCGACGGGCAGATCATCGGCTCCCCCGGTTACATGTCCCCCGAGCAGATCCGCGGCGGGACGCTCGCCGCGTCCGCCGACGTGTTCGCCTTCGGGGCCGTGCTGGCCTTCGCCGCGACCGGCCGCCCCCCGTTCGGCAGGGGCGAGCTGCCCGCGGTCGTTCACCGGACCCTGCACGAGGCGCCCGACCTGAACGGCGTACCGGCGTCCCTTGCGCGGATGGTGGCCGCCTGCCTGAGCCGCGACCCCGGTGAACGCCCGCCCACCGACCTGCTGCCGTCACTTCTGGCGGCCGAGCCGGTGGCCCCCGGCTGGCTTCCGGGGTCCCTCGGCGAGGAGCTGCGGCAGCGGGAGGCCACGCTCCTCCTGGATCTGCGGGAGATCGCCAGGTCCCGCACCCGCCGGCGGCTGCTGCTCGGCGGTGCCGCAACCGCGGGACTCGCCGTCATCGGCGGCGGGACGGCCGCGGCACTGGCCACGGCCGGGGCCGGACGGAGGCCCGCCCCGCCGAAGCTGCTGTGGCGGACGACGATCAACGAAACCGGTGACCGGTCCTTCGCCGGCGAGGTCTTCTCCCGGACGGTCGTCTCCCACGGCCAGGCGGAGGTGTACCGCTGCCACTCGCTCGGCACCGGGCGGCAGCTGTGGTCCAGCAAGTTCTCCGTCGCGGTCACCGAACCGAACCTGATCTACGGGATCCCGGACGACGGCGACCGGCTGATCGCCATGGACGAGTCCCGCAAGGTCAGGTGGACCAGCGACGTGGCCGACGGGGACGCCACCCCCGAGCTGCTGGGGCCGGACGGCGGGACGCTCGTCCTCGCCGGCCACAACCGCGTCATCAGCGGCGTGGACGCCGCCACCGGCGAGCGGCTCTGGACCCACGAGTGGCCCGCCAAGACGTCCATCGACTTCCTCTACGGCATCACGAACCGCACCCTCGTCGCGATCGGCGTCCAGGGGTCGAACAGCCTGCTCATCGGGCTCGACACCGCGACGGGCGTGCTCCGCTGGGCCGACCCGGACGGGAGCCTGACCATCGTCCCCGAGGGCGGCGGGAACCTGATCTTCCGCAACCCGTCGGGCGTCACGCTCGACGCGCTGGCCGCCGACACCGGCCGCAGGCTCTGGACCGCCGAGCTTCCCAAGGCCGCGGCGGATCCCCACCAAGACAAGCAGCTCTCGCCAGGCTTCACCGTGGCCGGCGGGACGGTCTACACCGGCAGCCCGACCTTGTACGCCCTGGACGCGTCGACCGGCCGCGAGCGGTGGACCTACACACCGACCTCGCCCGGCGGGCAGGAGCGGAGCCTCCTCGTCAGCGGGAAGTACGCCTACATCCTCGACAACCCGCAGCTCGTCGCGCTCGACGCCCGCACCGGCCGCCGGGTCTGGTCCGTCAACACGCCCGCGGCCCTCCCCGCCCGGCTGATCGCCGCCGGCGGACTGATCTGCACCGGCGTGACCGGCACCGCGGGCGCGGGACTCTACGGCTGGGACGCCGAAACGGGCGAGCTCGTCTGGAACCACCCCGCCTCCACCTCCGTCCCGACCAAGCGCTGGGCGCTCACCACCCGCGACCGCACCCTCGTGGCCTCCCAGGACAAGACCCTGCTCGCCTTCCACCTCTCCTGAGACGGCTTCCGGCGGGTCGTCGTGCTCGGCGCCGTCCCGCGCTCGGCGCTCCACGTCGGCTGGAGGCCACCACCTGCCGCCCGGACGGCGCGGTTCTGCGGGTGTGTTCGTCTCACTCTTCGTAGTTGGGAGTGGGAGGGTGGGAGGTGTCGAGGTCAGGGAGGGATGTTGAGTACGTACGCCTACGACGTGGACCGTCACGCATTGGTGGTCTTCTGGAACACCGGGATGGGAAACGCCGCTTTCACCGTCGCGGACCTCTCCCGGAAGGTCACCGGCGATCAGGCTCAGCATCTCGCCCATGCGTTGACGCTCCTCTCGAAACAGGCTTGGCGGACCTACACGCACCCGGCATCCGCGGCCGAGGACCAGAGCGAGAACAGCGAAGGGTGGCGTCGCGAACACCATCGAGAGGCCTTCACCACGGTCGCCGATGCGCTGACCACGCCCAACCTCCCCAGTGACGGCATGCTGCTCCACTCCCACAATCCCGTCGAGGAGGCGGCGCAACAGGCCGGCCGCGCACTCCACGCCGCAGGCGACGCAGACCTGACCGCCCGAATCGTGGCCGAGATCCAGACGGAGATGAACGCGGTCGAGCAGGCGGAGCTCGGCGACCTCACCGGCCGCGCCCGGCAGGCCGTGGCGCTCACCCGCGCCGGCGCCTCCCCGGCGCAGGTCCAGGCCGCCGACAGGATCCTCTCCGACCACCCGCTCGGCAGCCGCGCCCTGTTCACCGACGTCGATCCCGTCGCCGCCTCCATCGCGGCCGCACACTGGCTGCAGGCGGCCGCCGATGTCGCGGCCGAGACATCCGGACTCGCCCCGACCCAGGTCGTCGAGGAGGCCGACAACATCGAGGCCCTCGCGCACGCCACGCCCACCGCCGTGTTGGAGAGCCTGGAGGTCGGCCTTTCCCCCTATGACGCGATCACCGGCATGATCCGGGAGGCCATGACGGCCGCCGAAGGCAAGATCCCCGATATCGAAGCCGTCCGCGACTGCATCAGCCAGGCGGACGAACTCGCCGACGAACACCAGGACCCGCGCCTACGGGACGCCCTCCTCCAAACGCTCCGCACCACCCCGCTCGACCCCATGCGGCCCGCGCACGACCTTCTCGAAGACCTTCTCGACGGAATCCGCGGATGCTGGCTCATCTACCGGGAAAGCGCGGAAACAGAGGAAGGAGCCGGCGGCCCCTTCGCCGATGCCGTACGCGCCGAGGCCAACGAGAACCAGGACCGCCTCACCTGACCACACCCGAGGCGACCGTGAGCCGGGTCGAGTGGTCCCCGTCGGCTCGCCGGCGCGCGTTGCCGCCAGTCAGGCGGTCCGGTGTCCGAAGTCAGCCGACGTGGACGACGGGGCGCTGTTCGATGTCGGGTTCGGCCTGGCGGAGGATCTCGCGGGTGAGGGGCGGGACGTCGCCGCCGCCGAAGACCAGGTAGCGCAGCAGGGCGCCGATCGGGTTGCCTTCGGCCCAGTGGAAGTAGACGTGCGGCTGCTTGCCCGTCTCATGCTGGATGTGGAGCAGGATCGCCGCGATCGCGTTGGGGATGCTCGGGGTCTCGGTGCGCAGGATGCGGTACCCGTGCCGGTCCTCGCCCGTGACGCGCACGGTGGACTCGAACTCGGACGCGTCGGACACGGTGAGTTCGAGGAACAGCAGCCCCTCCTCGGCGCGCAGGCGGTGCAACTCCCAGGCCTCCTGCGCCTTGTCCAGGTACTCCTGGCGGTCGCGCTCGTCGGGCTCGTTGGCGATGATCCGCAGCTCGCCGCGCTCGTCGAGGAACTCGCGGGCCTTCCCGTCGAACTCGACGTCGGTGATGCGCAGTTCGGTGGAGCGGGTGGCGCGGGAGATCAGCGACGTGACGACGATCGCCACGCAGAACACCACGGCGATCACCAGGCCGTCGGGCCGTTCGATGATGTTGGCGATCGTGGCGTAGGTGAAGATCAGGGTGACGATGCCGAAGGCGGCGCCGACGCGGCGGCGGCCGCGCTTCCAGGCGGCCAGCGTCGCGGCGACCGCGGCGGACAGGATCAGCGCGAGGACGCCGGTGGCGTAGGCGCCGCCCTGCGTCTCGACCTGGGCTCCGAACAGCAGCGTGATCGCGAACGAGACGAGGGTGAAGATCAGGACCATCGGGCGGGTGGCGCGGGTCCAGTCCGGTGCCATCCCGTAGCGCGGCAGGTACCGGGGGACGATGTTGATCAGCCCGGCCATGGCGGAGGCGCCGGCGAACCACAGGATCGCGACCGTGCTGAGGTCGTAGGCGCTGCCGAACCAGTCCCCGAGGTTCTCGTGCGCGAGATAGGCCAGCGCTCGGCCGTTGGCCTTCCCGCCCTCCTCGAACTCCTTCTCGGGGATCAGCACGCTGGTGGCGAAGCTGGAGGTGACCAGGAAGACGCTCATGATGACCGCGGCCGTGGTCAGCAGCTTGCGGGCGCCCTGGATCCGCCGGTTCAGGTCACCCTTGACCAGGGGCATCACGGCCACCCCGGTCTCGAACCCCGACAGTCCGAGGGCGAGCTTGGGCATCACGAACAGCGAGACGGCGACCATGACCAGCGGGTTGGAGTGCTCGGCGGTCAGCGCGTGCTTCCAGTCGGTGACCAGACCCGGGTCGGACGCCACCTTGGCCAGGGCGGTCCCCACCACGACGACGTTCAGCACCAGGTACACCGCGACCAGGACGACCGCGATCGAGATCGCCTCGCTGAACCCCACCAGGAAGACCGCGCCCAGCGCCGCGATCAGCACCAGTGTGACCGGGATCTGCCAGCCCGCGACGGCGTCCGGCGCGAACGGGTTGTGCAGCAGGTGAGCGGTGGCGTCGGCGGCCGACAGCGTGATCGTCACGATGAACGCGGTGGCGACGAAGCCGAGCAGGAACAGCACCAGGAGCTTGCCGCGCCAGCCGGGCAGCAGCCGTTCCAGCATCGACAACGACCCCAGCCCGTGCGGGCTCTGCCCCGCCACCGCCCGGTAGACCGGAAGAGCCCCGAAGAGGGTCAGCGCCACCAGCAGCAGGGTGGCGATCGGGCTCAGCGCCCCGGCCGCCAAGGCGGCGATGCCCGGCTGGTAGCCCAGGGTGGAGAAGTAGTCGACACCGGTCAGGCACATGACCTGCCACCAGGTGTGCTGCCTGTGCGGCGCGTCCTCGTGATGGGACGGCTGCTTCTTGTGCGGGCCCGGCTTGTGCCCCGGCCGGTGCAGTCCCTGAAGCAGCCAGCGCCGCATCCCTGAGTCCCCGTCAGGCTTCAGTGACGTGTCCATCCGGCCGCCCCCAGGATCGATTCGCGAGCCCGCACACAATACTGGCGACAACGGTCACCCGCGCCCCGGCCCCGCGATCTCCCGATATCTCAACCTGCGGAACCTTCGGGCCGGTCCTGGCAGAGAGCCCGAGGTGGGGGCGCGCGCCGGCGCCCTGCGCCGTCGGTCAGGCGACGAGGTGGCGTGCGAGCTGGTGGAGGTGCGCGCGGAACCTCTGCCGCGTTTCCGGATCGCGGGGCTCCCGCCGTACTCCGTCCGTGTCCACGATGCCCTTCTGGGAGAAGGCGAGGATGGTCCAGGTGAGCGTGCGCATGACCATGCCGGCGTCCAGGTCGTCGGCGACGGCCCCGCGCACCATCGCGATCACCCGGCCGAGTTCCGGTCCGCCGAACATGGCGTCCAGCTGTGGAATGTCGCTCGCGTCCGACAGCCAGCGCTGCATCCAGAAGGCGCCCAGTTCCGGGGTGTCCAGGCAGAGGTCCAGGTACTCGTCCAGAAGCCGCCACAGGCCGTCGAGATCCGGGGTGTAGACCGCCTCCACCGCGCGCAACCGCTCGATGCGCCGCCTGTGGACTCGCTTCAGCACCGTCATGAAGACACCGCGTTTGCCCCCATGACGCTCGACCAGCGTCGCGAGGTCGACCCCGGCGGCTTCAGCGATCATCTCGTTGGTGACCGCGTCGTACCCCAGTTCGCTGAGCAGCCTCCCCGCCACAGCCAGCAGCCGCTCCTCCACCGACTCCTCGTCGGGACGGGACATGTCGCTCACCGGCCTCCTGGACTCGCCCTGCTCACCTTTCCTCTCTGTGCAGTGTTTCCGCAGGTAGACGACTTACTCGGCCGTGGCCGGGGGTTCGTCCGCCGGCACCGGGCATCGCCCGTCCGCCGGTGGCGGATCCGCAGGGGGCTGTTGACCTCGCCGCACCCTCATCATACATTCACTCGTTAGATGTATGAATGGATGAGGTGGGGAGATGCCGGGAGAGACGGCTGTGGTGCTGGGTGGGAGCGTGGCGGGGCTGTGCGCCGCGGGGGTGCTCGCCAGGCATTTCGAGAAGGTGGTCGTGCTGGAGCGGGATCGGCTGCCGCCGGGGGCCGAGCACCGGCGGGGCGTTCCGCAGAGCAAGCACCCGCACTTCCTTCTCAACTCCGGCCGGCGTGCGATCGGTGAGATCTTTCCCGGGTTCGAGGAGGCGCTGATCGCCGCCGGCGGGATGCACCTGATGCCGTCGATGGACGCGGCCTACTGCGAGAACGACGGCTGGGCCCCGCGCAAAACGGGATCGATGACGATGGTGTACAGCTCCCGGGTGCTGATCGAGCGGGTTCTGCGCGACAAGGTTCGCGAGCTGCCGGCCGTCGAGATCCGCGAGGGCGTGACCGTCACCGGGCTTCGCACGACGGGTGGTCGCGTCGAGGGGGTCGAGTGCGACAGCGGCCATCTGCCCGCCGATCTGGTCGTCGACGCGCTGGGACGTGGCTCTTCGGTCGTGGAATGGCTCGGCGCGGACGGGTGGGCCGCGCCGCCGGAGAAGACTCTCGACGCCAAGGTCACCTATACCTCGCGCTGGTACGACCTGCCCCCGGCAGAGCGGCGTCCGGAGACGTGGTGGTGGAAGCACCTGGTCATCACTCCGACGCAGGACGACGGGGACCACCCTGCCGAGCACGAGTTCCTCAGCAACTTCTTCCCCATCGAGGGGGAGCGCGCCATCGTGTGCATGGGGTCGTGGGGTATCCAGATGCCGCGCAAGGTCGAAGCGTTCGAGACCGCTCTGGACCGCGTGCGGACACCGGTGTTCGCGCAGGCGGCCCGTGCCTGCACTCCGACCTCCGCGGTGCACGTGACCCGTGCGACCGGCAACAAGTGGCGCCGCTTCGACCTGCTGAAGGCGCCCCCGATCGGGCTGGTGTCCATCGGTGACTCGATCTGCGCCTTCAACCCCTTCTACGCCCAGGGGATGAGCTCCGCCGCCCGCTCCGCGCTCATCCTCGACGAGGTGCTGCGCAGGCGTGAGGCCATCGACCTCGCCTTCGCGCGCGACTTCCTCGGCAGGCAGAAGAAGTCCCTTCAGGTGCCCTGGATGCTGGCCATGGCCCGTGACCAGGCCTACGACTTCGCGACCGGGACCGAAGTCGCCGCCGCCTGGCGCCGCGCGCTCACCTCGCGCCTGAGCTGGCCGGTCTTCAACGCCATCACCGCCGCGAGCCGCGAGGACGCCTACGTCGAACGGACGTTCGCCCAGGTGTTCAACCTCGACAGGTCACTCGGGCAGATGGCCGCCGATCCGCGGTTCTGGTTCGGCATCGCGCGCTACAGGCTGCGGCAACGGCTCGGGCGCACCGTCGTGCCCCACGGGTTCGACGACCGGCGGGATCCGCCCGGCATCGACTTCACCGGTTACACCGGCCCTCGCGGTGCCTCGCCGGCCCGCGGTGACGACCTCGTCGGCACCTGACGCCAGGGAGCGGCTCATGGGTTACACCTGCGATCCGGCGGCCGAGCGCGTCGCCGGGAAACTCGGTTTCTCCTGCCACGACGCCGATCCCGTGGTGACCTTCCGCAACCCGTTCGACCTTGCGGACGGCACCATGGCGGTGCTCGAACTGCTCATCGTCGGCGGCGCGGTGTTCGCCCTGGTCCACGCGTGGCGGCGGTGGCGGCGCGACGGCGACCCGGTCAACATCTCGCTGTGGTTCGCCTCGGTCGTCTACCTGGCCGTGATCGAACCGCCGCTTTACTTCCCCGGCTGGTTCGGTCTGCAGGACCACGTCGGGTTCATCTTCTCCCACAACGTGTTCACCGTGCAGTTCATGTACGACCGGTTGCCGCTCTACATCGTGGCCTTCTATCCCGCGATCTCCCAGCTCGCCTACGAGCTCGTCCGGGCCCTGGGCGTCTTCGCACGGCGGGGGCCGCTGGTCGGCTCGGTGGCGGTCGCGTTCGCCTGCCAGGTCTTCTACGAGGTCTTCGACCAGCTCGGTCCCCAGCTGAGGTGGTGGGCGTGGAACACCGCGAACGCGAAGATCAACCAACCGGCGCTCGCCTCGGTGCCGATGAACAGCATGCTGCTCTTCGCCTCGGTCTCCTTCGGCGCGATGACCTACCTCGTCGTCCGCCTGGTCGGTGACAGGGACGGCCGTGGAGCGCTCGCCGGCCGGCAGATCGGCCCGCGCGCCGTCGTCGCCGGCGCCGTGACACCCCTGGCGATGATCGTCGTCAGCGCCCCCAGCGGCGCCTTCGAGGGCCGTCTCGGCGTCCAGCAGGCCATCCTCGCCGCCGAGCTCGCCGCGGTCTGGATCGCCGGCCTCCTCCTTCTCGCCGACGCCTGGCGCGCGGGGCGCGCCGGCAGGGCCGCCCCGGTGGTGTCGCCGCTGTTCGCGCGGACGTATCCGGCGCTCTACCTCGGCGTCCACATCGTCTTCTGGCTCGTCGCGCTGCCGGCGTACCTCGCCTCGACCGACGGCGTCACCGAGCAGGGCACGCCGACCGGCAGCCTGTGGTACGTCGCGCTGTGCTCCGCCGCCGCCGCCGGAATGATCGTGGCCGCGCTCCGTGCGAGCGTGCCGCGAGGGGCGGCGGAGCCTGTGCGATCCTAAAGCCCATGGGGCACCACGGCTGGGGAGGCCGGCCTCCCGCATCAGAGGCCGAGGCCCGGCAGCGCATCGTCGACGCGACCGTCCGCTGCATCGACAGGCACGGCGTCGCCAAGACGACCCTGTCCGACGTCGCGAACGAACTCGGTGTGACCCGGCAGACCGTCTACCGCCACTTCGGCCGCATCAGCGACATCATCGGCGAGGTCGCGGCCCAGGGCGCCGAGTCGTTCGTCGACCGGCTGATCGCCCACCTCCAGGGCATCGGCGATCCGGCCGAGGCCGTGGTCGAGGGCATGCTCTTCTGTGTGCGGACCATCCCGAACGAGCCGCGGCTGAGCCTGCTGCTGCAGCTCGAGGACTCCGCCGCCTTCGGCCGCGGGGCCACCACCGCGGATGCCATCGCCTACGGCGCCGAGATGCTGCAGCGCTTCCCCGTCGACTGGGCGGCCGCCGGTGTGGGCGAGGACGACCTCGACGGCCTCGCCGAGATCGTCATGCGCCTGCTGACCTCGCTGCTGCAGCACCCGAGCGAGCCGCCGAGGGACGAGGCCGAGGTCCGTGCCGTCCTGAACCGCTGGCTGGCCCCCGGCCTGCGCACCGGCGGGCCGCGCCGGGTGTGATCACCCCGTCAGACGGGGGTGATCGGCAGGGGGCGGCGCGGCTGGAAGGCGAAGGCGGTGCCGGTGCTGAAGCGGACGACGGCCACCTCGCCGGGCTCCGGGGTCGGGTCGTCGCGGCGGACGACGGTCAGTTGCCATCCGCCGCCGCCGGGACCGGTCACCTCGACGTCGAGATGGACGTCCGCGGCGCGGACGGCGGCCTGGAGCGCGGTCGTCCATTCGGGGCCGCAGAGCGAGATCCAGGCGCCGTCCTCATGCGCGGCGGACGGACGGACGGCGACGGTCGCGCCGTTGATGTCGGCGTCGACGTAGGCGGCGGGGTTGAGGAGGGGGTGCACCGCGAGAAGACGGGCCGCTCCCTCCGGGTCGCGCGGCAGGTCCAGGGCGCGGACGAGCCTCTCGGCGGCGACACCGGCGATGCCGACGAGCTGCTTGCGCCGGATGCGGAGCAGGTCTTCGGCGCCGGCGGCCCGGCGGGCCACTGAGAGCGTGAAGGCCCGGTTGAGCAGGTGCATCTGGAGGCAGACCTCGTCGGCGATCCGGGACAGCGCGGAACGGGAGAAGGCCGCGAAGTCCAGGTCGGAGAGCAGGGGCCCGGAGTAGTCGGCGAGCCCGTCGTCCGACGGGTCGATCGGTGCGAGTTCGAGGGTCGCGGCGCGGGAACGCTCGTTGTCGGCGAGGAGGGGGATGCCCTCCGCGTCCGGGTGGGACTCGTCGATGACCACGGTCCACGCGCAGTGGGGGTGCCGGTCGGCGGGCCGGCGCGGCGGCCGGTGGATCGGCCGCACCTGGGCCTTGGGGTTGGTCGCGACCGCGGTGGCGTCGAAGGTGGGGTCCTCGATGTCGTGGCACATGGACCGGACGTAGTCGTCGCCCATCGGCTCCACGTCCATCAGGGCGCCGCAGTGGTCGAGGTGGAACTCGCCGTGCCACCGGTCGTGAACGGTGTAGCGGAAGTCCATGAACTGCGGTGGGGCGCCGATGTCGAGCTGCAGGCCCTTGAAGATGGTCGGGACGTCGCCCTTCCCGGGCTCGTCGGGGGCGTAGCCGAGCGCCCGCTGCATCCGCCTGGTGTAGATCGGGCTCGACGCCGCCCACTCCTCGATCGCGATCCGCGCCATCTCCTCCCTTCCGAACGCGGAGATGCACCACGCCATCCCGGAGCGGTCGATGAGCTGCCCGATCAGGAGCAGCTCGGGTACGACGACCGCGAGTTCCCCGCGGGTCAGGTCGGCGTACCGGCCCGGAGGTGTCACCGGCGGGTGGGACATCTGCGGATCTCCTCGGTCTTCGGGCGGGCGGAGGATGCGGATGACCCCATACTAGAACGCGTTCCAGCAGAACTGGAAGAGTGTCCGGACAGGTGTCCGACTCGTTGACCGGCCGACGATCACCATTGCGGTGGCGCTGAACCGAGCCTTATGCTGGACATGTGTCCAGCCAACTGGCCGGGGCGGCGCGGTGACCGCCGAGAACGGCCACTGGCCCGTTGCTCGATAACGCGTTCTACCACCTAGGCCCACGCCCGCCGAGAAGGCCGGGGTCGTTCGCCCCACCCCCTGGGAGGACTGCAGGTGCACGCTGATCGGGCCCCTGGCCTGCGCTCCCCCGCGTCCGATCGCTCGACGCGCACGTCCCGGGCGGTGCGCCGGGCGTCCGCAGGGGGCGATCCCGCCGCCCGGCCGCCCCGGGCCCACTGGACGGCCGGCACCGTTCTCACCCGTCGAGGAGCATCATGGCCATCCGCGTCCTGCACGTGGCCACCGGCAACGTCGGCCGCATCGCCCTGGCACAGCTGATCGAGGATCCCCGCTTCGAACTGGCCGGGCTGGTCGTGTCGAGTCCCGGGAAGGTCGGGCGCGACGCCGGCGAACTCGCCGGGCTCGACGTGGTCACGGGGGTCGCGGCCACCGCCGACCTGGAGGCGGCGCTCGCCGCGCGGCCGGAGTGCACCGTCTACTGCGCGATCGGCGAGACCCGGTTGTCCGGCGCCCTGGCCGACATCGGGAAGATCCTCGCCGCGGGCAGCAACGTCGTCGCCTCCTCGCCGGTGCCGCTGATCTACCCCTGGGGGCTGCTGCCGGACCGCATGATCCGTCCCGTCGAGGACGCCTGCCGGGCGGGCGGGACGAGCATCTTCGTCACCGGAGTGGACCCCGGCTGGGTGAACGACCTGCTGCCCTTCGCGATCGCGAGCACCTGCCAGCGGGTGGAGCAGGTGCGCTGCTCGGAGATCGCCGACTACGCGACCTATGACGGCGGCCCGGTCATGCTCGACTTCATGGGCTTCGGACGTCCGGTGGGGGATCTGCCGAAGATTTTGCGACCGGGGACGCTGGCCGCGTCGTGGGGCGTCAGCCTCCGGATGCTGGCCCGGGGGTTCGGTTTCGAGCTCGACGAGATCACCGAGTGGTTCGAGCAGGAGCCGGCGCCGGAGGCGTTCGACGTGGCCGCCGGGCACATCCCCGCGGGCGGGATGGCGGCCGTCCGGTTCCAGATCAGCGGCGTCGTCGGCGGCAAGGAGGTCCTCGTCATCGACCACACGACCCGGCTGCGCGGCGACCTGCGTCCGGACTGGCCGCAGCCGGCGCAGGACGGCGGCTCCTACCGGGTCGAGATCGTCGGTGAGCCGTCCTACCGCGTCGACGTCTGCCCGACCAGCGCCAAGGGAGACCACAACTACGCCGCCATCGCCGCGGGCGCCGGGCGCGTCGTCAACGCGATCCCCGACGTCATCGCGGCGGCGCCGGGACTGCGGACGCCGCTCGACCTGCCTTTCACCACCGCCCGCGGCGTCTTCGCGGCGGCGCTGACCGACTAGGGCACCCCGACAGAAGGGACGGCAACCATGGGACGTGTGGACGGGAAGACCGCTCTGATCAGCGGCGGGGCCCGCGGCATCGGCGCGGCCAGTGCCCGGGCCCTGGCCGCCGAGGGCGCCAGGATCGTCATCGGCGACATCCTCGACGAGGAGGGCAAGGCCGTCGCGGACGAGCTCGGCGACGCGGGACGCTACGTGCACCTCGACGTGACCAGCGAGGACGACTGGGCGGCCGCCGTCGAGACCACCGTCGCCGAGTTCGGCGCGCTGAACGTGCTGTTCAACAACGCGGGGATCGCCAACGGCGCGGCCATCAACCGTTTCAAGCCGGAGAAGTGGCGGCAGATCATCGACGTCAACCTCACCGGCCCGTTCCTCGGCATCCGCGCGGCCACCGACGCGCTGATCGCCGCCGGGGGCGGTTCGATCATCAACAACTCCTCCATCGAGGGCCTTCGCGGCACCTCCTGGGCGCACGGCTACGTGGCCTCGAAGTGGGGGCTGCGGGGCCTGACCAAGTCGGTCGCCGTGGAGCTCGCCCCGCACGGCGTCCGAGTCAACTCGCTGCATCCCGGGCTGATCCGGACGCCGCTCACCGAGGGCATCCCCGACGACATGGTCCCGATCCCCCTCGGACGGCCCGGCCTGCCCGAGGACGTCGCCTCCTTCGTCGTCTTCCTCGCCAGCGACGAGTCGTCCTTCGCCACCGGATCCGAGTTCGTCATCGACGGAGGGACCGTCCAGCAGATCCCCCACAAGGGCTGACCCGGGGCGCGCGGCGCCCCAGCCGGACCTCGCACGACGCATCACCGGCTCATCCGGCGCCGGACTCATCGGGCTCTACACGCGCAGCAGGACCGGCCAGGTCATCGGGCCGACGATCCCGTCGTCGTCGACGCGACCCCATCGCTGGACCGCCTTCACGGCCGCCTCGGTGGTGGCGTCGAACATGCCGTTGATCGAGACCTCGGAGTGGCTGCGCGCCAGCAGGAGACCCTGCACGGTCTGCACGTCCTCCCCGGTGGCTCCTCTGGCGAGCGTCGGGAGGTTCTTCACCATGTTCTCCGTCCAGTCGTCGTAAGCGGGCCGTCCGTAGCCGGCGATGACGCCGGCCGCGCGGACGCGGCGCTTCACCGCGTCATCGGTGTTGGCCTCGATCGTCTGGAGCCGCCCGCCGCCGAGGACCTTCTCGACGACGCCGACATGGTCGATCGCGCCGACACTGTTGGTGGCGCCCCAGTCGAAGAACACGATGTCGCCAGGCTTCGCCTGGTCGACGCTCGCGGTCGTCCCGCTGTGCCAGCGCCCGGCCTTCTGGAAGTCCTGCGCGTGCCACACGGTGTAGGCGCGGTCCCCGCCGGG
>NZ_JBFAGB010000038.1:0-94865 GCF_040639875.1 Actinomadura sp. NPDC023710
CGAAATCCGCCAACGCCACCCCGTCTTCGGCGTCGGCTCCTACGTCGAACTCTCCGCCTCCAACCCCTCCGTCCTCGCCTTCACCCGCGAGATCAACGGCGGGGACGCCAACCAGTGGGGCGGCATGGGCACGGTCCTCTGCGTGAACAACCTGTCCCGGTTCCCCCAGCCCGTGGAACTGGACCTGCGGCGTTTCCGGGGCTCGTCCCCGATCGAGTGCATGGGCGGCGTCCAGTTCCCGGCCATCGGCGACCTGCCCTACCTGCTGACCCTTCCCGGGCATGGTTTCTACTGGTTCCTGCTCCCGCCGCCGCCGGACGGACAGGAGCCGGGAGAGGGAGTGATGTGACCGTGGCGCCGTCCGCTCCGCCGACCGACACCTCGCTCGTCCGGCTCCTGGCCGGCTGGCTGCCCCGGCAGCGGTGGTTCGGCGGCAAAGACGGCCCCATCCACGACCTCACCATCGGCACCGCCACCGAGCTCAGAACCGGCGACCCCGCCCTGCACCACCTCATACTCGACGTCCGCCAGGACGACACCACCGACCACTACCAGCTCCTCCTCGGCGCCCGCCGAGACCTGCCCGAGCATCTGGCGCCGGTCGTGATGGGACGACTGGAGGGCCCGGAGCAGGGCATCACCGGGTACGTCTACGACGCCGCCCACGACGCGGAGCTGACGCGCCCGCTGCTCGGCCTCATGGCGGACGAGCGGACGGTCGGACCGCTGACCTTCCGCCGCGCTCCCGGCACCGGCGTGCGCACGGACCTGGACGGCGTGCCGATCCCGGGGGAGCAGAGCAACACCTCGCTGATCTTCGGCGACGCCTACATCTGCAAGCTGTTCCGCCGCCTGTCCCCCGGCGTCAGCCCCGACCTGGAGGTCAACCTCGCCCTCTCCCGGCGGGGCTGCGAGCACGTCCCGAGCGTGCACGGCTGGATCGAGCTGGAACCGGGCGCGCTGGGGAATCCTTCGAGCGGCACGGACCCCGGCGGGGACGAGCCGGTCACGCTCGCGCTGCTGTCGGAGTTCCTGCGCACCGCGACGGACGGCTGGCAGCTCGCGCTCACCAGCGTCCGCGACTGGTTCGCCCAGCCCGCGGCGCCGGGCACGCCCGCGTTCACCGCCGACGACGCCGGAGCCGCCGGCGGCGACTTCGCCGCCGAGGCCGAACGGCTCGGCGCGGCCACCGCCGAGGTGCACCGCGACCTCGCCGTCGCGTTCGGGGTGGTGCAGGCGCCGCCCGAGAACCTGCGAAAGATCGTCTTCGGGATGCACGAGCAGCTCGACCAGGTCAGCGCCGCCGTCCCGCAGCTCCGCCCCTACGCGCCCGCGATCCGCGCGGTGTTCGACCGCGTCGCCTCCGAGGCGGCCCCGCTGCCGTTCCAGCGCGTGCACGGCGACTACCACCTCGGCCAGGTCCTGCGCACCGACTCCGGCTGGACGCTGCTGGACTTCGAGGGCGAGCCGGCCCGCACGCCCGCCGAGCGCCGGGCCTCCGCCCACCCGCTGCGCGACGTCGCCGGGATGCTCCGCTCGTTCGAGTACGCCGCGCGCTTCCTGCTGGCCCGGGAAGGCGACGTCCCGCCGCAGGCGGCGGAAGCGCTGGAACTGCGCGCCCAGGCGTGGGCCGAACGGAACCGGGCGGCGTTCTGCGCCGGCTACGCGGCCGCGGGCGGACCCGACCCGGCGGCGCACGAGACGCTGGTGCGGGCCTTCGAGTTCGACAAGGCCGTCTACGAGATCCGGTACGAGGCGCGGAACCGGCCGTCGTGGCTGCCCGTCCCGCTGCGGTCCCTGGCCCGGCTCGCGGGCTGACCGGACCGGGACGGGCCGCCGTCACAGGTCGATGGCGTAGTCGAGGACGACCCGGTCGGCGGGCAGCACGATCTCGCGGCAGACCTCCATGACGCCGGCGCGCGACAGCAGGCGGCGGGTGATGGCGAGCACCGGCACCCCGCCCGTCATGTTCAGGGTCTCGGCCTCCTCGGGCGTCGGCATCCGGGACCGGACGGCCTCCTCGACCCGGATCGGCGGGTGCCCGAGGTAGGCCAGCTGCGCGAGCGTCCCGCCGGGCCAGGGCTCGCGCGCCGGGTCGGCGACGGGCGTGTCGCCGACCACGTCCCACGGCAGGTAGTTGACGGAGATCTGCTGCGGCTCGTCGCGCGCGTAGAAGACGAACCGGCGGCGCAGCAGCTCGGTGCCGGAGGGCAGCTCGAACAGCGCGCCGAGGTCGTCGTCGGCCCTGACGCGGGAGAACTCCCGGTCCAGCCGGTACTTCTCCCAGGTGATCTTCTGGTCGCGGGTGAACGTGGTCTCGGGGACCGCCGTCGGCTCGGCCACCGCGCGGTAGCGCTCCATCGCCACGCGGCGGGCCGGCGGGACGGCCCGGACGAGCGTGCCGCCGCCGCGGCGGGTCTCCACCAGGCCCTCGCCGCGCAGCAGCGCGACGGCCTGCCGCACGACGATCTCGGAGACGCCGTGAAGGCCGCACAGCTCGGCGAGGGTCGGCAGCCGCGTCCCCGGCGGGAGACTGCCGTCCCGGATCCCTTCTCGCAGGGTGTCGGCGATGCGCAGGTAGGCGGGACGGTCCGGCACCGGCGTCACCTCCCTCTCCTCGGGCGCGCCCCCCGGCCTCCAACCCGCGGCCATGTTCGAACAGCGTTCGACGCCGCGTTCGATCCTGCTCGCCCCTCCCGTCATCCATACCTTCCAGGCGCTATCCGCGGGGGCACGGTCCGCTTACGGACAGCTTGACACCTCTCAGGCCGAGTAAGACTTTTGTATACAGAAGAGCGGCCTCGGGGAAGGGACGACCTTGATGGGCGACTTCGAGGATCTGAAGGCGGCCATCGAGGGAGAGCATCCGGGTTGGCAGGTGTGGCGCAGCGACGCGGGGCGCTGGTACGCGACCCGCAGCGGCGACCTCACCGATGCCCAACTCCAGGCGGGATGTGCGATGACGGTGGCCGCGGACGACTCGGAGGGGCTCCGGCGGATGCTGCTCGACCAGACGCGCGGGGAGTCCGGAGACCGGTGACGGGAGACAGGGGATTCGAAGCGGCCCGGTCCGCGCGCGGGGGCGGACCGGGCTGGGACATTCCGGTACGGAAGGTACCTGTGGCGCTGAGGTGACACAGGAATGGAGCCCTGGGCGGTGGGGTCGGGGTCACCCCTGGGGCGAGGTAGACGTGGCCGCACGGACGACACATTCGACGCGACCCCACGACGAAGAGTCGTGTCGTCCGTGCGGCCGCAACATCCGCACCGGAATGCCGGATTCGCGAAAACAGGTCGGCCCGTCATGTGAGAGCGCCGGTTCTCGGGGCAACCTCATGGGGTAAACCGCTCAGTGACGGGAGACCATGACGCCATGGCACGGGTGACGCGCGCGGAGATCGATCGGCTCGTCGGCGGCGACCACCATGATCCGCACGGTGTCCTCGGGGCGCATCCCGGCCGGGACGGGGTGACGGTGCGGGCGTTGCGCCCGCTCGCCGAGAAGGTCGAGGTCGTCCTGCCGAACGGCGACCGGCACCCCCTGCGGCACTTCCACCAGGGGCTGTTCGCCGGGACGCTGCCCGCCGGCTCGTCGCTCGCGGGCCCCGAGAAGGACCGGGCGCCCCTCGCCGTCCCCGACTACCGGCTCGCCGTCACCTACGGCGACGGGATCGAGACGATCCAGGACGACCCCTACCGGCACCTGCCGACGCTCGGCGAGCTCGACCTGCACCTGATCGGCGAGGGGCGGCACGAGGAGCTGTGGCGCGCGCTCGGCGCCCGCGTCCGCTCCTACGCCTCCGCGCTCGGCACCGTGACCGGGACGGGCTTCGCGGTGTGGGCGCCGACGGCGCGGGGCGTGCGGGTGGTCGGCGACTTCAACCACTGGGACGGCCGCGCGTACCCGATGCGGTCGCTCGGCTCCACCGGCATCTGGGAGCTGTTCGTCCCGGGCGTCGGCGACGGCACGCGCTACAAGTACGAGATCCTCGGGGCGGACGGCGTGTGGCGCGCCAAGGCCGACCCGATGGCGCAGGCCACCGAGTGCCCGCCCGCGACGGCGTCCCGCGTCTTCACCTCCTCCTACGAGTGGGAGGACGGCGCGTGGATGGACTCGCGCAAGGAGCACGACTGGCTGCACGAACCCATGAGCGCCTACGAGGTGCACCTCGGGTCGTGGCGTCCCGGGCTCGGCTACCGGGAACTGGCGGAGGAGCTGACGCGGTACGTCAGCGACATGGGCTTCACGCACGTGGAGCTGCTGCCGGTCACCGAGCACCCCTACGGCCCATCCTGGGGCTACCAGGTGACGTCCTACTACGCGCCCACGGCGCGGTTCGGCGACCCCGACGACTTCCGCTACCTCATCGACCGCCTCCACCAGGCCGGTATCGGCGTCATCATGGACTGGGTGCCCGCCCACTTCCCCAAGGACGAGTGGGCGCTGGCCCGGTTCGACGGCACCGCCCTCTACGAGCACGACGATCCGCAGCGGGGCGAGCACCCCGACTGGGGGACGCTCGTGTTCAACTTCGGCCGCGCCGAGGTCCGCAACTTCCTGGTGGCGAACGCGTCGTTCTGGCTGGAGGAGTTCCACATCGACGGGCTGCGCGTGGACGCCGTCGCCTCGATGCTGTATCTCGACTACTCGCGCAACGAGGGCGAGTGGACGCCCAACATCTACGGCGGGCGGGAGAACCTGGAGGCCATCTCGTTCCTCCAGGAGATGAACGCGACGGTCTACAAGCGCAACCCCGGCGTCATGACGATCGCGGAGGAGTCGACGGCGTGGCCCGGGGTGTCCCGTCCGACCCATCTCGGCGGGCTCGGGTTCGGGTTCAAGTGGAACATGGGCTGGATGCACGACACGCTCGAATACCTGCGCCACGAGCCGGTGTTCCGGAACTACCACCACAACGAGATCACGTTCTCGCTGGTGTACGCGTTCTCGGAGAACTACGTCCTGCCGCTGTCGCACGACGAGGTCGTCCACGGCAAGGGCTCGCTGCTGAGCAAGATGCCGGGCGACTCCTGGCAGCAGTTCGCCGGGCTGCGGGCGCTGCTCGCCTACATGTGGTCGCATCCCGGCAAGCAGCTGCTGTTCATGGGGCAGGAGTTCGGGCAGGGCGCCGAATGGGCGGAGGAGCGCCCGCTGGACTGGTGGCTGCTGGACAACGCCGCCGAGGGGGCCAACCACCTGGGGCTGCAGAAGCTCGTCCGCGACCTGAACCACGCCTACAAGGACGAGCCCGCGCTGTGGACGCGCGACAGCGACCACGACGGGTTCCGCTGGATCGACGGCAACGACGCGGGCGGCAACACCCTGTCCTACCTGCGCTACGGGACGGCCCCGGACGGCGCCGAACCGCCCGTCGTCGCGTGCGTCGTCAACTTCGCCGGGAACCCGCACGAGAACTACCGGGTGGGCCTCCCGCGGGCGGGCCGATGGCGCGAGCTCGTCAACACCGACGCCTACGAGTACGGCGGCAGCGGCGTCGGCAACCTCGGCCGGGTCGAGGCCGCGCCGGAGCCGTGGCACGGGCTGCCCGCGTCCGCGGAGATGCGCGTCCCACCCCTGGGGGCGGTGTGGCTCGTCCCTGAATAGGGTGAGGGGATGCGCCTGCACATCGTCCCCGGTCAGTTCATGGTGGAGCACCTTCCGCACGCGACGCTCCCAGAGGACGACGAGTGGGTCGCGCTCGTACGCGCCCCCGAGGGCCTCACCGTGATCCGGGACGCCTCACCGTTCGCCGAGACGGAGCGGTGGGTCGGCTTCTACGGCGACACGGCGCACGGCCTCGACCTGCCCGGCGTGCTCGCCGGGATCGTGGGGCCGCTGGCCGAGGCCGGGGTGCCCGTCTTCGTCGCCTCGACCTACCACTCCGACCTCGTGCTCGTCCCGGAGCACCGGTCGGGGCAGGCGGCGGAGGCGCTGCGCGGCGCCGGCCACCGCGTGGAGAACTGAGCCCGCGTGAGGATCTAGAGGCGTTCGAGCAGCCAGCGGGGACCGGTGACGGCGGCGCCCGCCTCCGCGCAGCGGGCGCGCAGCTCCCGGTCGGCCGTCACCACCAGGTGGGCCTTGCCCGGGTCGCCCTGCCGGACGAGGTCGACGATCGTGTCGTCGCCGCTGCCGGGCGCGGCCACGACCCGCAGGCCGTCGACCGGCTCGTCGGCGACGCTCCGCGCCGCGCCCTCGACGACGAGGACGACCTCCGGGAAGCAGCGGTCGTAGGGGTAGAGGCCGTCCGGCAGGCCGTGCACGCCGCCGTCCAGGCGTTTCAGGTCGTCGCGGAGCCGCGCGTTCGCGCCCGCCCTGTCCTTCCACCAGCCGTCGGCGCGGGCGCCCACGACGTTCGCCGCGTCCACGACGAGGACGACCCCCCGCATCGCTTCCTGCACGCGGGGCCAGCAACGCGCGAACGGCTCGAACAGCTTGCGGTCGGTGACCTCCTCCGCGCGCACCCATTCGGCCCTGCGCGTCTCGCGCGACGCGGGCAGCACCCGCGCGCGCTCCGACAGCGAGCCCACGACGGAGGTGAACGACCATCCGCCGTGGTCCTCCACGCTCGTCCCGTGGACGCGGACGGTTCCCGTGTCGAGCGTGCACTCCTCGGACGTCTCGCGCAGCGCGCCGGTGACGACGTCCTCGTGGCTGTGCAGCGCGCCGCCGAACATGCCCCACGTCCCGCCGCCGAGCCCCCACCACGCGCGCTGCTGGAGCAGCACCCACACCTGACCGGAGGAGTCGCGGTGGTAGGCCAGCAGGCCCGCGGCGCCGAACCGCCCCCAGTGCGTGTGCCCCAGGCCGCAACTGGCCCAGCCGTCGCCGTCTCCCATGCGTCCGACGATAGCGCCGCGGACTCGTGACGAAGGGCACAGTGCCCTCACCCGCCTCGCCGAATACCATTCGGAGGTCACCGTGATCAGGGAGTGCGAGTTGAGCGTCGAGGCGACCCCGCAGGCCCTATGGAAGGCCTCTCAGGAGGACCCTCAGGAAGCCGGGGCCCTCCAGGAGGCCGCCGACCTGTGGAACACCCTGTCGGGCGCCGAGCTGATCCAGGCGATGGCGGATGGCCGGTTCCCGCAGATCTCCGACATCAACGACTACATCGGGCAGGACGTCGCCTCCGCCGAACCGGGCCGGGTCTCCCTCGCGTGGACGCCGGGCGAGCGGCTCTGCAACCCCGGCGGCACCGTGCACGGCGGCTACATCGCGATGATCCTCGACAACGCGGTCTGCCTCGCGGCGAGCAGCACCTGCGAGCGCTTCATGCCGATGCTCACGCTCAACCTGAACGTCGACTACCTGCGCGGCGTCCGGGCGGGCGAGGCCTACACGGTGACCGGGACGTGCGTGCACCCCGGCGCCACCCGCATGGTCTCCAACGCCGTGGTCGCCGACGGGCGCGGCCGCCCGGTCGCCCAGGCGTCGGCCAGCGTGATCCCCAACAAGGCGTTCGCGCGCTGACCCGTCGCCCGGCGCGGGCCCGGCCGGGGCGCGGGAACGGCGCGCGGCGAACGCATAGGCTGGGGCCATGGTGGATCCCGGCACAGTCGTCAACGTGATCAAACAGGCCCGCGACCGGCGGACGGCCCCGCTGATCCTCGAACTCGACCTCACCGAGGGCATCGTCGAGACCGCGCCGGCCGACCCCGTCTCGGCGTTCCTGTCCATGCGCCGGCCGGGCCTGCGGGACGTCCTGGACGGGTTGCGCCGCGCCCGCTCCGACAGCCGGGTGCGCGCCCTCGTCGTGAAGGTCAGCGGCACCGTCGGGCTGGCGCTCGCCCAGGAGCTGCGCGAGGCGGTGCAGGGCCTGCGGGACGCGGGCAAGCACACCGTCGCCTGGGCCGAGACGTTCGGCGAGGGAGGCCGCGGCACCGTCCCGTTCTACCTGGCCACCGGGTTCGACAAGGTCTACCTGCAGCCCACCGGCGAGGTGGGGCTCACCGGCATCGCGATCGAGGAGCCGTTCTTCGCCGGCGCGCTGGAGAAGGCGGGCGTCCGGCCGCGGTTCGCCAAGCGCTACGAGTACAAGACCATGGCGAACACGTTCATGGAGAAGACCTACACGCCCGAGCACGAGGAGTCGTCGCAGCGCCTCGTCACCTCGCTCGGCGAGCAGATCACCGCCGGGATCGCCGGGTCGCGCGGCCTGCCGGAGGAGAAGGTCCGCGAGCTCACCGACCGCGGGCCGCTGCTGGCCGCCGAGGCGCTGGAGGAGGGCCTCGTCGACGGCCTCGCCTACCGCGACGAGATCTACGGCGCCCTGCGCGAGGAGTTCGGCCAGGAGGCGCAACTGCGCTACGTCTCCCGCTACAACCGCGCGCACGGACTGGCGAACCGCCTCCCGCAGCCCGGCAGGCAGGACGTCGTCGCGTTCGTCAACGGGCAGGGCCCGATCCGGCTCGGCCGCAGCGGCCGGGGCGGCCCGCTCCCGAACTCCGGGCCCGCGATGGGCTCGGACACGATCGGGGCCGCGTTCCGCGCCGCCGTGAAGGACGACCGGGTCAAGGCGATCGTGTTCCGCGTCAACAGCCCGGGCGGCTCCGCCGTCGCCTCCGACTCGATCTGGCGCGAGGTCGTCCTCGCCCGCCGCGCCGGCAAGCCCGTGATCGTCTCCATGGGCAACGTCGCCGCGTCCGGCGGCTACTACGTCTCGATGGCCGCCGACACGATCGTCGCGCAGCCCGGCACCATCACCGGCTCGATCGGCGTCGTGGTCGGCAAGGCCGTGGTGAACGACCTGCTGGAGCGGGTCGGCGTCGGCCTCGGCTCGGTCGCCGACGGCGACCACGCCCGCATGTTCAGCGCCACCAAGGACTTCAGCGACTCCGAGTGGGAGCGCGTCAACGCCTCCCTCGACAGGATCTACGACGACTTCACCGCGAAGGTCGCCGAGGGCCGCGACCTGTCCCGCGACCGCGTCCACGAACTGGCCCGGGGCCGGGTCTGGACGGGCGCGGACGCGCGCGAGCGCGGCCTCGTCGACGAGCTCGGCGGCATCGACCTGGCCCTGGACCTCGCCCGAAAGAAGGCGGGCATGGCCTCCGACGCGCCGGTCCGCATCTACCCGCACACCTCGCCGCTGGAGCGGCTGCGCCCGCCGGAGTCCAGCGAGGACCGCACCGCCGCGTCCGCGCGCTTCGACGGGTGGGGCTCCCTCGGCGGGGTCGCCGCGCGCCTCGGCCTGCCCTCCGCGGGCCCGCTCACCCTGCCCGGAGCCTGGGAGATCCGCTGAGCGCCGACTTCGTCGAGGCCGTCGCGGGCTTCGCCACCGGAGTGGTCGTGCTGACCGTCCGCGACGGCCGGGACGACCTCGGCACCACGATCACCTCGTTCATGTCGGTGTCGCTGGATCCCCCGCTGGTGCTGGCGAGCGTGGCGTCCTCGTCCTACCTCACCGAGGTGCTGCGCCGGCGCCCGCGCTGGGCGGCGACGATCCTGTCCGCGTCCCAGCGCGCCCTGGCCGGCCGGTTCGCCTCCGAGGGGCGGCCGAGCGCCCGCATCCTGCTGGCGAGCGAGCCCCACCACCGCGGGGAGCACTCCGGCGCCCTCGTCCCCGACACGGGCGTCTCGGCCCTGGAGTGCGAGACCCGCCAGATCGTCGAGGCGGGCGACCACACCCTCTTCGTCGCCGAGATCGTCTCGACCGACTACGTCAGCGCCGGGCGGACCCCTCTGGTGAGGGCCGCCCGGCGCTATCTGCCCGGCTAGGACTTCGGGAAGCGCTCCAGGAAGCCGCGCAGGTCGTCGGCGTGCTCCTCCTCCTGCGCGAGGATCTGCTCGAAGACGCGCTTGGTGGTGGGGTCGCCGTCGCCGAGCCACTGGATGATCTCGGTGTAGGACGCGATGGCGATCCGCTCCGCCACCAGGTCCTCCTTGAGCATCTCGACGAGGTCGAGGCTGGCGTTGTACTCGGCGTGGGCGCGGGTGGTGAGGGTGTCCGGGGAGAAGTCGGGCTCGCCGCCGAGCTGGACGATCCGCTCGGCCAGCATGTCGGCGTGCTGCTGCTCCTCGGCCGCGTGCTGGAGGAACTCGCTCGCGACGGTCTCGGCGTGGATCCCGGTGGCCGTGTAGTAGTGCCGCTTGTACCGCAGCACGCACACGATCTCCGTGGCCAGGGCCTCGTTGCAGACCTGGATCACGCGCTCGACGTCCGCGCCGTACGCCTCGGTGATCGGGCCTTTGTCGATCTCCTGCCGAGCACGTTCGCGCAGGGTCTTGATGTCCGTCAGGAACTCCGCCATCTAGGGGCCTCCACAGTCGACTACAGGAGGCCCTTTACCCGGCGCCCGTGCTTCCACACGGCGTGCGTCAGAGGCACGCCCGGCCGGTAGGCGAGGTGGATGTGGGACGGGGCGTCCAGGACGTGGACGTCGGCGCGGGCGCCCGGTGACAGGTGCCCCACGTCGGTGCGGCGCAGCGCGCGGGCGCCGCCCGCGGTCGCCGACCAGACGGCCTCGGCGGGCGTCATGCGCATGTCCCGGACGGCCACGGCGATGCAGAACGCCATGCTGGAGCTGTAGCAGGACCCGGGGTTGCAGTCGGTGGCGAGGGCGACGGTGGCTCCGGCGTCCAGGAGGCGGCGGGCGTCCGGGTAGGGCTGGCGGGTGGAGAACTCGACGCCGGGCAGGAGCGTCGCGACCGTCCGGGACGACGCCAGAGCGTCCACGTCGGCGTCGCCGAGGAACGTGCAGTGGTCGGCGGACGCGGCCTCCAGCTCGACCGCGAGCCGCACGGCGGGCCCCTGCGTGAGCTGGTTCGCGTGGAGGCGCGGCGACAGGCCCGCCTTGACGCCCGCCGTGAGGACCTCCCGGGCCTGGTCGGCGTCGAAGGCGCCCTCCTCGCAGAAGACGTCCACCCAGCGGGCGTGCGGGGCGCAGGCGGCGAGCATGTCGGTGGCGGCGAGGTGCGCGTATCCGGCGGCGTCGCCCGCGTACTCGGCGGGGACGACGTGGGCGCCCAGGTAGGTGACCTCGTCGGCGTACTCGGCGGCGATGCGGACGGCGCGCGCCTCCTGGTCGACCGTGAGGCCGTAGCCGGACTTGCACTCGACCGTCGTCACGCCCTGCCGGGCCATCTCGTGCACGAGGCGGCGCACGTTGGCGCGCAGGTCGTCGTCGGACGCGGCGCGGGTGCGCTCGACGGTCGTGCGGATGCCGCCCGCGGCGTACTTCTCGCCGCTCATCCGGGCGGCGAACTCCTCGGCGCGCTCGCCGGCGAAGACCAGGTGGGCGTGGGAGTCCACGAAGCCGGGCAGCACCGCCCGCCCGGCGGCGTCGAACGACTCGTCCGCGGCGGGGGCGGCGGACGCCGGGCCCGTCCACGCGACCGCGCCGTCCTCGATCACCAGCGCGGCGTCGCGGACGACGGCCAGGCCGCCGCCCGCGGCGGGGTCGTTGGTGACGAGCTCTCCGATGTTGGTGATGACCGTGCTCATCGGCGCAGGATCTCACGGGGCGGGTCGGCGGTGACGGCGGCGATGGAGCGGGCCAGCGCGGCGGGGACGTCGTCGACCAGCAGGTGCCGGCCGTCCTGGACGACCTGGCGGCCGGAGACGACGACGTGCCGCACGTCCGCGGCGGTGGCGGCGAACACGGCGGCCTCGGCGGCGTGGTCCGGGCCCGCGCCGGCGGTGCGGACCGAGTCGAGGGCGACGGTGACGAGGTCGGCGTAGGCGCCGGGCTCCAGCCGTCCCGCCTCGGGCCAGCCGAGGCCGTAGTGGCCGTTGGACGTGGCGGCGGCGAGCAGTTCCCCGGCCGTCCAGTGGCCCCGGGCGCGGGTGCGGAGCCGCTCGTCCAGCTCGACCGCGCGGGCCTCCTCGAACAGGTCGACGACGGCGTGCTGGTCGGAGCCGAGGCAGATCGGGGAGCCGGCGTCCGCCAGGTCGCGGGCGGGGCCGATGCCGTCGGCGAGGTCCCGCTCGGTGGTCGCGCACATGCACACGCCGGTCATCGTCGTCCCGAGCAGGCCGATGTCGTCCTCGGAGAGGTGCGTCGCGTGCACGGCCGTGGTGAGCGCGCCGAGCGCCCCGGCCTCGGCCAGCAGGCGGGTCGGCGTCATGCCGTAGGCGTCCAGGCAGTCCTGGTTCTCGGCGGGCTGCTCGGACAGGTGGACGTGCAGCGGCGCGCGGTGCTCCCGCGCCCACGCGGCGACGGCGCGCAGCTGCTCGCGCGGCACGGCCCGGACGGAGTGGATCGCGGCGCCGACGCGGGCGTGGCGCCGTTCCGCCTTGCCGGTCTGCTCGTGCAGGCTGTCGACGCGCCGCGCCCAGTTCCCGGCGGTGCCGTCCCCGAACCGCAGCTGAGGCCCGGCGAGCGGCCGGCCGATACCGCCGGTCAGGTAGCAGGTGTCGAGGAGGGTGATGCGGATGCCCGCGTCGGACGCGGCGGCGATCAGCGCCTCGCCCATCGCGTTCGGCTCCCCGTACGGGGCGCCGCCCGGCCGGTGGTGCAGGTAGTGGAACTCGCCGACGCAGCTGATCCCCGCGAGGGCCATCTCGGCGAACACCGCGGTCGCGAGCGCGCGGTAGGAGCCCGGGTCGAGCCGGTCGGCGACCTGGTACATCTGCTCGCGCCACGTCCAGAACGTCCCGGAGTGCGCCTGGACGCGGGAGCGCAGCGCCCGGTGGAACGCGTGGGAGTGGGCGTTGGCGAGGCCCGGCAGGGTCAGGCCGGGCAGGTGCCGGACGCCCGCCGGCGCCGGGACCCGGGGGGTGATGCCGGCGATCCGCTCGCCGTCGGACTCGATGAGCACGTCGGCCGCGACGCCGTCGCCTAGCCAGGCGAACTGGGCATGCCACTGCATACCGGTCTCCCTACCCGCGCGCCAGGTCGTCCAGTACCGCGGCGAGGGCCTCGACTCCGGCCAGGCGGTCGGCCGGCTCGGCGAACTCCTCGGGCGCGTGCGACACCCCGGTCGGGTTCCGCACGAACAGCATCGCGGTCGGCAGCCGCGCCGACAGGACGCCCGCGTCGTGGCCCGCGCCGGTCGGCAGGACGGGGACGCCCCCGAGCGCCGCGCGGACACGGTCGCGCAGCGCCAGGTCGAAGTCGACGATCTCGGTGTAGGACTCCTCCGCGAGGTCGACGCTCACCCGGTGCGGGCGCGCCGCGACCCGCGCGGCCTCGTCGATCTCCAGCACGGTCCGGCGGACGGCGTCGTCGGCGGGGCCCCGGGCGTCCAGCCAGGCGGTGACCGCCGACGGGATCGCGTTGACGCCGTTCGGCTCGACCCTGACCTTCCCGACCGTCGCGACGGTCCCGTTGCGCTCGGCGGCCTCCCGCGCGGCGATGACCATCTGCGCGAACGGCAGCATCGGGTCGCGCCGGTCGGGCAGCCCCGTCGTCCCGGCGTGGTTGCCCTCGCCCGCGAAGTCGAACCGCCACCGGCCGTGCGGCACGATCGCGGCGGCCACGCCGACCGGTTCCTCCAGCGCCCGGCCCTGCTCGACGTGGAGCTCGACGAAGCAGGCGATCCGGCCGAGCAGGTCCTCGTCCGGGCCGATCGCGTGCGGGTCGAGCCCGGCGTTGTGCACGACCTCGGCGAACGTGTGCCCGTCCGCGTCGGTGAGGCCGCGCGCCCGGGCCGGGTCGATCGCCCCGGCCAGCAGCCGGGAGCCGAGGCACGCCACCCCGAACCGGGCGCCCTCCTCCTCGGCGAACGCCCCGATCCCGATCGGCCGCGCGGGCCGGACGCCGCGCTCGCGGAGCCGGTCGACCGCCGCGAACGCCGACACGATGCCGAGCGGCCCGTCGAACGCTCCCCCGCCGGGCACGGAGTCGAGGTGGCTGCCGGTCAGGACGGCGCCCGTGCGGGACCCGTCCTCCGGGTACCACCAGGCGACCATGTTCCCGTTGGGGTCGTGCTCGGTTTCGAGGTCGCGGCGGCGCGCCTCGTCGGCGAACCAGGCGCGGCACTCCAGCTCCGGCGGCGTCCACGCGAACCGGTGGTAGCCGCCGGTCGCGGCGTCCCGCCCGACCGGCAGCAGCTCCGCCCACATCTCCTCGAAGCTCATGACCGCATGGGGATGCGCACCCCGCGCTCGTCGGCGACCTCGGCGGCCCGCTCGTAGCCGGCGTCGACGTGCCGCATGACGCCGGTGCCGGGGTCGTTGGTCAGGACGCGCCGGAGCTTCTCCCCGGCGAGGGCCGTGCCGTCGGCGACGCAGACCTGCCCGGCGTGGATGGAGCGGCCGATGCCGACCCCGCCGCCGTGGTGGAGGGACACCCACGTCGCGCCGGAGGAGGTGTTGAGCATGGCGTTCAGCAGCGGCCAGTCGGCGATCGCGTCCGATCCGTCCTTCATGCCCTCGGTCTCCCGGTACGGACTGGCGACCGAGCCGCAGTCGAGGTGGTCGCGGCCGAGCACGATCGGCGCGCTGATCTCGCCGCGCGCGACCAGGTCGTTGAACACCTCGCCCGCCTTGTCCCGCTCGCCGTAGCCGAGCCAGCAGATCCGCGACGGCAGGCCCTGGAAGTGGACCTTCTCCTTCGCCATCCGGATCCACCGGGTCAGCGGCTCGTTGTCGGGGAACAGGTCGAGGATCGCCTGGTCGGTGCGGGCGATGTCCCTCGGGTCGCCCGACAGCGCCGCCCACCGGAACGGCCCCTTGCCCTCGCAGAACAGCGGCCGGATGTAGGCGGGCACGAACCCGGGGAACTCGAACGCGCGCGTGTACCCGGCGAGCTGCGCCTCGCCCCGGATGGAGTTGCCGTAGTCGAACACCTCGGCGCCCGCGTCCTGGAAGCCGACCATGGCCTCCACGTGGACGGCCATCGAGGCGCGGGCCTTGGCGATGAACCCGTCGCGGTCCTTGTCGCGCTCGGCGGCCATGTCCTCGAACGCGACACCCTGCGGCAGGTAGGCGAGCGGGTCGTGCGCGCTGGTCTGGTCGGTGACGATGTCGATCGGGGCGCCGCGCCGCAGCAGTTCGGGGACGATGTCGGCGGCGTTGCCCAGCACCGCGATCGACAGCGGCCGGCGCTGGGCCCTGGCCTCCTCGGCGAGCCGCAGCGCCTCGTCCAGCGAACCGGCCCGCACGTCGCAGTACCGGTGCTCGACCCGCCGCTCGATCCGGGACGGGTCGCACTCGACGCAGATCGCGACGCCGCCGTTCATCGTGACCGCGAGGGGCTGCGCGCCGCCCATCCCGCCGAGCCCGGCGGTGAGGGTGACCGTCCCGGCGAGGGTGCCGCCGAACCGCTTCTCGGCGACGGCGGCGAACGTCTCGTAGGTGCCCTGCAGGATCCCCTGCGTCCCGATGTAGATCCACGACCCGGCGGTCATCTGCCCGAACATCGTCAGGCCGAGCGACTCCAGGCGGCGGAACTCCTCCCACGTCCCCCACTGCGGCACGAGGTTGGAGTTCGCGATGAGCACGCGCGGCGCCCACTCGTGCGTCCGGAAGATCCCGACCGGCTTGCCGGACTGGACGAGCAGCGTCTCGTCCCCCTCCAGGTCGGACAGCGACCGGATGATGCCGTCGAAGGCGTCCCAGTTCCGCGCCGCCTTCCCCGACCCGCCGTAGACGACCAGCTCGTCCGGGTGCTCGGCGACCTCGGGGTCGAGGTTGTTCTGGATCATGCGCAGGGCGGCCTCCTGCGGCCACCCCTTGGCGGCGGTCAGCGAGGTGCCGCGCGGGGCGCGGACGGGACGGGGACCGGACATGTGGGACTCCTTCAGGAGAGCGGGCCGGTGACGGCCTCGGCGGCGGCGACCAGTGAGCCGTCCCGGACCAGCGCGGTCGCGGCGGCGATCTCGGGGGCGAGGTAGCGGTCCGGGCCGGGCGGCGGGACGGCCTCGCGGAGCCTGGCGACCACGGCGGCGGTGGCCGGGCCGGGACGCAGCGGGGTGCGCAGCTCCAGCGCCCGCGCGGCGGTGAGGATCTCGACGGCGACCACCTGGGTGAGGCCGTCCACCGCGCGGCGCAGTTTGCGGGCCGCGCTCCACCCCATCGAGACGTGGTCCTCCTGCATGGCCGAGCTCGGGATCGAGTCGGCGCTCGCGGGCACGGCGAGGCGCTTCAGCTCCGACACGATCGCGGCCTGCGTGTACTGGGCGATCATGTGGCCGGAGTCGACGCCCGGGTCGTCGGCGAGGAAGGCGGGCAGCCCGCCCGAGCGTCCCCGGTCGAGCATCCGGTCGGTGCGGCGCTCGGACATCGAGGCGACGTCGGCCGCCGGAACGGCGAGGAAGTCCAGCACGTAGGCGACCGGGGCGCCGTGGAAGTTGCCGTTGGACTCGACCCGCCCGTCCGGCAGGACGACGGGGTTGTCGACGGCGGACGCCAGTTCCCGTCCCGCGACCAGCTCGGCGTGCGCGAGCGTGTCGCGGGCGGCGCCGTTCACCTGCGGGGCGCAGCGCAGCGAGTAGGCGTCCTGCACGCGGGTGCAGTCGGGTCCGCGGTGCGACTCCATGATCTGCGACTCGGCCAGCAGCGCCCGCAGGTTCGCGGCGGACGCGGCCTGGCCGGGGTGGGGCCGCAGGTTCTGCAGGTCGGCGGCGAAGACGCGGTCGGTGCCGAGCAGCGCCTCGACGCTCATGGCGGCGGCCACGTCGGCGGCGGTGAACAACCTCCGCAGGTCGCCGATGGCCAGGACGAGCATGCCGAGCATCCCGTCCGTGCCGTTCAGGAGGGCGAGCCCCTCCTTGGCGCCGAGCGTGACCGGCGTGATGCCGGCGTCCCGCAGGGCGTCGGCCGCCGGCCTCAGCTCACCGGCGGCGTCCCGGACCGACCCCTCGCCGATCAGCGCGAGGGCCACATGGGCGAGCGGCGCGAGGTCGCCGGAGCAGCCGAGGCTCCCGTACTCGAAGACCTGCGGGGTGATGCCGGCGTTGAGCAGTTCGGCCAGGGTCCTGGCGGTGACGGGCTGGACGCCGGTCCGTCCCGTGGCGAGCGTCCGCAGCCGGAGCAGCATCAGCGCCCGGACCACCTCCCGCTCGACCTCGGCCCCCGACCCCGCCGCGTGCGACCGGACGATGTTCAGCTGGAGCTGCGCCCGGAGCTCGGGCGCGATGTGCCGGGTGGCGAGCGCTCCGAACCCCGTCGAGACGCCGTAGACCGGCGTCGGGCGCGCCGACAGCTCCTCGATGTGGGCCCGCGCCTCACCGATCAGCTTCAGCGCCCCGTCCGACAGCGCGACCGTGGCGCCGTCCCTGGCCACCGCCGCGACCTGCTCGAAGGTCAGCGGTTCCGGCCCGACCTCGACCCCTGCGTCCCCCATACCAAAACCCATACCCACCATTGGAGCGCCTCCGGGGCCGCGACCCCAGCCCCGGACCGCGCTCTCTGTCTCGTATACGAGACACTCGGAGCATGAGCCAGGTCCCCGCCGCCCGCCGCGCCCTCGCGGTACTGCGCCTCCTGGCGGGCGCGCCCGGCCCCCTGCCCGCCTCGGCGATCGCCCGCTCCCTCGGCCTTCCGCGCTCCAGCGCGTACCACCTGCTGACCGCGATGGCCGAGGACGGCTTCGTCACCTACATCCCCGAGGAGCGCCGCTGGGGCCTCGGCGTCGCCGCCTTCGAGATCGGCTCCGCCTACCTGCGCCACGAGCCCCTGGAACGCCTCGCCCGCCCCCTCCTGCGCCGGCTGGTCGACCGCGTCGGCGAGATCGCGCAACTCGGCGTCCTGCACGGCGCCGAGACCCTCTACCTGCTGAAGGAGCAGCCTCCCCGGCACGCCACCCTGGTCACCGACGTCGGCGTCCGGATGCCCGCCCAGCTCACCGCGAGCGGCCGCTCGATCCTGGCCTACCTGCCGCCCGCACAGGTCAGGGCCCTGTTCCCCGGCCGTTTCGTGGACCGCACCGGCCGGGGCCCCTCCACCCTGCGCGACCTGCGCCGCACCCTCGCCGAGGACGCCCGCCGGGGGTGGGCGGCCGAGGACGGCCACATCACCGAGGGCCTGGCGAGCATCGCCGCCTGCGCCTTCGACCACACCGGCCACCCCACCGCCGCGATCACGGTGACGTTCCGCCGCGAGGACCACCCGGAACCGGCCTGGCCCGCCCTGGCGGCCCAGGTGCGCGCCACGGCCGCCGCTCTCACGACCCGCCTCACCGGCCGTCCCCCGGCCTGATCGCCGCGTCCCCGAAGCGGTCCGCGACCAGCCGGTCGGCCCAGCGCCAAAGCGCGTCCTCCACGGGCGGATGGCTCAGACCCGCCTTCTCGGCCAGCGCGTCGGCGGAAGACGTGTCGTACCGCTCCTCGGACAGGAAGGACAGCGTCTCGGGCTCGACCCCGGTGACCGCGCGCGGCAGCCGCCGCACCAGCCCGACCGGCAGCGTCACCCGGGGCGGACGCACCTCAAGGTGCCGCGCAAGGAGCCCGACCAGTTCCGGCAGGTGCGGCGTGGCGTCGTCCAGGACCCGGTGAGCGCGGTAGGGCCCCTCGTCGTGCTCGGGCACGGCTGCCATGAAGCGGGCCAGGTGGTCGACGGCGACCACGGGCACGAACGTGCGCCGGGACCCGGCCAGCGCGGGCAGGCGCCCGGCCCACAGATCCCGCACCATCCCGGCGAGCCCGATGTACTGCCCGGCCTCCCCGGTGACCGAGTGCCCGATCACGGTCGCCGGATGCACCGCGGTGAGGGCGACGCCCTCCTCCTCCGCGACCGCCCGCACCGCCGCGTCCCCTTCGAGTTTGGACGCCTCGTAAGCACCCAGCCGCCGGTACAGCGCATCGAGTTCCTTCGCGGGGACCGGATGGGCGAGCCTCCCGTCAGAGGCCACGCGATAACCGGACACATGGACGAGACGCCGCAGCCGAGGAAGCGCGGCGGCCCACCGCACGACGTTCACGGCACCGTCGACATTCGCTTGCCGCGCCTCCTCACGCCCCAACCCGAACCTGAACAGGGCAGCGGCGTTGAAGACGTCCCGAACCGCCTCCGACCGCCCATGATCATCGTCCACCAGCCCGAGATCCGGCCGGGAGATGTCGGCGCCGACGACCACGAGCCCCCGATCGTCGACGCCGTGCTCCCGCAGCCATCCCCGCAGCTCACCGCCGCGCGCGGCGCCGCCCCGAACGGCCGCGACGACCGCCCGCCCCTGTCCCAGCAGCTCCGCCGCCAACCATCGCCCGATGAACCCCGTCGCCCCGACGACCAGGGCATCGCCGGTCTCACCCTCGTTGAACGCCATGGAGAAAAACTAGACCGGTCTACCTATTTTGTCCAGCGCGAGCCCGCCGGGTGTGGTCGGCGGGCTCGCGGGGCGAGGGTCAGCGCTTCTTCTTGGGGGTGACGCGGAGGCGGTGGTCAAGCTTCCAGAACCAGAGGGCCTTGCCCTTGCCCACGTACACGTCATGCAGGCCGACGCACTGGCTGCGCCCGCTTCCGGACAGGTCGGCCATCCACCTGCCGGTCGGCTCGTACACGTCGAACTGGTAGATCTTGTACGCCCGGCCGATGTCGAGCCGGTAGTGCTTCTTCTCCTTCAGCGTCGGCGTGTACCCGAGGCTCCGCTGCCACTGCTTGTTGCCCTGGTACCCGAGCACGGTGTTGATGCTCTCGACCGTGGCGCCGACCGAGATGGTGACCGTGTGCCCCACCGTGTACGAGGTGGCGGCGTTGAGGGTGCCGGGGCCCCAGCCCGACACGGTCCACGGGTCCCGGTTCTCCCAGCGGGTCCAGGTCCCGGCGAAGTGCCGCTTCCCGCGCGCGACCCGCTTGTCGGTGCACTTCTGGCCGTTCTTCTTCGCCGACTGCCCGGCCTTCCCCGACTGCGCGCCGAGTTCCTTCTTCGCCGCGACGCTGGTGGTCGGCGTGGCGTCGCCGCCGGACACCACCGTGGTCCCCACCACGGCCGCCGTGCCCAGAACCGCCACACCCGCCAGCGTCAATCCTGCCTTCTTCATTCGAGACTTCCCCTCTATGACTCGACCCATCCCCTGGGCTCGCACGAGCCATTAAATGGAGAAAGCCGATCTCAAGATCAGGGCCCTAGGACCCCAACTCCCCGGCCCCCGGGCCCTGGCCCGGCCTCCTCGGGGGAGACCTCACACATGAGGATCACCGGCGGTGAACGGGATGCGCTCCGTCGGCCCCACCACGCCGCTTCTCCTGCGGAAACTCAAGGGTCAGGTCTTCTGGCGTCGGGTCCATTCGGGGCGGAGGAGTTCGTATTCGACCTCGCCGTGCTCGGTGCCGGGGATGGGGTCGTCCCAGTGCCGGTGGAAGGTGCGCAGGTAGGTCAGGCCGGACTTCTCCATGACGCGGCGTGAGGCGGCGTTGACGGCCATGGTCTGGGCGAAGACGCGGTGGACGCCGAGGTCGGTGAACGCTTTGGCGATCAGGGCGCGCGACGCTTCGGTGGCGTACCCCCGTCCCCAACTGGCCGCGCGCAGGCAGTAGCCGAGTTCGGCCTGCTCGGCGTCGTGGCCGCCGCCGGGTTCGAGGGCGAGCCAGCCGACGAAGTCGCCGGTGGCGCGCTCGACCGCGGCCCAGCGGCTGAGCGGGCCCTGCTCGTACCAGTCGAGGATCTTGGCAAGGGTCTGGTCCCTCAGGTGGGCGCGAGGGGTCGGCCTGCCGCCGGTGAGGAACCGCATGACCTTCGGATCGCCGTCGAGCCGGACCAGGTCGTCCAGGTCGTACTCGGTGAAACGCCGCAGCAGCAGCCGGTCGGTGGTGAGAAATGCCTGCACGGAGCCGGGCCCTCCGATACGCCGACGGAGAGGGCCACGGCGTGATCATCTCGTGCCATGGCCGTACAGGTCAGTCTAGACCTCGACATGTGAAGGTTGATGCTCAATGGGCGTTCCGTCCTTGACGCCCTTGGAACGGTCCTTATGGACCAGAGATCGCGAATGATCGAAATCGTCCGAGTTCGCCTCTAGAATCATGCGACCGGATACCCGGACAGGGAGGTCCGTCCGTGAACGATGAGCACCATCCGGAGTGGGGGGTCGATTCCGAGACGCCCAGTGTCGCCCGGATGTACGACTACTACCTCGGCGGCAAGGACAACTTCGCGGCGGATCGCGAGGCCGCCGACCAGGTGGTCGCCGCGATGCCGAACGTGCTGGAGTTCACCCGCGCCAACCGCAGGCTGCTGTCGCGGGCCGTGACGATGATGGCCGACCGCGGCATCCGGCAGTTCCTCGACATCGGCTCCGGGCTTCCGACGCAGGAGAACGTGCACCAGGTGGCCCAGCGCGCGGCCCCCGGCTCCACCGTCATCTACGTCGACAAGGACCCGATCGTGCTCACGCACGCGCGGGCGCTGCTGGCCGACAACCCGCTGACGACGGTCATCCAGGCCGACTTACGCGAACCGGAGAGCATCCTGGACGACCCCGAGGTGAAGGCCCGGATCGATTTCGACCGGCCGGTGGGCCTTCTGTTACTCGCCATCCTGCACTTCATCCCGGACGAGGCGCGCCCGGCGGAGATCGTGGCGAGGCTCCGCGCGCCGCTGGCCCCCGGCAGCTGCCTGGCCATCACGCACGGCCACCGCGGCGAGGTCACCACGCAGGTCGAGGAGCAGGTCCGGGGCGCCTACGGCAGGACGGGCGCCGGCGACATCATTCCGCGCGGGATCGACGAGGTCATGGCGTTCTTCGATGGCACCGAACTGGTCGGACCCGGCCTGGTCCAGGTGGCCGACTGGCGTGCGGACGCCGAGCCGTCCCCGCCCGACATGTCCCGGCCGGGCTTCCTCGCCGGCGTTGGAAGGGTGATCTGATGCTGCCGACGAATCTGCTGTTCGGCCGGGCGTTCAGCGAGGACCCGTACGCCGTGTACGCCGAGCTGCGGGCGGCGGGGCCCGTCCATCCGATCGACTTCCCTCCGGGCGCCGCCGCCTTCCTCGTGGTCGACCACGAGCACGGCCGTGCGGCCCTGAGCGATCCGCGCCTGTCCAAGGACACCGCCTACAGCGCCGTGCCCGTGAACGCCGAGCTGTTCTTCGGCGGCACGATGCTCGGGATGGACCCGCCCGACCACACCCGGATGCGCGGGCTGGTGGCCAAGGCGTTCACCACCCGGCGGGTGGAGCGGCTGCGCCCCCGCGTCCAGGAGATCGCCGACGGGCTGCTGGACGGCATCGCGGCCCGCGGTGAGGCCGACCTGATCGAGGATTTCGCCGTCCCGCTGCCGATCCAGGTCATCTGCGAGCTGCTCGGCGTACCGGCGCGCGACCGGGCCCGGTTCCGCGAGTGGACGGCCGTGCTGACCGTGCCGGCGCTGACCGCCGAGGCCCGCGAGCGCCGCCGCGAGGCGGCCCGGGCGTTCAACGGCTACCTGCTCGACGTCATCGCCGAGCGGCGGGCCCGCCCCGAGGACGACCTGGTCAGCGCCCTGATCACGGCCCGCGACGGGGACGCCGCCCTCACCGAGGCGCAGATGGTCGGCACCGTCGCGCTGCTGCTCATCGCCGGGCACGAGACCACCGTCAACCTCATCGGCAACGGGGTGCTCGCCCTGCTCCGGGCGCCCGGTCAGCTCGAACTGCTCCGGGCGCGGCCCGATCTGCTGCCGTCCGCGGTCGAGGAGCTGCTGCGGTTCGACGGCCCGGTGGAACGCGCGAGCCAGCGCATCGCCCTGGAGGACATGGAGATCGCCGGAACGGCGATCCCCAAGGGCGCCTGGGTGCACGTCTCGCTCGGCGCCGCCGACCGGGATCCCGCGGTGTTCGAGTCCCCCGACCGGCTGGAGGTGACCCGCGCCCCCCAGGGGCACGTCGCCTTCGGCCACGGCCCGCACTTCTGCCTCGGCGCCCCGCTGGCCCGGCTGGAGGGCCGGATCGCCATCGGCGGCCTGCTGGACCGCTTCCCCGATCTCGCCCTGGCCGTGCCGGCCGCCGAACTGCGCCACCACCGCAACGGCTCGATCGTCCGCGGCCTGGTCTCCCTTCCCGTCCGGGTCTGAACGCCGCTCCGTCAGCCGTCGAGCAGGCGGTCATGCCGATGGACGGCGTAGAAGTCCGGCTGAGTTCCCCCCGGACGACGGGGCCGCACAGGACTGCCGGGGGCCACGTACGCCGACCCGGGAAGGGCGGGGGTCCGTCCGCGGTGCTCAAGCAGCATGTCCAGATCGCAGGTCGCGATCTATGCTCGGAGGGCGGCAGGACGGGCGGGGTGGTGACATGGCGACGGCAGAAGGCGGCCGGCCCCGGCGCGCACCGGCGCCGGGCGGGTGAGGACGGGGATGGCCGGGCGCCTGCTGCGCCGGCGGTGGTTCTGGCCGGTGGTCGCGGCCGCGGCGATCCTGCTCATCTCCGGGTTCGTGCTGGTCGAGCCCAGGGCGGCCGGCGACGGGTCCGTACGGGTCATGACCTACAACCTGCGCGGTGTGAACGACCCGCCGCCGCGCGACTGGAGGACCCGGCTGCCGCTGGTCAGGCGCCTGCTGCGCGAGCATGACCCGGACCTGCTCGGGGTGCAGGAGGCCCGGTGGCACCAGGTGCGGGACCTCGCCCGGACGCTGCCGGCGTACCGCTGGATCGGGCTCGGCAGCCAGGGCGGCACCCGCGACCAGTTCCTCGCGATCTTCTACCGCGAGGAGCGGTTCGAGGTGCTGGACTTCGACCACTTCTGGCTGTCCGACACGCCCTCCGCGATCGGCTCGGCCACCTGGGGCAACCGGTACGTCCGGATGGTGACGTGGGCCAAGTTCCGCGACCGCCGCACCGGGACGGTGTTCTACCAGGCCAACACGCATCTGGACAACATGTCGGCGGGCTCGCGGGTGAAGAGCGCCCGGCTGATCCTCGACCGCGTCCGCGGGTTCCAGGCGGGGGCGCCGGTCGTTCTCACCGGCGACTTCAACGACACGGCCGGAGCGTCCCCGGCGTACGCGATCCTCACCGGACCCGACGCCCTGCGCGACACCTGGACGGCGGCCGACCGGCACGGGCCGCAGTACCGCACCGAGAACCACTGGCGGCCCCCGGAACCGGGCGGCAGGCGGATCGACTGGATCCTCGTGCGGGGCCGGATCAGGACGACCTGGGCCGGGATCGACCCGTACCGGGCCGGCGGGGTCTACCCGTCCGACCATGACCCCGTGGTCGCCCGCCTCGCCTTCCGGGACTGACCCCGCCGGGACGGCGAACGGCCGGGCCCCGCGCGGGGCCCGGCCGTCGGCGGTGTGCGAGGGGTCAGGCGAGGCCGGACTTCTTCAGCCACTCCTCGGCGACCTTCTCCTGGTCGTCCTTGTCGATGGCGACGCGCTTCATCATGTCCAGGAGGTCCTGGGTGGTGAGCTTGGCGGAGACGCCGTTCAGCGCCGCCCTGGCCTTCTCGTCCACCGCGGACTTGTTCACCAGCGGCGTGACGTTCTGGGCGGAGAAGACGTTCTCCGGGTCCTCCAGGACGACGAGCTTGTTCTGCTGGATCGTCGGGTCGGTGGTGAACAGGTCGGCGGCCTGGATCTTGTTCTCGGTGAGCAGCTTCACCAGGGTCGCCTGGGCGCCGGCGTCGAACGGCTGGAACTTCTTGAAGTCCAGGCCGTAGACCTTCTTGAGGCCGACGAGGCCCTGCTGGCGGGTCTTGAACTCCGAGGGCCCGGCGATGACGAGGTCCTTGGCGACCGGCTTGAGGTCGGCGATGGACTTCAGGCTGTACTTGGCGGCCGTCTGCGGGTTGACGGTGACGGAGTCCTTGTCCTCGGCCTTCGCGGAGTCGAGGATCTCCACGCCGGCGGGCAGCTTGGCCTTGAGCGCGGCGTTGATCTCCTCGGTGGTGGCGGCCGTGCTGGTCTTGTCGACCGAGGTGGTGAGCAGGGCGCCGTTGTACTCGGGCATCACGCTGATGCCGCCCTTGACGACCTGGTCGTAGTAGATCTCGCGGGCCCCGATGTTGAACTTGCGGGTGACCTTGACGCCCTTGGCCTCCAGCGCCTGCGCGTACAGCTCGCCGAGCAGGTTGCTCTCGGGGAAGTTCGCGCCGCCGACGGTGACGGTGCCGTTCCCGCCGCCTCCGGAGAGCGGGTTGCCGTCGTCTCCGGAGTCGCCGCTGCCGCAGGCGGACAGCGACAGGGCGGCCACGAGGCCGACGACCGCGCCCCTGATGAGTTTGTTCATGGTGCTCTTCCTTCGGTGTCAGGAGGATCGGGCGGAGCCGAGCAGGCCCGGTGAGACGAGGAGGCGGCGCAGTGCCGCGAAGGCAGCCTGGACGATCAGCGCGAGCAGCACCACCAGGACGGTGCCCCCGACGACGAGCTGGTAGTCGTTGCGGGCCAGGCCGTCGATGATGTAGCGGCCGAGGCCGCCGAAGCCGGGGTAGGCGGCGATGGTCGCGGTGGCGACGACCTGGATCGCGGAGGTGCGCAGCCCCAGCAGGATGAGGGGCAGCGCCATCGGCAGTTCGACCCGCCACAGTACGCCCCAGCCGGTCATGCCCATGCCGCTGGCCGCGTCCTTGGCGTCGGCGTCGACGCCGCGGATGCCCTCGAAGGTGTTGACCAGGATCGGCGGGACGGCGAGGGCGACGAGCGCGACCAGCACCGGCGTGATGCTGTACTCGATCACGACCACGATCAGCACCAGGCCGAAGGTGGGGACGGCGCGGGCGACGTTCGCCAGGCTGATCGCGAGGAATCCGCCCCGGCCGGTGTGCCCGACGAGCAGGCCGAGCGCGAGTCCGATGACCGCGGCGCACACCAGCGCCACGCCGCTGTAGTAGACGTGCTGGAGCAGGCGGTGCGGGATGCCGTCGCCGCCGTGCCACTGCGAGGACGTGGTCAGCCACGTCCAGAACAGGTCGATCTGGTTCCACAGCTCGTTCATGAGGTCATCCGGGCTCGGGCCCACGGGGTGAGCAGGCGTTGGACGGTGACCAGGATCGCGTCGGTGACCAGGGCCAGCAGGACGATCAGGACGGTGGCGGCCACGATCTGCGTCTGGAACTGCAGCTGGTAGCCGCGGATGATGTCGTAGCCGAGGCCGCCCTGGCCGATCAGCTGGCCGACCGCGACGAGGCTGATGGAGGAGACGGCGGCGACGCGCGTCCCGGCGATGACGATGGGCACGGCGATCGGCAGCTCCACCTGGAGCAGGCGCCGCAGCGGGCCGAAGCCCATCGCGGTGGCCGCCTGCCGGACGGGATCGGACACCGACGCCAGCCCGTCCACCACGTTCGGGACGAGCACCGACAGGCTGTACAGGGTCAGCGGGATCATGACCGTGGCGGCGGTCAGGCCGGTGTACTGGATGAAGACCATGAACAGCGCGAGCGAGGGGATCGCGTAGAAGATGTTCGAGACCGTCAGCGCCGGCGGGTAGAGCCAGCCCCAGCGGCGGCACAGCATGCCGACCGGCAGCGAGATGATCAGGCCGAACAGCACCGGCAGCAGCGCGAGCCGCAGGTGGATGAGGGCGTGCTCGGTCAGCGTGTCGGTGTGCTCGCCGATCCAGCCCCAGTCGATGTCCATCAGCCGGCGCCTCCGGCGTCGGTCTCCTCGGGATCGGCGGGCCGCTCCGGCTCGCCGGGCTGCTCGGAACGGTCCGACACGGCGGCGTCGCGGCCGTGGGTGGGGACGGCGAGCAGGTCGGTCCCGCTCGCGGTCCCGACGACCGCGCCGGCCTCGTCGACGCCGACCGCCAGGCCGGAGGGGGACAGGACGGCCGCGTCCAGCGCGGTCCGCACGGAGTCGCCCCCGACCTGGAAGGTGGGGCCGACCGGGCTGAGCTTCGCCTTGCCGAGCGGCCCGGTCGCCTGCGCCGGGCGGGCCCAGCCGAGGGGGCGCCGGTCGTCGTCGACGACGAGAACCCAATCCGCCCCGGCTGCCTGCGCCGCGTCGGCGCTCGCCGCGCGGACCGCGTCGTCGCTCAGCCGCAGGGCGCTCGTCTCGGCGAAGGAGAGCGTCCGGATGCCGCGGTTCTGGCCGATGAACCCGGCGACGAAGTCGTCGGCCGGGTGGGCCAGGAGGTTCTCGGGGCTGTCGATCTGGACGAGCTTGCCGCCGGTCTGGAACACCGCGATCCGGTCGCCGAGCTTGATGGCCTCGTCGATGTCGTGGGTGACGAACACGATCGTCTTGTGCAGCTCCTCCTGGAGGCGGAGGAACTCGTCCTGCAGCTCGGCGCGGACGACGGGGTCGACCGCGCTGAACGGCTCGTCCATCAGCATGATCGGCGGGTCGGCGGCGAGGGCCCGCGCGACGCCGACGCGCTGCTGCTGCCCGCCCGACAGCTGGAACGGGTACCGCTTGCCCATCGCGGGGTCGAGCCCGACCCGCTCCATCAGCTCCAGCGCCCGTGCCCGCGCCTTCTTCTTGTTCCAGGAGAGCAGGTACGGGACGGTGGCGATGTTGTCGAGGATGGTGCGGTGCGGGAAGAGCCCGGCGTGCTGGATCACGTAGCCGATGCCGCGCCGCAGCTCGGCGGGCTTGCGCTCGCGGACGTCCTTCCCGTCGATCAGCACACGGCCTGACGTCGGTTCGACCATCCGGTTGATGGTCCGCAGCGCGGTGGTCTTGCCACCGCCGGATGTACCGACGAACACGGTGATGCGGCCCGTGGGGCATTCGAGGCTCACGTCGTCGAGCGCGACGGTCCCCCCGGTATAGCGCTTGGTGACGCCCTCAAAGGTGATCAACGAATCACGTCCTCGCCGGCGTCCCGCATGACGCCGATGATCGAATTCCGACTACGAACCAACCGTAACCAATGGGTACCGTCATCTCAGTGTCCCGGCATGTCCGGAACGTCGAGCACGAAAGCATATCTACCGGTAATGCAGGGAAAGTAGCGTGTCGGCGTGGAGAACAGCCGAATCGTTATCGACGGGACTTTGCTCACATGCGCTCAGGTGGCGCGCGCGGCCCGTGAGGATGTGACGGTCGCCATAGCCGCGGCCGGCGTGCGGCGGGCGCGCGACGCCTGGCGGGTCGTCCGCGAGGTCACCGAGGCGCAGCCGGTGTACGGGCGGACGACGGGGGTGGGCGCCAACCGCGTCGTGGACGTCGAGTGGGAGGACGCCGACGCCCACGGGCTGCGGCTGCTGCGCAGCCACGCTGCCGGGGCCGGGCCGCTGGTCGCCCCGGAGATCGTCCGGGCGATGCTGGCCGTCCGGCTGAACCAGATCGCCGCGGGCGGCTCGGGCGTGGAGCCCGGCGTGCTGCAGGCCCTGGCGGACGTGCTCAACCTGGGCCTGCTCCCCCCAGTGCCGGTCTACGGGGCGATCGGCACCGGCGACCTGACGGCGTTGGCGTCCACCGCGCTGTGCCTGCTCGGCGAGCGGCCGTGGCTGCCGGGCCCGGACGGCGGGCAGGAGCGCGGCCCCGGCTACCGGCTCCGCTCCGCCGACGCGCTGGCGTTCATCAGCTCCAACGCCGCCACGCTCGGCGAGGCGGCGCTCGCGGTCGCCGACCTGCGGGAGGCGCTGCGCGCCTCGACGGTCGTGGCGGCGCTGTCGCACTTCGCCGTCCGGGGCTCGGAGGAGCCGTTCGCGCAGCCGGTGCAGGACGCGTGCCCGCATCCGGGCCAGCGGCAGGCCGCGACGGCGATGCGCGCGCTGCTCGCCTTCGACCGGCCGGCGCCGATGCGCATCCAGGACCCGTACGGCTACCGGGCGTTCCCGCAGGTGCACGGCCCCGCGCTGGAGGCGGCCGGCTACGCCGAGGAGGTCGTCACGCGGGAGATCAACGCCGCCTCCGAGAACCCGCTGGTGGACGTCCCCGGGCGGACGGTCTGGCACAACGGCAACTTCCACACCGCCTATGTCGGGCTCGCTCTGGACGCGGCCCGCGCCGCCCTGTTCCAGACGATGGCGCTGGCCGCCGCCCGCCTCGGCACGCTCGCCGAGCCGTCGTTCACCGGCCTCTACCCGTTCCAGGGCGAGACGGAGGCCTCGTCCGGGATCATGATCCTGGAGTACGTGGCCCACTCGTGCCTGGCCGACGTCCGGCGCCTCGCCACCCCCGCGGCGCTCGGCAGCGCGGTGCTGTCGCGCGGCGTCGAGGAGCACGCCGGCTTCTCGACGCAGTCGGCGCGCGCGACCACCGACGCGGTCGCCGCCTACCGGCTCGGGCTCGGCTGCGAGCTGGTGGCCGCCGTCCGCGCGCTGCGGATGCAGGGGCGGGCGCCCTCCGGCGGCCCGCTGCGCTCGGCGTCGGACATGGCGGGCGCCGTCCTCGACCCGCGGATCGAGGACCGGCCGCTGGACGCCGACATCGCCGCCGCCGCGGACCTCCTGCCGCACCTGGCCCGGCTCCACCCCTGACCCTCAGCCCGCCGCGGTCTCGCCGGTCGAGGCGCGGACGCGCAGTGACGGCTCGCGGACGACGCGGCGCTTGCGCGGCTTGCCGTCGATGACGTCCACCACCAGCCGGACGGCGGAGTGGACGATGCCGTCGATGTCCCACTCGACGCTGGTGAGCGGCGGGGACAGCAGCGCCGACATCGGATGGTTGTCGTAGCCGCAGACGGCCACGTCGCCGGGGACGCCCAGGCCCAGCTCGCGGGTGGCGGCGTAGACGCCGTAGGCGATGGAGTCGGCGAAGCAGAAGACGGCCGAGGGGCGCCTCGGGCCGCCGAGCACCCGCAGCGCGACCTCGGTGGACTCGGCG
The DNA here is from genome assembly GCF_040639875.1 of Actinomadura sp. NPDC023710. Classification (NCBI taxonomy): domain Bacteria; kingdom Bacillati; phylum Actinomycetota; class Actinomycetes; order Streptosporangiales; family Thermomonosporaceae; genus Actinomadura; species Actinomadura sp. NPDC023710. The sequence goes on from NZ_JBFAGB010000038.1 coordinate 29,514, forward strand.
AGGGACTGCGGCACGACCACGACGTCCACGCACAGGCCGAGCCGCTCGGCCTCGGCGTTGACGTACACGTCGGCCGGACGGTCCGGGGTGCTGTCGAGGGTGGGCGTGAACACGGTGACGCGCTCGTGCCCGAGCGCCCGCAGGTGCTCCAGCGCGAGCGTCACGCCCCGCCGGTTGTCGAAGACGACCTCGCCCTGCGCCTGGCCGCCGTGCAGGGCGTCGCCGATGGACACGACGGGGACCGCGGCCGCCAGCTCCGACCACAGCGCGGCGGACGGGTCGAGCGGCTGGACGATCAGGCCGTCCACCCGCTGGTCGCGCAGCCGCCGGGCGAGGGCCAGCTCGCGCTCGGGGTCGCCGCCGGCGTCCACGATCAGGGCGTAGCGGCCGCGGGCGAGCAGCGCCCGCCCGATGCCGACCGCGAGGGACTGCTGCCAGTAGTCCTCCAGCGAGCCGCACAGCAGGCCGACCTGGTCGGTGCGCCCGCTCGCCAGCGCACGCGCGATCGGGTGGGCCTCGTAGCCGAGCTCGCGCGCCGCGGCGCGGACGCGCTCCTGCGTCTCCTCGGAGGTCTGAATGCCGCGCAGCGCGTAGGAGACGGCCGCCGGCGACAGCCCCGTCGCCTGCGCCACTTCCCGGATGGTCGCGCGCTTGCGCTTTTCCGACACCCCTCCAAGCGTAGAGGCCGCCACCGACAGAGCACGGCAGCAGCCCTTGACGAAATCGTCACTGAAGCGGTTCACTGAAACGGTTAACTGATGCGGTTCAGAAGCTTCCACCTGGCGGTTCGCGCCGGGTAGCGGGCGTATCGGACCGCACCCACCGACAGTTTTGGAAAGGAGCGAACCCCGTGTCTTCCGAGGTCCTGCCCCGTCCCAGCGGCCTGGAGCGCCTGCCCGGCCGCGCCCTCGACAAGCGGGAACTGCGGGAACTGGTCGACGATCTGGCCGAGCGGCCCGGCCTGTGGCGGCCGCAGGTCGCCTTCCCCGAGGGGCGCCGCCACTACGTCTCCCTGCACAGGGACGAGCACGTCGACGTCTGGCTGCTGTGCTGGACGCCGGACAACGACACCGGCTGGCACGACCACGACATCTCCTCGGGAGCCGTCCGCGTCGTCGCCGGCGCCATCGAGGAGAACAACCCGCGCATGGGCGGCGAACCCCTGCGGACCGTCATGCGGGAGGGCGCGTCCTTCTGCTTCGGCCCCGAGCACATCCACCGGCTCACGGGGGTGGAGGACGCCAGCGTCTCGATCCACGCCTACTCGCCGCCGCTGTGGCGGCTCGGCCAGTACTCCGTCGACGAGTCCGGCGTGATGCGCCGGACGCCGGTCAGCTACACCGAGGAACTCCAGTCACCGGACGAGCCGGCCTGAGGTGCCCCGGCGGGCCCGCCCGGGGGAGGCGGACCCGCCAGAGGCGGCGCGTCCGGTCGTGCCCGCTCGCAACGGCCGGACGCACCTACCCACTCAGCGCGGACAGCCTCGAATGTGTCACAGAGCCGTCCGAAACAGCGGTGGCTGAGCGCCGTCAGGTGTGGGCCGCGTCCAGCGGGGGGCGATCGCGGGGCTCACCGCCGTTCAGGTCGGCACCGCCGCGTCGCCCCCGATCGCCACGGGCGACGGCCGTGGCGATCGGGGTGGACGCCTCCTCAGGCGGTCGCATGGGCTTCAACGATGCCGTGAGCCGGGCCCTCATCCATGCCGCGCCGGGGCGCTCCACGAGGCGGTGCACGGCGTAGGCGGCCAGCAGCGAGGCCCCGATGACCACCGCCAGCGCCGTCCAGCGGTCGAGCCCCGGATACACCGCGTCCAGCAGAGGAAGCGCGAGCTGGGAGTGGACGAGGTAGAGGGGGTAGGTGAGCGCCCCGAGGACGGTCAGGCCCCGCCGCCGCAGCCGGCTCAGCCGCCCGGTCGCGACGAGGATCATCACCGCGAAGATGCCCGTGATGACGGCGCTGACCACGGTCTCGTTCGCGCCCCTGAACACGTGCTCCGCGCGCCAGGCCCCCCAGCGCAGCGCCACCAGGTAGGACGCGGCGACGTACCCCCAGAGCAGCAGCGTCGGGCCGAACCGGTGGATCATGTACAGCGCCATGCCCGCGATGAAGTAGCAACTCCAGGTCGGGACCAGCATGACCTGGAGCACCTTGCTGTCGGCCTCGTCGGCGAAGACCCCGCCGAGCATCCAGGCCGCCATGAAGATCAGGCAGGAGCGGTAGGTGATCCCGATCCCCGCGAGGACGGCGGCGAGCACGTAGAAGTGCAGTTCGACCCAGAGCGTCCAGTAGACGGCGTCCACGTTCCGCAGGCCGAGCCCGCCCTGCAGCATCGTCAGGTTCGGGACGATCAGGCCGGGGACGCCGTGCCCCGTCCCGAACAGCGCGTAGACGGCGGCGCCCAGCAGCACGCTCACCCAGTACGCGGGCATCAGCCGGACGAGCCGGGAGATGCCGAACTCCCCCGGGCCGCGCCCCCACGCGCTCATGAGGATCACGAAGCCGCTGATGACGAAGAACAGGTCGACGCCGAGGTACCCGAACCGGGTGACCGGGGCGATCTCGGGGAAGACCTCCTGCGAGGGGACGGGCCACGCCCCGGCGCCGCCGAATCCCGTGAAGTGGTACAGCACCACCGCCAGCGCGGCCCCGAAGCGCAGCAGGTCGAGTTCGCGCAGCCGTTCCCGTCGAGTCACCGCGGAACCCTCCCGTCGGCAGGTGGCCCGGTCCGATCCGCCGGGTGAACGGCGGATGTAGGGAAGGACGCGATTCGCCGCCGCGGCGGCCGGTGACGACATGACCGCAGGACGGTGACGGCATGGTCGCGGAGTGCGCGCGGGAGCGGCGCGAGGTCAGTAAGATGCGGATGCGTCCCCCGATTTCATTGGTGGTATTCCATGACATCTCGCCGCGCCCGACGCGGCGCGGCGACCCGGATGCTGTGCCTGAGCCTGGCGGCGGTCCTGTCGCTCGCCGGAAGTTCCCTGCTCGCGGGGTGTTCCCTGCTCGCGGGTTCGGTGCGCAAGCAAGCCGCGGCGGACGGCCCGAAGGACGACGGGGCGCGCAAGGCCCCGCCCGTGGTGATGTTCCTCGGCGACAGCTACACGGTCGGCGACCGCGGCGTCGAGCCGGAGTCGACCTACGCCTCCGCGACCGCGCGGCTGCTCGGCTGGCAGGTCGTCGTCGGCGGCCGGTCCGGTACGGGGTACGTCCAGAGGGGCCGCGCCCCGCACGCTTTCCTCGGCCAGTTCGAGAGCCAGCTCGGCTGGCGCCCGGCGCCCGACATGCTGGTCGTGTCCGGCGGCCACAACGACTGGCGGATCCCCCCGCCGCAGGTCGCGGCGGCGGCGCACGTGCTGCTGGAGCGCGCCCGGCAGCGCTGGCCCGGTACCCGCCTGGTGGTGGTGGGCCCGCTCTGGGGGACGGGGACGCCGCTGCCCGGCGCGCTCGCCGTCCGGGACGCCCTGAAGAACCTCGCCGGGCAGCTCGGCGTCCCGTTCGTCGACCCGATGGGCGAGGGCTGGATCACCGGCGACCTGGTGACCGGCCAGGGCAACGCACCGCGCCTCATCAAGCGGGACCGCACCCACCCGACGCCGGCGGGCCACCTGTACGTGGCGACCCGCCTGGCGGCGGACCTGAAGCGGCTGGGCCTCGCGCACCCCGTCCGCAAGAGCTGAGCCTCCACCCGGTGCGGGCCGGTCGCCCGGCCCGCACGGGGTGAGCGTCAGCGGGACGCCGGGCGGGCGAGGGTGAGGGAGAAGTCGCCCGCCTCGTCCGTCCAGAACTCGGCGAGCTCCATCCCGGCGGCGCCGAGCTCCGCCTCCATCCGCTCCCGCCGGAACTTGGCGGAGATCTCGGTGCGCATCTCCTCCCCCTCCGCGAACGACACGTCGAGGTCGAGGCCGCCGACGCGGACGTTCTGGGCGCGCAGCGACCGCAGCCGCATCTCGATCTGCTCCTCGGCCTCGTTCCAGACCGCGACGTGCTCGAACGCGCCGATGTCGAAGTCGGCGTCCAGTTCCCGGTTGATGACCGACAGGACGTTGCGGTTGAACTCGGCGGTGACGCCCGCCGCGTCGTCGTAGGCGCGCACGAGCCGCCCGGGGTCCTTGACGAGGTCGGCGCCGAGCAGGAGGAAGTCGCCCTCGTCCATGGTGGCGCGCAGGCCGCCGAGGAACCCGATGCGCTCGGCGGGCGGCATGTTGCCGATCGTCCCGCCGAGGAAGGCGATGAGGCGCCGCTCGCCGCCGGGCAGCAGGGGCAGGTGCTGCTCGTAGTCGGCGGCGACGGCCCGGACGGTCAGGCCGGGATGGTCGGCGGCGATCCCGGCCGCAGCCTGCTCCAGGAAGTCGCCGCTGACGTCCACCGGCACGTAGGTGCGCAGCGTGCCGGACAGCGCGTCCAGCAGCAGCCGGGTCTTCTCCCCCGAGCCGGCGCCGAGCTCCAGCAGCGTCCGGGCGCCGGTGGCGGCGGCGATGCCGGACGCCCGGGCGGCGAGGATCTCCCGCTCCCGCCGCGTCGGGTAGTACTCCTCCAGCCGGGTGATCTCCTCGAAGAGCGCGCTGCCGCGCTCGTCGTAGAACCATTTGGACGGCAGGGTCTTGGGCGTGCCGGCGAGCCCCTCCCTGACGTCCTGGCGGAGCGTCTTGGCGAGGTCGTCGTCGGTCAGGAACCGGTCCACGTGGTTCTCCTTCGGAGGTGGTGCGGATGCGGAGACTGGGAGATCTTCAGAGTCGGGAGATGCGGACGCCGGCGGCGAGCCCGGCGGTGACGAGCGAGCGGTCGGGGACGCGGCGCCACGCGGGGTCGCCGTCCAGCGGCTCGGACGCGATCTGGATCGCGTCCCCGCCCTCGCGGACGAACAGGGAGTCGCCCCAGGTCGTGGCGGCCAGGGACGCCCCGTCCGAGGCGAGCAGGTTGTAGCGGCCGGGGGCCAGCGCGGTGATGGCGGTGACGACGGCGGCGAGGCCCTCCCCGAGCGGCGCGCCCTCCCGCCAGTTGCGGACGGCGAGGGCGAACAGCGGGGCGGAGTCGACCGGGGCGCGGGCGTCGGGGATCTCGGCGATCTCCCCGGCCAGCTCCCGCAGCTTGGACTCGACGCCGCCGTAGCCCTCGATCCTCCCGTTGTGGCTGAACAGCCACGGCCCGGCGCGGAACGGCTGCGCGCACGACTCGTCCACGGGGAACCCGACGGTCGCCGACCGCAGCGCCGCCACCGCGCACGACGCCCGGACGGCCCCGGCGACCTCCCGGAACGACTGGTCGGTCCAGATGGGCTGGGCGCGGCGGAAGCGGACCGCCTCACCGTCCTGGTACCAGCCGACGCCGTACCCGTCGGCGTTGAGGAGGGCGCCCTGTGTCATGCGCGGCGCGTACGACTGGGTCTCAAGCGAGTGCTCCCCCTCGTAGACGAGGGAATGCAGCGTCCGCTCGGGGCCCAGGTAGCCGAGATGGCGGCACATCTAGCGCGCCTCCCCCTTCGCCGGCGCCGTCGCCGGTTCCGCCGTCGACCGGGCACAGCGGAACCCGGAGAAGATCTGCCGGCGGACGGGGTAGTCCCAGTTGCGGAACGAGCCGCGTATGGCGAGCGGGTGCGTCGCCCAGGATCCGCCCCTCAGCACCTTGTAGTCGGGCCCGAAGAAGACCTCCGAGTACTCCCTGTAGGGGAACGAGCGGAAGCCGGGGTATCCGTGGAAGTCCGACGACGTCCACTCCCAGACGTCCCCCAGGAGTCGCCTCACCCCGTACGCCGACGCACCGGCCGCGTAGGAGCCGGTCTCGGACGGACGGAGCGCGCGCTGTCCGAGGTTGGCGCGCCCCTCTTCGTAGACGTCGCCCCACGGGTAGCGGCGTGACCGTTCCGCGGCGGGGTCCCAGCGGGCGGCCTTCTCCCACTCGGCCTCGGTCGGCAGCCGCTTCCCGGCCCACCGCGCGTAAGCGTCGGCCTCGTACCAGCAGACGTGCTGGACGGGTTCGCCGGGCGGGACGGGTTCCGACCGTCCGAAGCGGCGCCGCGCCCACTGTCCCCCTTCCCGCTCCCAGAAGGCGGGGGCGCGCTTGCCGCTGCTGTTGCGCCACTCCCACCCTGCCGGGTCCCACCAGCGGGCGTCGTCGTAGCCACCGGCCTCGATGAACGCGATGTAGGCCGCGTTGGTGACCGGTTCCACGTCGATGTAGAACGCGGGTAGGTCGACGATGTGCACGGGACGTTCGTTGTCGTACGCCCACGGGTCGTCCGACGTGCCCATCTGGAACGGGCCCGCCTCGATGAGCGCCTCTTCGGCGCCGGACGCCTCGCCCGAGACCTGGAGTGGTTCCGCCTTGGGGTCGAGCAGGGCGGGCGCCCCGCGGCGTAGCTGGTGGGTGGCCAGCATGGTCTCGTCGTGCATGTGCTCGTGCTGGACGACCATCCCGTACACGAACCCGCCCGATGTCAGCGGGTCCGGGGTGTCGAAGCGCACCGACGGCAGCGCGTCGAGCACTTTGGAGCGGACCGTGCCGATGTAGGACCGCGCCTCCCCCGGCTTCAGCAGCGGCAGCGTCGGGCGCTCCGCCCGCGGATGCTCGAACGCGTCGTACAGGTCGTCGATCTCGGGGCGCATCGCCTCCCGCCCGGCGGCCGCGCGCAGCAGCCACAGCTCCTCGTAGTTGCCGACGTGCGCGAGGTCCCACACGAGCGGTGACATCAGCGGCGACACCTGCGCGGTGAGATCGTCCTCGGTGAGGACGTCGGTGGTGAGGCCGAAGCTGCGGTCGCGCACCGCGCCGAGCTCATCGGCGATCAGTTCCTTCAGGGCGGCCTCGTCGGCGGACGGGCCTGGCGAGCTCATGTCGGATCCTCCATCGGACGTGTCGGGCTGTCGTCGGCGGGGCGGTCGTCGGCGGGACTGCGGCCCTGCAGGACGTACCGGTGGGCGTACTCCTCGACCAGGGGGGCGAGCCCGGACGCGCCGAGCCGCGGCAGCGCGTCCAGCGTCGCCGCGAAGCACGCCCGCGCGGCCCTGGCCAGGGCCGGGTCCGACAGGCCGTCGCAGGCCGCCTGCGCCCACCGGTGCGCCACCGGTTCGACCGCGGCCTCGGCGGCACGCGAGGCCGCCGGGTCGTCCAGCAGGGCGGTGGCGACGGCGACGGGCACCGGCCAGTACGGGCCGGGCAGCGCGTCGATCATGCGCAGCTCCAGCCAGCCGCGCGGCCGGACCGGCGGGAACAGCGTGGACAGGTGGTAGGCGAGGTCGTCCTCGCCGGGCTCGCCCTTGGCCAGCCACTCCAGGAAGGACATCCCGGGGGCGGGCACCCACTCGTCGTCCGGGGTGTGGACGAGCATGACCTGGGCGTCGAGCGCGTACCGCGTCCACGCCTCGGCGGGGTCGCCGTCCGCCCCGTCCCGCAGCACCGGCAGCGTGCGGCACGGGTCGAGCTCGGTCCAGATGCCCTGCCGGGACGAGCGCATCCCGGTGCGGCGGCCGGCCCGCAGCGGCGAGTTGGCGAACGCCGCGACCAGCACCGGCCCGAGCGCGTGCACGAGCCGCCAGCGGCGGGCGGCGTCCGCGTCGTCGGCGCCGATGTCCAGGTTCACCTGGACCGACGCGGTCGAGCACATCATCGCCATCCCCGCGTCGTGGAAGCCGCCCGCGCAGAAGTAGTCCCGCATGCACGCGTACCGGGGGTGGTCGGCCTGGAACCGGGGCACGCGGACGGGATCGACGCCGTGCCCGCTGAGGGCGAGCCCGTCCGGTGCGAGCACGTCCCGCACGTGCGCGATGTCCCGGCCGAGCGAGGCGGTCAGGTCGTCCAGCGTCCCGTACGGGGCGGAGCTGAGTTCGAGCTGCCCGCCCGGCTCGTAGGTCACCTTGCTCCCGCCCGCCGGCGGACCGGCCCCGTCCATGAGGGCGCGCACCCGTTCGGCGGGCACGTGGGCGGCCGGGTCGCCGGCGTCGACGACGAGCCACTCGGTCTCCGCGCCGACCGTCCCGGGCGGGCCCGTCTTGAAGCAGACGCCGCGAATGTGCTGGTAGACGTCGTCCACTGTGAGCCGGGTCACCATTGACTCCTCAGGTAATTCGATAACGGGTTCGAACCTTCCCTCCTGAACCGGATCAGGAATCAACGGTTTTTCAGGAACTTTCGGAAATCTCCGTGAACGTCACCGTCCGCAGCACTCACTGCTACCTTCCGTGCTATTCGACGCGATGTCCGATCCCTGGCTTCTCATGGGTTGACCGGAACCGCTAGAGTCCCCCTGGCCTGCGATATGCACGTTTTGTCGGAAGTGAAACCGGACGGAGACGGGGGGCAACATGGGCGGAGACCTGGGCTCGCTCTACGACGCGCACGCCGACCGCCTGTACGCCTACTGCTGGTCGCTCGTGGGCGACCAGCTCGCGGCGGCGGCCGTCGGCGACACCTTCAGCGCGGCCGTGCACCAGCCGCCGCGCGGCGACAGCGTGCTCTGGCTCTACTCGCTCTCCCGGACGGCCTGCGCCGAGCGCGGCGCGTTCACCGATGGGCCGGGCATCGGCGCCGGCGCGCGCGGTCCGCTGTTCGCCGACCCCGACCCGCTGCTGCGCGCCGCCGGGGGCCTGCGCTCCGACCACCGCGAGGTGCTGCTGCTGTCGGCGGGCGAGTGGCTCGAACCGCACGACATCGCCCGCGTCCTCGGCCTCGCGCCGGACACCGTCATGCAGCTGCTCAACGCGGCGCGGACGCGGCTGGAGCGGGCCGTCCTCGACATCCTGATGCGCGGCGCCACCGAGGCGCGGCTCGACCTCATCTCCGCGTTCGAGAAGGGGCGGCTGCCGCGGCTGCTCGCCCGGCGGGCCCCGGCGCACGCGCCCGGCTGGCTGCGCGACCAGGTCCTCGCGGCCTGCGAGGAGGAGGCCGCCCGGCCGCTGCCGAGCGTCATCTCACCGAGCCCGCTCGTCGTGATCGGCCCGGCGCGGGCGGACCACCGCAGGCGCGGGGCCTCCCGCTTCGCCTCCAAGGGCCTCGGCGCGGTCGCGGGCGTCGCCGCGTCGGCCGCGGCCGTCATCGGGCTGCTGGTGTCCTGGCCCGCGGCCAAGGGCGGCAGCGCCGCCTCGCTCACGCCGACGGCGGGCAAGGGGCAGACGCACCCGGCGTCCACGTCGAGCCACGGTGTCCCGCCGGACCCGCCGCCCGGCCTGACCGGCTCCGAGCGGGCGGACGGCGGCTCGCAGAACCCGGTGACCAGCGCGTACGGCTCGCCGCCGCAGCAGGTCGGCGGGGCGCCGGCCGGCGGCGCGGCGCCGGCGCCGCCCGCGACGTCGCCGTCGCAGGAGCCCGCGGGCGGGAAGCCGCCGGCGTCCAGTACCCCCACGAAGCCGGAGCAGCCGTCCACGCCCCCGGACGACACGACGCCGACCACTCCCCCGGACACGCCGTCCGATCCGACGACCCCGCCGGACGACGGGTCCACGGATCCGACGCCGCCGCCGACGGACACCCCGTCCGACCCGCCGTCGGACCCGGGGACCCCGAGCCCGAGCCCCACCTCGAACCCGGCCCCGCAGCCGGGCGGCGAGGGCTGACCGGGGTCAGGCCTCGGCGGCTCCGGCGGCCGGAGGGCCGGCGGGCACCGCGCCGAGCGGCGCGGGCCCGCGCCGGCGTTCGCGGAGCAGGAGCAGCCGCCCGGCGACCGCGCCGGTGAGCATGGCCACCAGGTGGCCGACGGCGGCGACCTCCAGCGTGAGCAGGCCGTCCAGCAGCACGGGCACGAGCGCGCACCACCAGGCCAGCGCGACCAGCCGCCGGACCCGCCCGTGCCCGTACAGGAAGGCCGCGACGAGCGCCGCGCACAGCACGTAGGACGGCCCGACGTCGGGGATCGTGCGGATGGAGTCCGAGAGCAGGCCCGCCTCCAGCCGCACCAGCGCGATGCCCTGGCTGATGAGCGTGCCGAGCACGTGCGAGGCCGTGACGAGGGCGACGGCCCCCAGGTTCCCGAACCGCCGGGTGATGGGGAACAGCCCGATCGCCGCCGCGACGAGCAGCACGCCCTGCGATCCCTCGGCGACGAACGCCGAGGCGACCATCGTCCCGACCGGGTTGACCGCGAGGTTGGCCAGGTTGGTGCTGGCCCAGGCGATCACGGCCTGCCGCGCGCCCGGAGGCAGGATCAGGGCCTGCACCATCCACATGGCCGTGAACAGCCCGAGGAACGTCAGCGGCATCGGATAGGACCTGAGGATCCGGCGAAGCCTCGCGAAACCCACCACACCGGCAGCCTAGACCGGGACCTACGCGGCCGCCGCGCCCTCGACCGGAGAGGTCCCGCGCCGCACCAGGAGCGCGGCGAGGATCGCGACGAGCGCGACGGCGCCCGCCACGGTCAGGGACGTCTGGAAGCCGTCCATGAACGCGAGGTGGCTCCCGGTCGTGATGGCGTCGGCCGCCGGCTTCGGCGTGCCGGGCGGGACGGGCGCCACCCCCTGCGAGACGAGCCCGCCCTGCCCTTCGAGCCGGTGCGCCGCCTCGCCGGGAAGGCCCGCGCCGGTGAGCCGCCCGAACAGCACGTCCCCGACCTTGGTCGACAGCAGCACGCCCAGCACCGACGTGCCGAGGACGCCGCCGACCTGCGCGGCGGTCTGCTGGAGGCCGCCCGCGACGCCCGCGAGGTGGGCGGGCGCGTTGCCGACGATGGCCTCGGTGCCGGCGACGATGACCATCCCGAACGCCAGGCCGACCAGCACGAACCACGGCCACAGCTGCACGTACGGGGCGTCCACCCCGATGCGCGACAGGCCGAACATCGCGGTCGCGGTGAACGCCATCCCGAGGACGAGCGGCACCCGCGGCCCGAACCGGCTGGTCAGCGCGCCCGCCACCGGGGAGGCGACGATGAACACGCCGGTCATCGGCAGCATCCGCACGCCCGCGTCCACCGGGCTCATGCCGTGCACCTGCTGCAGGTACAGGGTGATGAAGAAGATCGTCCCGAACATCCCGAAGAAGCCGAGCACGATGAGGCCGGTCGCCGCCGACAGCGACACCGACCGGAACAGCCCGAGCGGCAGCAGCGGGCGCTCCACCCGCAGCTCGTTCCAGACGAACGCGGCGAACAGCACGGCGGACGCGGCGAACGACACGAGCGGGACGGCGTCGCCGAACCCGTTCTCGCCGGCCTTGATGAGCCCCCAGACCAGGGCGAACAGCGCGCCGCTGAGCAGCGCGACGCCCGGCAGGTCGAACGAGCCGGCGGCCTCCTCGTCCCTGGACTCGCGGATCACCCACAGCCCGACGAGCAGCGCGACGACCCCGAGCGGGGCGTTCAGGAAGAACACCGACTCCCAGTTGACGTTCTCCACCAGCAGCCCGGCGACGATGGGGCCGCCGGCGATGGAGATGCCGACCGTGGACCCCCAGATGCCGATCGCGGCGTTCAGCCGCTCGGCCGGGAACGTGTTGCGCAGGAGGGCGAGGCTGGCCGGCTGCAGGAGCGCCCCCGCGAACCCCTGCACCACCCGCCAGAAGATCACCATGCCGAGCCCGCCCGAGAGCCCGATCAGCACCGACGACACGGCGAACCCCACGACGCCCGCGAGGAAGGTGCGCTTGCGGCCGAACCGGTCGGCGATCTTCCCGGCCGGGATCAGCGTGACGGCGAGCGCCAGCAGGTAGGCGTTGGTGACCCACTGCAGGCCGGACAGGCTCGCGCCGAGGTCCTTGGCGATCGCGGGGTTGGCGATGGACACGACGGTCGCGTCCAGCCCGACCATCATCACGCCCAGCGCGACCGCGATGAGCGTGAGCCAGGGATGCCCGTGCCCCGCTCTGGCGGGACGGCCGCGCGCCTGGTCGCGCGGCGGGATGTGGACGGCGCCCGGTTCGAGGGTCTCGGCGCCATGGGAGTGAGTCATCATCGACCTCCGGCTTGGCAGGGCTCAAAATTGTCATAGCCTGACAGTTGTCGTCAACTGCCCTTGGTTTGCTCGTGACATGTTTCACGTCACGACATCCAGCGCTCGACGGACGATCGCCGGGCGATTACAATGCGCGCATGACCGCGACCGCCCCCGAGACCGGTACGTCCGGCCCCGGTTCCCAGCCCCCGGGCAGGCGCGAACGCAAGAAGCAGCGCACCCGGGAGGCGCTCGTCGACGCGGCGTTCACCCTCTTCGCCGAGAAGGGGTTCGACGCCACCACCGTCGAGGAGATCGCCGACGCCGTGGACGTCTCGTCCCGCACGTTCTTCCGCTACTTCGCCTCGAAAGAGGACGTCGCCCTCACCTTCCAGGAAGAGCAGACCCGCGCCGTGCTGGGCAAGCTCGCCGAACGCCCTCGGGACGAGCCGATCATGACCGCGCTGCGGCACACCGTGGTGGAGATCGCCCGCGCCTGCGAGGCCGGCGAGCTCGGATTCGACCCCGGCCGCTTCGAGTGCATGCTCGCGATGATGAGCAACAGCCCGACGCTCATGGCGGGCAGCCTGGAGCACGCGCAGCGGAAGCAGGCGCTGCTCACCGAGGTCATCGCCGAGCGGATGGGCCTGGACCCCGCCAGCGAGCTGCGCCCGCACGTCGTCGCCGCCGCCACCACCTGCGCGTTCCAGGCCGCCGCCGACGCCACCAGCCGCCTCGGCGGGGCGTTCGCCACGCTGTCGGAGACCGTCGACCAGGCCTTCGCCATCCTGGAGAACGGCCTGAACGAGCCCGCCCCGCCGGACGACTGACCCGCCCACCGGGCGACTGACCTGCGACGACACGCTCACGCGGTGTGTGCGCGACGGCGCCGCGGGTACTTGTCGTGCGGTACGGGGGGACGCCTCATCCCCGCACGGACGAGGAGGGCGACATGGCTCCGAAGCACCCGCCCCGCGCCGGGCGCGGCGGCCGCGACCTGGTGGTCAACCCGATCTTCACCCGGGAGCCGCTGACGGTCCCGCGGTACCGGCTGCCCGCCGGGGAGATGGAGCCGTCCACCGCCTACCAGGTGGTCCACGACGAGCTGATGCTGGACGGCAACGCGCGGCTGAACCTGGCGACGTTCGTGTCCACGTGGGCCGAGCCGGAGGCGCGGGCGCTGATGGCCGAGTGCGCCGAGAAGAACATGATCGACAAGGACGAGTACCCGCGCACCGCCGAGCTGGAGCTGCGCTGCGTGCACATGCTCGCCCGGTTGTGGAACGCCGAGGACCCGCACCACGCGGTGGGCTGCTCCACCACCGGGTCGAGCGAGGCCGCGATGCTCGGCGGCCTCGCGCTCAAGCGCCGCTGGCGGGAACGGCGGCGGGCCGCGGGCGAGCCGGCCGACCGCCCCAACCTCGTCATGGGCGTCAACGTGCAGATCTGCTGGGAGAAGTTCGCCAACTACTTCGAGGTCGAGCCCCGCTACGTGCCGATGGAGGGCGACCGCTACCACCTCGGCGCGCGGGAGGCCGTGGAGCTGTGCGACGAGAACACGATCGGCGTCGTCGCCGTCCTCGGCTCCACGTTCGACGGGAGCTACGAGCCCGTGGCCGACGTCGCGGCGGCGCTCGACGACCTGCAGGCGCGCACCGGGCTCGACGTCCCGATCCACGTGGACGGCGCGTCCGGCGCGATGATCGCCCCGTTCCTCGACCCGGACCTGCTCTGGGACTTCCGGCTGCCCCGGGTCGCCTCCGTCAACACCTCCGGCCACAAGTACGGGCTGGTCATGCCGGGCGTGGGCTGGGCGCTGTGGCGGGACGAGGACGCCCTGCCGGACGACCTCGTCTTCCACGTCAACTACCTCGGCGGGGACATGCCGACGTTCGCCCTGAACTTCTCCCGGCCCGGGGCGCAGGTCGTGGCCCAGTACTACAACTTCCTGCGGCTCGGCTTCGACGGGTACCGCCGCGTCCAGCAGGGGTGCCGGGACGTCGCCACCCGCCTCGCCGACGAGATCGGCCGGCTCGGCCCGTACGAGACGCTCACCGGCGGCGACGAGCTCCCGGTGTTCGCGTTCCGGGTCCGGGGGGACGCCGCCGCCTTCACCGTCTACGACGTGTCCGCCGCGCTGCGCGAGTGCGGCTGGCTCGTGCCCGCCTACAGCTTTCCGGAGAACCGCACCGACCTCGACGTCCTGCGCGTCGTGGTGCGCAACGGGCTGGGGCACGACCTCGCCGACCTGTTCATGGACGACCTCCAGCGCGTCACGTCCCGGCTGCGCTCCCACGAGCAGGCCCATCGCGACCCGCGGGAGGCCGGCGGCTTCGCCCACGGCGCCGAACCGAAGAAGGTGCGGGCGCGGCAGGTCTGACGGCGGGACGGGTCCGACCGTCAGGCGGCGGACCGCCGCCTGACCCGGCCTCCTGCGGCGTCAGCGCGGCGCCCGGGGCAGCCCGAGGCCGATCATGGCGATCAGCTCGCGCTGGATCTCGTTGACGCCGCCGCCGAAGGTCAGCACGAGCGCGCCCTTGGCGAGCCGGTCCAGGGACTCCATGAAGTCCGCCGTCTCCGGGTCGCCCGGGTCGCCGTACCGGGCCAGGACGTCCCCGGCGATCCGCCCGACCTCCTGCATCCGCTCCGAGGCGTAGATCTTGGTGGCGGACGCGTCGGCCGCGCCGAGCCAGCCGAGGTCCTGGTTCGCCGCGACCTGCCAGTTGAGGAACTCGTTCGCGCGCAGGTAGGCGTACACCTGCGCGACCGCGCGGCGCACGGCCGGCTCCTCGATGAGCGGGCGGCCGCCGGGTCCCCGGGTCGTGCGGGCCCAGCGAGCGAACCGGACGTGGGTGTGCCCGATGTTCCCGGCCGGGCCGAGCGTGACCCGCTCGTGGTTGAGCTGGTTGACGATGAGGTCCCAGCCCTTGTTCTCCTCGCCGATCAGCATGTCGGCCGGCACGCGGACGTCCTGGAAGTAGGTGGAGTTCGTGTGGTGCGCGCCGTCCATCGTGATGATCGGCGTCCAGGAGAAGCCCGGGTCCCGGCAGTCCACGATGAGCATCGAGATGCCCTTGTGCTTCTTGGCCTCCGGGTCGGTGCGGGCCGCGAGCCACACGTAGTCGGCGTGGTGGGCGCCGGAGGTGAAGATCTTCTGGCCGTTGACGACGTAGTGGTCGCCGTCCCGGACGGCGGTGGTGCGCAGCGCCGCGAGGTCGGTGCCGGCGCCCGGCTCGCTGTAGCCGATCGCGAAGTGGCACTCGCCCGCGAGGATGCGCGGGATGAAGTGCTCCTTGTGCGCCTCCGACCCGTACTGCAGGATCGTCGGCGCCACGGAGTTCAGCGTGATCAGCGGGTAGGTGACCTCGGCGCGGGCGATCTCGGTGGCGAAGATCGTCTGCTCGACCGGGCCGTAGCCGCGGCCGCCGTACTCCTTCGGCAGCGCGACCCCGAGCATCCCGTCGCGGCCGAGGCGCCGGCAGTGCTCCAGGTAGGCGGGGCCGAACGGGTCGGCGCGGATCGCGGCGCGCTGCTCCGCGGTCAGGCAGTTCTCGAAGTACTCGCGCAGCTCGGCGCGCAGCCGCTTCTGCTCGTCGGTCAGGTCGATGAACATTCAGGCCTCCTGGGCGATGAGGGCGCCGAGCGCGTCGAGACGGTCCTCGCCGCCGCCGAGCAGATGCCCGCAGTGCCTGCCCCAGGCGAAGTACCGGTGCAGCGGGTAGGTGATGTCCAGGCCGATGCCGCCGTGCAGGTGCTGGCAGATGTAGAGCGCCTTCACCACGGGGTCGCAGGCGTTGTAGGCGGCGATGGTGAGGACCTCCTCGGCGTCGTCCGCGCCCTGCGCGAGGCGCCACACGCCCGCCCACACGGCCACGTCCAGCGCGCGCTTGGCGATGTAGACGTCCCCGATCTGCATCGTGACCGCCTGGAACTGCGCGAGCGCCCGGCCGAACTGCTCGCGCGTCTTCGTGTACTCCTTGGTCAGCTCCAGCGCGCCCTCGATGACACCGGAGGCGACGGCGACCGCGCCCGCGACGGCCGAGCGGCGCAGGGTGTCCCAGGCGGCGCCGTCCGCCGTCCCGCCGAGCAGGGCGTCCGCGCCGACCCGGACACCGTCCAGCGCGACCCGCGACAGCGGCTCGGTCGTCGCCGACGGCTGCTCGGTGATCGTCACGGCGGCGGGCTCCACGAGGAACACCCCGACCCCGCCGTCCTCGACGCGGGCCGGGACCAGGATCAGGGACGCCTCCCGCGCGTACGGGACGAACGTCTTCACACCGTCCAGCACGTAGCCGCCGCCGTCCGCGCGGGCCGTCGCGGCGACCTCGCCGACCGGGCCGACCTCGCGGTACGCGCCCGTCAGGATCGTCGCGCCCTCGGTGAGCGGGGCGAGCAGGGCGCGCTGCTCCGGCGTCCCGTGCGCCCCGATCGGGACGGCCGCCAACGCGAGCGAGGCGTACACCGGGACGGGCGCGGTGCGGGCCCCGGCCTCCCGCAGGATCACCGCCAGCTCGACCGGCCCGAGGCCGGCCCCGCCGGCGTCCTCGGGCAGGACGACGCCGAGCAGCCCCGCCTGGGCGAGCGCCTTCCACGTCACGTCGTCATAGGGCGCCCCGCCCTTCTCGAACGCCTCCAGCCGCTCCTGCGCGGCCTCCCGCGCGAGCACGTCCGCCGCGAGCCCCTTGATGTCTTGCTGGGTCTCGTCGAGGTTGAAGTCCACTCATCCGCTCCCTTCCAGCAGGTGCAGCCGGCCGCTGCGCTCGAACTCGGCCCGCAGCGCGGCCGCGTCCGCCGCGCTCATCGGGCGGTAGTCGAGGTCGCGGCCGGGCCGCCACCACACCGGGTCGTCGGTGCGCCAGGCGTCCCGGGCCAGCCGGCGCTTGAGGATCTTGTTGGAGGCGGTCGCGGGCAGCTCCCGCGCCACCCGCACGTACCGCGGGATCCACTTCGGTCCGAGGTCGGCGCGCCCGCGCAGGTAGTCGGCGAACGCCCCCGGGTCGAAGGCGTCGGCGACGACGGCCAGCATCACCTGGTCGCCGGACGCGGCGTCCGGCACCCCGTACACCGCGAGCCCGCGGACACCGGGCAGCTCCGCCAGAACGCGTTCCACCTGGACGGCGCCGAAGTTCTCGCCGTCCACGCGGATCCGGTCGCCGCTGCGCCCGGCGAAGAAGATGTAGCCGTCCGCGTCGGCGTAGGCGAGGTCGCCGCTCCAGAACATGCCGTCGCGGAGCCGGTCGGGGGCGTCCTCCTTGTAGTACCCGTCGAACAGGCCGAGGTCGCCGGTGTTGACCAGCTCCCCCACGGCCTCGTCGCCGTTCACCAGGCGTCCGGCCTCGTCGAACACGCCGGGCGGGCACGCCCGTCCCGCCGGGTCGAGGATCGCGATGCCGTCCGCCGGCCTCCCCAGGGCGCCCTGCGGGCCGAACGGGTCGGGCGCCAGCGAGATCGCGGTCTCCGTGGAGCCGTAGCCGTCGATGACGAAACACCCGAACCGCTCGCCGAACATCTTCTGCTCCAGCGGCGCGGCCTCGTTCCCGAAGGCGAACTGCACCGGATTGTCGGCATCGGCCTCCCCGGCCGGCGTGGCCAGCACGTACGAGAGGGCCTTGCCGACATAGTGCAGGTAGGTGCAGCCGTGGGCGCGCACGTCCGGCAGGACGGCCGACGCCGAGAACCGGGCGCGCAGCACCAGCTCGGCGCCGGCGGCCAGTGCGGGCGCGTACGCCGCCATGACCGCGCCCGAGTGGAACAGCGGCATCGGGCAGTAGACGACCGCCTCCGGCGACAGCATGCGCTCGGCGAGCATCTCACCCGGCACGACCACCTTCCGGTGGGTGACGCGAACGGCCCGCGGCCGTCCCGACGTCCCGGACGTGAAGATCAACATCAGCAGCGTGCCGGACCCGATCGCCGAGGCGCCGGGCGGCGGGGAGCCCGCGAAGGGCGCGATCAGCTCCTGGAACGCGTCCACGTCCACGACCGGCAGCCCGAGCGCGGCGGCCTTCTCGGCGTACCGCGGCTGGGTCAGGACGAGGTCGCAGTCGGCGCGCTCGGCATCGCCCGCCAGCTCGGCACCGCTCCGCGTCGGGTTCAGCGCCACCACCACCGCCCCCGACAGCGCCGCGCCCCCGAGGAGGAACACCACTTCGGGAAGATTGTCGAGGAGCACACCGACGTGGACCGGCCGTTCGGGGCGCGCCTCACGGCTCAGCCACGCGGCGCGGGCCGCGCACTCGGCGACGACCTCCCGCCACGTCCAGGCCCGGCCGTCGTCGGCGGACCGCAGCCCGGGGCGGTCGTCGTCCGCCCGCGCCTCCAGCAGCGCCGCGACGCTCACCGGCCCACCTCCCCGATCCGTCCCACGGCGAAAAAGTAGAACAGATTCTACTAAGTGTCCAGAGGGCTGATCTCCCTCGTTCGCAATGCGGTTCCCCTGGGTGTCATGGGAAACCGGACGGGCGGGGGCAGCCGGGAACGAGAGCGCGATGAGCTGATCAGATAACAGGTTCTCGCAAGAGCGGTACGCTTGGGGGAAGGCATCGGGCGACCGGGCCCGCACAGAAGGGAAGGCGACCGTGACCGCAGAGCCGACAGTGACCGGGGACGAGACCCGGGGTCAGCCGGGCGGCCAGGGCGTGCGCTCCCGCAGCCAGCACCAGCGGCGCAAGCGTATCGTCCAGGCGGCCGCGGCACTCGCATCGCGCGGCGGGATCGAGGCCATGCAGATGCGCACCGTGTCCGAGCGCGCGGGCGTCGCCCTCGGCACCCTCTACCGCTACTTCCCGTCCAAGATGGACCTGGTCGTCGCCGTCGTCAGCGAGGAGCTCGACCTCCTCGAAGGCAGCATCGAGCGCCGCCCGCCCCGCGCCGGCGGCGCCCCGGAGCGCGCCGTCGAGGTGCTGATGCGCGCCACCCGCGGCCTGATGCGAGAGCCGGAGCTGGCCGAGGCGCTGATCCGCTCCCTCCTCCTCTCCGACGTCAAGACCGACTTCGGCGACCGCATGAGCGAGCTGCTCCTGCGCGCCGCGTCCGGCCCGCCGGAGAAGATCCCCGCCGAGGACCCCCGCCGGCTCGTCGCCCGCGCCCTGTCCGGCATCTGGACCATGGAGATGATCGAGATGCTGCGCGGCAACGCCACCGCCGAGGAGATCCAGGCCCGCCTGGAGATCACCGCGTCCCGCCTCCTCATCGACTGAGCGACACGGGAGCGAACGGAGAGTCACCGCTTTCCCCCGTGCCGCCCATGCCTTCCCCATTAGCCTTGGACCCGACAGGAGCCAGGACGAAGAAGGGGTGCCAGTGACCGGACAGGAACCGATCCTCAGCGACGGGGTCATCATCGAGTTCATCGATGGCAGGGACGTCCCCGTCCAGCACAAGGACTTCGGTGAGCGGGCCGTCGTCATGCGCGACGCCAAGAACCCCGAGGGCCCGATCCTCTACTTCACCGAGGCCGAGTGGGACGCCTTCATCGCCGGCGTCAAGGACGGCGAGTTCGACGACCTCCTGGAAGACCCCACCGAGGCCCCCTGACGCAGAACGCCCCCGGCGACCACCGGGGGCGTTCTCACTGACGCACGCGCCGCCGGCTCAGCCGAACAGTTGATCGACGCTCTCCGCCGTGGCTGCGCGGACCAGCCACTGATCCAGTTGGTCCTGGTCAGTGCAGGCCAGGATCTGCTCCCGCACCTCGCCCGACACCGACAGTCCACGCGCGTCGAGGACCTTCAGCACCGACTTCGCCTCGCCGCTGACCTCGCCTTCAGCGTGCGTGCGGCGGAACGGGCTGCTCTTGTACTTGTATCCGGCGACACCGGTGTCCACGTACCCCTCCAAGATCTTTTGGGCGGCTTTCGAGAGCACGTCCACCACCAGATCAGTGTACTGCTTGCCGATTTCCTCATCCTCGTTCGAGATGGTGGCGAGGGCGGCGTGTGTGATCTTCAGGGACTCCTTGTCGGTCGGGATGATGTTGGCGAGTGCGGCCAAGACGGTCATCTCGGGCATCTGCGCGGCCTGGTCGGGAGTGGTGACGAGAGGCCCCATGCCAGGGCCCAACACGTAGGGGGCGAGATTGAAGCCCGGGTGGCCGATCTGGATCGTCTCGCGCGCCCATTCCGCCACCGATCTGCTAGGGCAGATGACCAGGAGGTAGCACGGACACATGAGCTTGGCGTGCAGCGAGGTCAAGTAAAGCGGCCAGCTGCCGTGCTTCCTGGAGTCCTTGGCGAGCTGGGTCTCGGCGATGACGCCGATGGTGGGTTCGGTGGACCCGCCTTCGCATATCTCCACGACGTTGTCGGCGACGTAGGCGGCGGGGGCCAGCTGGGTACAGCTCTCGCTCGTCGATCTGATGGTGGCCGCGTCCGAAACGTCGATTCCGAAGGCGATTTTGAGTAATTGGACCACGATTTCCGGGTTATCCCGGATGATCTTGATTGGTCCTTCGTGTTTGGCGGATACCATGCACAGAAAGTTACTTGACCACTGTTGTTGGATACCGTGACTATCCAATTACTGTGAATGTGATCCGCGACACAGCCCGCTATTGGTGAATGTGCGTGTTCCAGTGGGTTGTTAGGGCTTGTTCGACTGTGGCGTTTAGGGGGCCCCAGAGGCGGAGGCGGGCCAGGCCGCCGTCGGGGTGGATGTCCAGGCGGACTTTCGCCACCTCCGGGGTCTTCAGGCGGAAGCGATGGCGGGTGTCGGGTTGCAGGCGGGTGCGCGGGAGGATGACGGTTCGTTCGCCGTCGCTGGTGGTGGCCGTCAGCTGGGCTTCGGCGGGGGCGTTGAATTTGAGGTTCGTGGTGTCGAGCTCGGCCAGTTCGATGGTGCCGGGGGCGGCCAGAGCTATTTCGGCCCAGTCGTTGCCGTCGTCGCGGCGGCGGGCGGTTTCCCAGCCTTCGGCCTGGGTGCGGGCCAGGCCGGGGAACAGCATGTTGTCGGGGGACGAGTAGAAGCGGTCGGAGCAGTCGAGGACGCGGGCGCCGTTCTCCAGGGCGGCCAGATCCACGGTCAGGCCCGTCAGGTACGCGGGGTCGGGGACGACCCTGCCGTGGACGCGGAGGCGCGCGATGCCGCCGTCCGGGAACATGTTGAGGCGGACGTGGGTGAAGACGCGGGCCGTGTTGGCGCTGGTCATGCTGTGTGCGGTGTCCCCTTTGAGGGGGGATTTCGGGACGATCTCAACCCAGTCGGCGGCTTCGAGTTCGGCGGGGGCGGGGTAGCCGTCGGCGAAGCAGGCCTCTACTGAGGCATGCGGGGGGTAGTTGCCCTTGAACCAGGCCGTGTCGACGACGATGCCGTGGATCTGGCCCGGGAGGCCCAGGCGGATCAGGGCCCAGTCGTGGCCGGGGGTGCGGCGGCGGGCGGTCTCCCAGCCGTCGTAGAGCTGGCCCTTCGGGCCGAAGGTCTCCGGCTGGAAAGCGGGTTTCCAGGGGTTGAGCAGGTTCTCCTTCTCGGCGAAGGACTCGTCGCTGGCGGCGATGACCGAACCGCCGAGCGTGCGGACGGCCAGGTCCGGCAGGGAGGTGAAGTCGGTCATCGTGCCTCCGAGCGGGTGAGCAGGCGTCCGGTCGGGGCGTCGCCGACGCGTGCGCCGCGCAGCCAGGTGGCCTGGACGACGCCCGTCAGCGTCCTGCCCTCGTAGGGGGTGACGGGGTGGCGGTGGTGGAGGGACGCGGGGTCGACGGTGAAGGTCTCGTCGGGGGCGAAGGCGACCAGGTCGGCGTCGTTTCCGGGGGCGATGCCGCCCTTGCGGGGGACGGCGGCGAGCGCGGCGGGGGCCTCGGACATCCAGCGGACGACCGTGGCCAGGTCGTGGCCTCGGGCGCGGGCGGCCGTCCAGACGGCGGGCAGGCCGAGTTGCAGGGACGAGATGCCGCCCCAGGCGGTGGCGAAGTCGCCGCGTTTCAGTTCGGGCGTGCAGGGCGAGTGGTCGGTGACGACGCAGGAGATCACGCCGGAGGCGAGCCCCTGCCAGAGGCGGTCGCGGTTGGCGGCGTCGCGGATGGGCGGGCAGCACTTGAACACGGCGGTCCCGGCGTCGCCGTCGCAGAGGGTCAGGTAGTGCGGGCAGGTCTCGGCGGTCACCGGCAGGCCGTCCGCCTGCGCCTTGGCGAGGACGTCCAGGCAGTCGGCCGCCGAGAGGTGCAGGATGTGGGCGCGCGCACCGGTCTCCTCCACCAGCCGGACGACCTGTTCGACGGCCCGGCGTTCGGCCGACGGCGGGCGCGAGGTGAGGAAGGCGGCGTAGTCGCCGCCGGACGGCGGGGACAGCGAGGCCGGGTCCTCGGCGTGCACGATGGCCAGACCGTCGAAGGAGGCGATCTCGCGGAACGCCGCTTTCATGTCGGCGGGTGCGAGGGGCGGGAACTCCGGGACGCCGGAGTCGGAGGTGAAGCACTTGAACCCGAAGACGCCGAGGTCGTGCAGCGGGCGGAGCGAGGGCGCGTTGCCGGGGATCGCGCCGCCCCAGAAGCCGACGTCCACGGCGCAGGCGCCTTCGGCGGCGGCGCGTTTGGCCGCGAGCGCGGGCGGGTCGACGGTCGGGGGCAGCGCGTTGAGCGGCATGTCGATGAGCGTGGTGACGCCGCCCGCCGCCGCGGCGCGGGTGGCGGTGGCGAAGCCCTCCCATTCGGTGCGCCCCGGCTCGTTGATGTGGACATGGGTGTCGACGAGGCCGGGGAGCAGCGCGACGTCGCCCAGGTCCACCGAGGCGGCGGTGTCGTAGGGCGAGATCGCGGTGATGCGGCCGGCGCGGATCGAGACGGCCGCCGGCCGCTCCCCTTCCGGCAGGACGGTCCGGCGGGAGCGGATGACGAGGTCGTCCCGGGTCATGGACCGGCCACGATGTGCTCCGGGCGGACGGGGACCCGGGTCAGCGCTCGGCCCGTCGCGTCCCGGATCGCGGCGACGAGGGCGGGCGTGGACGACAGCGTGGGCGGCTCCCCCGCGCCGCGCAGGCCGTAGGGCGCCTCCGGGTCGGGGTTCTCCAGGATGTCCAGGCGCATCGGCGGCATGTCGAGGATGGTGGGGATCAGGTAGTCGGTGAAGGACGGGTTGCGGACCAGGCCGCCGGTCACGACGATCTCCTCCATCAGCGCCAGGCCGAGGCCCTGCGCGGTGCCGCCGTGGATCTGCCCCTCCAGCGCCGTCCGGTTGAGGATCCTGCCCACGTCCTGGACGGCGGCCAGCTCGACGACCTTGACGAGGCCGAGGTCCACGTCCACGTCGACGACGGCGCGGTGCACGCAGAGCGCGAGCTGGGTGTGGCTCCGGCCCTGCCCGGTGACCGGGTCCAGGGGCGTGGTGGGGCGGTGGTGGTACTCGCGGGTCTCCTCGATGGCGGTCTCGCCGAGGACGTCCTCGATCGTGCCGAGCGCTCCCTCGGTGCGCGACATGATCTTCCCGCCGGCGACGGTCAGGTCGGTGCGGCCGAAGCGGCGGGCGGCGCGCGCGAGGAGTTCGGCGCGGACCGCCTCGCAGGCCGCCTTGACCGCCCCGCCCGTCATGTACGACTGGCGGGACGCGCTGGAGGACCCGGCGTCGCCGACCCGGTTGTCGGCCGGGGCGATCGTGACCTTCTGGACGCCGAGCTCGGTCCGCGCGATCTGCGCCTTGACCGTGACGAGTCCCTGCCCGACCTCGGCGGCGGCGGTGTGCACGAGGGCGGTGGCCTCCCCGCCGATGACCTCCAGCCGGACGCGGGCCGTGGACAGGTCGTCGAAGCCCTCGGAGAAGCAGATGTTCTTGATCCCGACGCCGTAGCCGACGCCCCGCACGACGCCCTCGCCGTGGGTCGTCTGGGAGACGCCGCCCGGCAGGTTCCGCAGGTCGGACCGGTCCGGGTCGGGAGGCATCGGCATGGCCTCCAGCCGGGTCAGCATCTCCGCGAGCGGGGCGGGCGACTCGATGACCTGCCCGGTCGCGAGCCTGGATCCCTGCGTGACGGCGTTGCGGCGGCGGATCTCGACCGGGTCGAGGCCGCAGGCGGCGCCGAGCCGGTCCATCATCGACTCGTAGGCGAAGCACGCCTGGACGGCGCCGAACCCGCGCATCGCGCCGCACGGCGGGTTGTTGGTGTAGACGCCGTACCCGTCGATCCGGATGTTGGGGATCTCGTAGGGGCCGATGCCGAGCGAGGCGGCGTTCCCGACGACGTTCATGGTGGACGAGGTGTACGCGCCGCCGTCCAGGACGATCTCGACGTCGGCGTAGAGGAGCCGTCCGTCCCGCGTGGCGCCGTACTCGTACCGCATCTGCGCGGGGTGCCGGTGGACGTGCCCGAAGAACGACTCGTACCGGTTGTACGACATCTTCACGGGCCGGCCGGTGTGCAGCGCCAGCATCGACGCGTGGATCTGCATCGACAGGTCCTCGCGGCCGCCGAAGGCGCCGCCGACGCCGGCGAGCGTCATGTGGATCTGGTCCTCGCGCAGCGCGAGGCAGGGCGCGATCTGCTTGAGGTCGTTGTGGATCCACTGTGTGGAGACGTGCAGGTCGACGCCGCCGTCCTCGGCCGGGATCGCCAGGCCCGCCTCCGGCCCGAGGAACGCCTGGTCCTGGATGCCGACCTCGTACTCGCCGGACACCACGACGGCCGCCGCGGCCCTGGCGGCGTCCACGTCCCCGACCCGGACCGGCTGGTGGCGGGTGATGCCGCCGCGGTCCTGGACCTTCAGGCCCTCCGGGTCGGCGATCACCGCGCGCGGGTCGGTGACCGGCTCCAGCACCTCGTAGTCGACGGCGATCCGGTCCATCGCGCGCCGCGCCGTCTCGGGGTGGTCGGCGGCGACGAGCGCGACCGGCTCGCCCTGGTGCCGGACCTGGTCGATGGCGAGGACCGGCTGGTCGTCGGTGCGGTCGATGCCGAACACCTTGCGGCCGGGCACGTCCTCGTGGGTGAGGACGGCGCGGACGCCGGGCAGCGCGAGGGCGGGCCCGACGTCGAGCGACCGGATCCGCGCCCGGGGGTGCGGGCTGCGGAGCGTCGCGCCCCACAGCATCCCCTCCAGCCACAGGTCGGAGGCGTAGGCGAACTCGCCCGCGACCTTCAGCGTGCCGTCCGGGCGCAGCGGGCTCTCGCCGACTCCGCCGATCTCCGGGGTGGCCGTGTGGGCCGGGCTCTTGGTCGGGGACGTCATTCAGAGCACCTCCTCCGCGAGGCGCATCAGGCGGCGCTGGGCGTCCGCGCCGCGCCGCGCGGCCTCGTCCTGGGGGACGGTGACGAGCGTGTCGCCGTCCACGACGGTGCGCCCGCCGACGAGCAGGCGCTCCAGTGGCGGCGTCGGGCCGAACGCCAGCGCGACGACGGGGTCGTCGACGGCCGCGCGGAAGCCGTCGACGCGCCACAGCGCGATGTCGGCGAGCCGGCCCGGTGCGAGGGCGCCGATCTCGTCCTCGCGGCCGAGGCAGCGGGCGCCGCCGAGCGTCGCCATCTCCAGGGCCTGCCGGGCGTTCAGCGCGGTCGGCCCGTACCGGGCGCGCTGCATGTAGATCGCCTGCCGCAGCTCCCCGGCGAGCGGGACGAGTTCGGCCGACGCCGCCCCGTCCACCCCGAGGCCGACCGCCGCGCCCGCCTCCAGCAGGTGCGACACGCGGGCGATCCCGGCGCCGAGGCGGGCGTTGGAACTCGGGCAGTGCGCGGTGCCGGTGCGGGTCTCGGCGAGCCGCTTGACGTCGGTGTCGTGCAGGTGGACGCAGTGCGCGAGCCACACGTCGGGGCCCAGCCAGCCGATCGAGTCCATGTACTCGGCCGGCGTCATCCCGAACTGCTCGCGCGTGTGCTCCTCCTCGTCGAGCGTCTCGGCGAGGTGGGTGTGCAGGCGCACGCCCTTGTCGCGCGCCAGCCGGGCCGACTCGACCAGCAGCTCCCGCGTGACGGAGAACGGCGAGCAGGGC
The DNA here is from genome assembly GCF_040639875.1 of Actinomadura sp. NPDC023710. Lineage (NCBI taxonomy): Bacteria > Bacillati > Actinomycetota > Actinomycetes > Streptosporangiales > Thermomonosporaceae > Actinomadura > Actinomadura sp. NPDC023710. The sequence goes on from NZ_JBFAGB010000038.1 coordinate 55,274, forward strand.
GCGACGGCGACGCGCAGCAGGGAGCCGGGCGAGGGGTCGTGGTACCGGTCGATCGCGGCCTCGGTCTCGGCGAGGATCGTGTCGAGGTCCTCGACGACCTCGTCCGGCGGCAGCCCGCCCTGCGACTCGCCGCGGTCCATCGATCCCCGGCACGGATGGAACCGGACGCCGATCTCCCGGGCGGCCTCGATCTCGGCCGCGAACAGGTCGCCGCGCCCCTTGGGGAACAGGTAGTGGTGGTCGGTGGACGTCGTGCAGCCCGACTTGGCGAGCCATCCGAGCCCGGCGGTGACGGCGCCCGCGACGACCTCGGCGTCCATCTTCGACCACGGCTTGTAGAGGGTGGTCAGCCACTCGAACAGGGTGCCGTCGACGGCCATGCCCTGGCTGGCCCACTGGTAGAGGTGGTGGTGGGAGTTGACCAGGCCGGGAGTGGCCAGGCATCCCGTGCCATCGACCCGCTCGACCTCCCCCGGGCCGGCGTCCGTCCTCGGGGCGGGGCCGGGCCCGACGGCCGTGATCCGGTCACCCTCGACCACGATGTGACCGCCCGGGTACTCGTCCCCGGACACGGTGGCGACATGGGCGTTCTCGATGACGACGCGTTTCATCGGGTGACCGCCCTGCGCTCGGCCGCGAGGCGCACCGCGTCGAGGATCTTCTCGTAGCCGGTGCAGCGGCACAGGTTCCCGGCCAGCGCCTCGCGGATCTCCGCGTCGGACGGCGCCGGGTTCCGCTCGATCAGGTCGTGCGCCTGGACGATCAGGCCGGGCGTGCAGAACCCGCACTGCACGGCGCCCGCCTCGACGAACGCCTCCTGGACGGGGTCGAGGCGCTCCTCGCCCGGCGGCCCCTGCGCCAGGCCCTCCACGGTGACGACCTCCCGTCCCTCGGCCTGGCCCGCCGCGACCAGGCAGGCGCACACCGGCACGCCGTCCAGGTAGACGGTGCACGAGCCGCATTCGCCCTGCTCGCAGGCGTTCTTGGAGCCGGGCAGGCCCATCCGCTCGCGGAGCATGTAGAGCAGGCTCTCGCCCTCCCACACCTCGTCCACGGCCTCCTCGGACCCGTTGACGGTCAGGTTCACGCGCATCACGAGGCCGCCTTTCCCACGGTCGCCTTGCGGTAGTCGTCCCAGGCCCAGGTGAGCGTGCGGCGCGCCAGCACCGCCAGGGCGTGCCTGCGGTACTCGCCCGTCCCGCGGACGTCGTCGATCGGCGACGCCGCGGCCCGCACCAGCTCGCCGAAGCGCCGCGCCGCCGGTTCGGCGAGCGGGCGGCGCCCGTCCCAGTCCAGCTCGCCGGAGATGAACGCCTCGGCCTCGGTCGCGCGGCGGGGGGTCGGGGCGGCCGAGCCGAGGCCCGTGCCGACGCGCCGCTCGCCGGGGTGCAGCGCGACCGCGAACGAGCAGACCGCGATCACCATCGCGTTCCGGGTGCCGATCTTGGAGAAGTACTGCGGGCCGGACGCGGGCGGCGTCCAGAACGCGCGGATCAGCTCGTCCGGCGCGAGCGCGTTGCGCTTCACGCCGCTGAAGAACTCCGCGACCGGGATCATCCGGACGCCGCGCTCGGCCGACTCGGCCTCGACCACCGCGTCCCCGGCCAGCAGCGGCGGATGGGCGTCCCCGGCTGGCGACGCGGCGCCGAGGTTGCCGCCGACCGTGCCGCGGTTGCGGATCTGCGGCGACCCGACCGTGCGGGACGCCTGGGCGAGGCCGGGCAGCCGCCCGCCCAGCTCGTCGATCAGCCGCGCGTAGGGGACGCCGGCGCCGACGCGGAGCCGTCCGTCCGCCGTGTCCCATTCGGTGAGGGCGCGGATCCGGGTCAGGTCGAGCAGCGCCTCGGGCCGCCGCGCGTCGAAGTTGATCTCGACCATGACGTCGGTGCCGCCCTGGACGGGCAGGGCGCCCGGCCGCGCGGCCCTGGCGGCGAGCGCGTCCTCCCAGGTCACCGGTCGTAGAAAGTCCATGTCTCAGTATTCCTCCATGGCGGCGGTCTCAGTCGAAGGCCGCCGGGGCGGCGGGCGCGTCGTCGGTCAGCACCGTGCCCTCGATGAGCCCGTACGGGCGGTCCGCCGCGAGATAGACCTCGTTGTCGTTGTCCATGCCGAACGGCTCCAGGTCGACCAGGAAGTGGTGCTTGTTCGGCAGCGACAGCCGGACCTCGCAGGTCTCCGGCCGCTCGTCGAGCACGCGGCGCCCCATCTGGTAGAGCGTCTGCTGGAGCGACAGGCTGTGCGTCTCGGCGAACGCGCGCAGCAGGCCGTCGCGGGCGCCGGCGTAGGACTCCTCCCAGGCCCCGGTCGTGCTCCGGTGCCGCCACCGGGCGGTCACCGCCGTCGCGAGGATCCGGTCGTCGGTCGGTTCGAGCGTCGTGTACTCGTCCCGGGCGAACCCGTGGAACTCGCTTCCGGTGGAGTTGAGGACGACCAGGTCGGTGAGGCCGGAGACGACCGACTCCGCATCGGCGCCGCAGTGGACCAGCGCCGTGCGCACCTCGCCGCCGTCCCGGACGAACGAGTGCCCGCCCGTGATGCGCCGCCAGCCGTACTCGCGGATCTCCACCCGGGCATGGGCGACCGCCGGCCGGGAGCCGACGAAGTGCCGCGCGAGCAGGAGCCCGAAGTCCTCGATCGCGCCGATGCCGTGCTTCCTGGCGAACGCGAACACGGTGTTCTTCTGGGTGTCGGTGGGCAGCACGGCCGCGTTGTCGCCGGTCAGGTGGACCTCGTCCATCGCGCCCGAGAGGGCCACGCTCACGTTCAGGTCCTTGATCCGGTGGGTGCCGCCGTCCCGCGTCACGCGCACGACGCGCGTCTCCGCCTTGCCGTAGCGGTTGGGGCCGAGAACGATCGCCACTAGCTCCCCCGGTACGTCGAGTACGCGAACGGGCTGATCAGGAGCGGGACGTGGTGGTGCCGGCCCGGGTCGTCGATCGTGAACGCGACCGTGACCTCGGGGTAGAAGTCCGACAGCCCCTGGGTTGCGAACGTCAGCCGGTGCACCCCCTCGCCGGGCTCGGCGCCCCATTCCCGGACGCGGCCGTCGGCGTCGGTGCGGGCCTCGGCGAGCGTCGTCCAGCCGCCGCCCGCGTCGCGGCGGTCCAGCCGGACGGCCACGCCGGCGGCGGGCATCCCCTTCGCGGCGTCCAGTACGTGCGTCGAAAGGCTCACGCGTCCTCCTCCATCAGCCCGGCCAGCCGCAGATCGACGATCTCCGCCAGTTCCCGGCGGACGACGTCGCGCTCGGCGCCCGGGTCGTTGCCGAGCCGTTCCCGCAGCGCGGCGAGCATCTCCAGCGCGGAGCGCCCGGACGCGCGGATCAGGAACACGTGGCCGAAACGCTCCTCATAGGCCCGGTTTCCCGCAACCAGGGCGTCCTGAACGTCGGCATCCGCGCCCGCCGCTCCGGCCTGCTCCCCTCGCGACCAGCGGGCCTCCCGCGTGGCGCCGCCGACCCGGTCCCCGATGCGCGGATGCGCCGCGAGCGCCTCCTCGACGTCCGCCCAGGCCAGGTCGTCCAGCGCCCGCATCGACGCGGCGCGCAGCGCGGCGGGATCGGCGTAGGCCCGCCCGGCGACCGCGGCGATCCACCGGCGGGACGCGCAGCACGCCGCCAGATCCTCGGTGCTCGGTTCCACCACGCTTGCAGTACACAAGGCCGCCCCACTACACGTCGAGGGACAGGACGTCCGAACTGTGACACTGGTCGCGGACCTTTTTTGTAGCTTGCTACATTTGACTTTCTACCCCGGCTGGAGACAGGGGGTTCCAGCGGTCGCCCGCTGGGTTTCCTGCTTCGTCGACGACCGCCCCGTACGGGTGGAATCCCGTTGAGGTCTTAAAGCGTCTCCACAGGCGGACGCCGCCAGCCCGGCGGCCAGGATGTTGCGCGCCGCGTTCACGTCGCGATCATGCACACTGCCGCACTCGCACGTCCATTCACGAACGTTCAACGGCAGCTTCACCCGAACCATGCCGCAGTTCCCGCACAGCTTGGTGGAGGGGAACCAGCGGTCGATCACGACGAGTTCGCGCCCGTACCAGGCGCATTTGTACTCCAGCATCCTGCGCAGCTCCGCCCACGCGGCATCGGAGATGGCGCGTGCGAGGCTGTGGTTCTTCACAAGGTTGCAGACAGCGAGGTCTTCGATCACGACCGTTTGGTTCTCACGGACGAGACGTGTCGACAGCTTGTGCAGGAAGTCGCGGCGCCGGTCGGCGATCCGCGCGTGCACGCGGGCGACCTTCCGGCGGGCCTTGCCCCGGTTCGCCGAGCCCTTGGCTTTGCGCGACAGGTTCCGCTGCGCCTTGGCCAGGCACGCGCGATCGCGGCCTTCGTGCCGGGGATTGGCGATCTTCTCCCCGGTCGACAGGGTCATCAGCGAAGTGATCCCGGCGTCCAGACCGACCGCCGCGCTCGCGGCGGGGGCGCAAGCGATGATGTCGTGGCACAGCAGGGACACGAACCAGCGGCCCGCACTGTCACGCGACACCGTCACCGTGCTCGGCTCCGCCCCCTCGGGCAGCGGACGCGACCACCGGATGTCCAGAGGCGCGGTCATCTTGGCCAGCGTCAGACGCCCGTCGCGCCACGTGAACGCACTGCGGGTGTACTCGGCCGACGCACGCGACCTCTTCCGCGACTTGAAACGCGGGTACTTGGCCCGTTTGGCGAAGAAGTTGACGAACGCCGTCTGAAGATGCCGCAGCGCCTGCTGAAGCGGAACGCACGACACCTCCGACAGAAACGCCAGCTCCGCGGTCTTCTTCCATCGCGTCAGCAGCGCGGACGACTGCACGTAGGAGATACGGCGCCGCTCCTCATACCAGGCACGGGTGCGCTCCTCCAGCGCCAGGTTGTACACCAAGCGGACACAGCCGAACGTGCGCAACAACTCGGCCGCCTGCTCATCGGTTGGGTAGAAGCGGTACTTGAAGGCCCGCTTGACATGCCGCGCCACGCCTCCCGTTTTAACAGCTCTGGCGCCGGTCCAGTCAGCGAACGTCGAAACGCCCCGCTTCGCCAGTCTGCTCCGCCAAAAGCCGTTCGGCCTTGTCCGGACGCTGGAGACGTTCCTGCGCAACTCCGGCTCCTGGACGCGCTGCGCCGAGGAGCTCCACCTGCACGTCAACTCGGTCCGCTACCGCGTCCAGCGCATCCAGGACCTGACCGGCCGGGACCTGTCCCGGATGGAGGACCGCGTCGACTTCTTCCTCGCCCTCCTCGTCTGAGCGGCGCCGCCCCCTGGCACGTGTCAGCCCGTGGTGTGCCGCAGGAGCGCGGGGACGACCGTGTCCCAGGTCCGGCGCGGGAGCTCGTTGCCCGTGCCGGGCAGGACGAGGAGCTCGGCGGCCGGGATCTCGGCGGCCAGCGCCCGGCCGTTGCCCAGCGGGAAGAAGGGGTCGTCCTCCCCGTGGACGACGAGGGTCGGTGCGGTGATCTCGGGGAGGCGCTCGCGCCAGCGGTCGCCGGCGTCCAGGGCCGCGAAGACGGTCCCCATCTGGTTGGCCCGGTGCGCCTTGCCGGGGTCGGCTCCCGTGATCACCGTGCGGTCCCAGATCCGCTCGACGCCCGCGCGGACCTCGGCCTCGTCGAAGGACGGGCCCGACATGTGGCGGGCGTTCTCGACCTGGAAGGCGACCACCGACTCCCGGTCCGTCCAGTCGACCCGCGGCGGCTTCATGAAGCGGGCCATCAGCTCCGGGGCGTGCTCGGGCAGGTCGGCGTCGGCCGGTCCCGGGGCGGTGGGCCTGGTGGCGATGAGGGTGAGGGTGGTGACGCGGGCCGGGTGGCCGAGGGCGAGGAGCTGGGCGATCCAGCCGCCGACGCCGAACCCGGCGACGTGCGCGATCGGCAGCCTGAAGGCGTCGAGGACGCCGGCGGCGTCGGCGACGAGGTCGCGCAGCGTGTAGCGGGGGGCCTCGGGATCGTGGGATTCGGACCGGCCCGTGTCGCGCTGGTCGTAGCGGACGGCGAACCTGCGGAGCGCGGCGAGGCGCTCGCACAGGTCGTCCGGCCACGTGAGCATCGTGTTGCCGATCAGCAGGATCGGCGGGTCGGACGGATCACCGAACGTCTCCGCGCACAGGTCCACCCCGTTGGCCTTGATGAGTTTCTCCATGAAGGGGTGGACCGTGCGCGGGCCCGGAACTCATCGCCTCACGGCGTGTCCGTCCGGGCGGCGATGGCCTCCAGAGCGGCGGTGATGTTCGCCTCGGCGGCCGCCTTCTCGATGCCCGCGCCGGAGAGGATTCCCTCGCCGTCCTCGAACTCCAGCAGGGCGAGGAGGATGTGCTCGGTGCCGACGTAGTTGTGGCCGAGGCGCAGGGCCTCGCGGAACGTCAGTTCGAGCGCCTTCTTGGCGTCCTGGTCGAAGGGGATGAGCTCGGGGACCTCTCCCGCGTCCGGGGGCAGCGCCGCCGCGGCGGCCTGCCGGAGGGTGTCCAGCAGGACGTCCTGGGCGAGGATCGCCTTGGCGGCGAGCGCCTCGGGCTCGGTGAGCAGGGCGAGGACGAGGTGGGCCGGGGTGATCTCGGCGTTGCCGGCGGCGCGGGCCTCGCTCATCGAGGCCACGACGACCTTGCGGGCGCGATCGGTGTAGCGGGAGAAGCCCTGCGAGGGGTCGAGGTCGGGCTTCTCCCCCTTGGGGACGAAGCGCTTCTGGGCCGCCTGCTTGCTGACGCCCATGCTCTTGCCGATCTCCGTCCAGGACGCGCCGGAGCGGCGGGCCTGGTCGACGAAGTGGCCGATGAGGTGGTCGGCGACCTCGCCGAGGTGCTCGGCGGCGAGGACCGCGCTGGTCAGCTGTTCGAGGGTGTCGGTGTGGACCTTCTTGATGCCGTTGATCAGGTCGTCGAGGCGGACCTGGACGGGTGGCCGCTGGGGTTCGGTCATGCGTCAACCATAGGTTGACGATCGCCAATCGTCAACCCATGGTTGACGCTCACCAGGCGGCGGCCCCGGCGAAGGACGTCGGGGCCGGGGCATAGCCGAGGGCCTCCCGGGCGGCAGTGGTGTCGAGGGTGCGCTCCAGGGCGAGATGGCTGATCGCGTAGCGGGTGAGGCGCGGCGGTTCGGGACGGCGGGCCAGCAGGAACGCCCCCTCGGCGACGGCGGCGAGCGGGCGGGCGGCGCGGGCCGGGACGTACACCGGCCGCGCCCGGACGCCGCGCTCGCGCAGGATCGCGCGGAACGCGTCGTCGATCTCGACCGGTGCGGCGTCGGCGACGTTGAAGACGCCGGAGGCCACGGGTCCCGTCGCGGCCAGGACGCAGGCCTGGACGAGGTTCCCGACCGAGGTCAGGCTGACGCGCTGGCGCCCGGTCCCGACGGCGGGCAGGACCGGGCCCCGCACGGCGGAGAGGACGCGCGGCAGGAGCGTCGTGTCGCCGGGCCCGTAGACCGCGTGGGGGCGCAGGACGATCGCGCCGGCGTCGGCGGCGGCCCGTTCGGCGGCGGCCTTCGAGGCGCCGTAGGCGTTCATGTAGCGGCGCACCGGGGCCTCGTCCTCGCGCGCCATGACGCTCGGCGCGAACGGGTCGTACACGCTTGCCGTGCTGACGTGCACGAACCGGGCTCCCGGGAAGCTCGCCAGGGCGTTGCGGGTGCCGGTGAGGTTGGCGGCGAAGAGGGCGGCGGCGGGCCCCCAGTCGGTGACGCTGCCGGCGCAGTGGACGACCGCGTCCACGGCGGGCGCGTCCGGGATCGGACCCCGGGTCAGATCCCAGGACCGGTAGGGCGCGCCGCCCGCGTGGCCGGAGGCCACCGCCGGGCGGCGGCCGAACGCGAGCACCGCGGTCCCCTCGGACGCGAGCGCCCGGCACACCGCGCCGCCGACGAAGCCCGAGGCTCCCGTCACCGCGATCCTCACCGCGGTCCTCATGGCGTCACCCGCTCGCGGAGCAGGTCCCGGTCGAGCTTGCGGGTGCGCCCGGAGCGGGGCAGCTCGTCCAGGACGACGATGCGGTCCGGGAGGGCGTCGTGGTCGATGACGTCCGGGAGGGCGCGGCGCAGCCGGTCGGGCAGGTCGCCGGGGCCGACCACCGCCAGGACGACCTCCTCGTCCCCGGTCCGCGGGTCCGGCACGCCCACGATGGCGGCCTCGGCCACCCCGGGCAGCGCGGCGATCGACGGCTCGTACAGGCCGGGGTAGAGGTTGAACTTGCCGCGGATCAGCATGTCCTTCTTGCGTCCCGTCAGGACGAGGCGGCCGCCGTCCAGGCGCGCGAGGTCGCCGGTCGGCAGCTCGGCGACGGGATCCGCGCCGAGGTACCCGCGGCAGAGGTTGGGGCCGGACAGCAGCAGTTCCCCGTCGTCCGCCAGGCGGGCGCCGACACCGGGCAGCGGCGCGCCGAGCAGGTCGCCCGGCCCGGCGTGCGCGAGCTTCTCCCGCGCCGACGCGATCGCCACGGGGAGGATCTCCGTCATCGCGTACACCGACAGGACCTCCGCGGCGGGGGCGGCCTCGACCGCCCGCCGCAGGACGGCCGCGGGCGCGGGCGCCGCGCCGAGCAGCACGTACCGGACGGACGGCGGCAGCTCGCGGCACGCGTCCAGGATCTCGGCCAGGTGGACCGGGACGCAGAACGTGTGCGTGGCCCGCCGCTCGCGCATCAGCCGCGCGAAGTCGGCCGGGGCGCACAACAGCGGCGGCATCGACCAGCGGGCGCCCGCGATCAGGGTCGGCAGGCCGAGCATGAGCTGGTCGGTGTGGACGACGTCCCCCGGGCCGAGCGGCAGCCGGGACCGGAACAGGTCGAGCGCCGCCGCCAGGGACGCCTGCGTGTGGACGACCGCACGGGGGTCCGCCGTCGTCCCCGACGTGAAGATCACGGCGGCGGGCGCGTCCGGATCGGCCTCGCGATCCGGCTCGGGGGCGTCGCCGCGGGCCAGGCGCGCGAAGGACAGCGCGCCCCGGGGCACGCCCGGCAGCCGGCGGCCGACGTGCAGGTGCCGCATCGGGCCCTCGCCCGGGATCTGCAGGTCGGCGAGGTTCGGCAGGAGCAGCCCGCGCCGCCGCGCGTACGCCCGGACGGGCCGGAGCCTGCTCCCCGCGTACAGCACCGACTCGGCCGCCGACCAGCGGGGACGGGCCAGCCGCAGCCGCGCGGTGAACATCTCCGGCCCGGCCCCCGGGTCGGCGAACACGACCACTCCCCCGGCCGCGACCACGCCCAGCGCCAGGACGAGCGACTCCGGCGAGGGGCGCACCGAGAACAGCACGCCGTCGCCCGGGGCGAGCCCGCCGGACAGCAGCCCGTGCCGGACGGCGAGCACCTGCCGCCGCAGGTCGCCGTAGGTCAGCTCCGTCCCGTCCCCGGAGATCAGGGCGACGGCGGCGGGCGTCCGCGCCGCCTGGTCGAGCAGTCGCCGGACGAGCGTCATGCCGCCCTCGCTCTCGGGGATCGTCCCGACCGGACGGCCAGGTGGCGGTACGTCGGGATCAGCACGTTCCGGGCGGCGGCGCGGCGCGTGACCGTGAGCGGCGCGGCGGCGAGCAGCGTCCGGGCGACCAGGCGGATCTGCGCCAGGGCCAGCGGGTACCCGATGCAGAAGTGCGGCCCGGCGCCGAACCACAGGCGGCGCAGCTCGGGCGGGTGCGGGCGGTCCAGGTCGAACGGGCCGTGGGCGCGGCAGCAGTTGTGCGTGGCGATCAGCACCCGGTCGCCGGGGCGGACCGCCGTGCCCCCGACCGCGGCCGGGCGGTGCACGCTGCGCAGCATGACCGGCGTCGGCGTCGCGACCCGCATCGCCTCTTCGACGGCCCGGTCGAGGAGGGCGGGGTCCCCCGCGACGCGGTCGAGCTGACCGTGGTCGGCGAGCAGGGCGATCAGGCGCGGCAGCAGCGTGGCGACGGTCTCGGTGCCGGTCAGGAAGAACGCGCCGGCGGCGCCCCGCGCCTCGTCCCGCGACAGGCCGAGGGCCCGCATCCGTCCCATGACGGTGGACTCCTCCCCCGCCAGGTAGGACTTCGCCGCGATGTCGCCGAGCGGGTCGAGCACCGCGCGGGCGCGCCGGACCTGGGACGGGGAGAGCCGCCGCGTGCGCAGCGACACCATCGAGACGATCTTCTCGCCCTGCTCGAACAGGTCCCGGTAGGCGGCCTCGGTGCCGCCTTCGAGCCCGATGACCTCGCCTATCACGGCCCCGGCCATGACGCGCGCCGCGTCCACCAGGTCGACGGCCGCGCCGCGTCCGAGCCGGTCCGACAGCGCGGCCAGCGGCTCGGCCAGCACGCGGGCGCACAGCGCCTCGGTGTAGGACGGGACGAACAGGTCGGTCAGGCGGCGGCGGAGGGCGCGGTGGGCGTCGCCCTCCATGTTGAGCAGGACGGACGGCCCGAGCACGGGCGTCCACAGCTCGCCGGGCGAGCCGGGGCCGTCCTTGCGGAACGTCTCGCCGTCCATGAGGATCTCGCGGGCCAGGGCGGCGTCGTTCACGACCACCCCGACCCCGGGCACGCGCACGATGGGCCCGCGCCGCGCGACGCCGCGCAGGAGCGGGTAGGCGACCGGGTGCGCGGTCAGGTAGAGCCGCTTCTCCCAGTTCACCGGATGTCCACGACGTCGGGCCGGTAGCGGTGGTCGGCGTACCAGCCGAGCGTCCTGACGAGGCCGAACGCGCGGAGCCTGCGCACGGATCCGTACACGACGACGTCCTCGCGCAGCCCGTAGGCGTCGGTCACGTAGCGGACGCGGTTGACCAGGGCGCGGTCCTCGTGGACGTCCTCGATGCGGGTGCGGGGGAAGCCGCCCGCCCGCTCGTACAGGTCGGCGGTGATCGCGAGGTTGCAGCCCGGCATCATCACGTACGGACCGAGGTAGAGCGGGTCCTGGTTGCCGGGGCGGAACCGACCGAACAGGGCCGCGAGGTCGATGACGGCGGGCAGCAGGCGGCGCTCCCAGAGCTTCAGGGGGAACTCGTCGGTGCGCGGCAGCAGCGGCCCCGACACCATCTCCAGCCCCTCGCCGAAGGCCCGCTTCACCGCCGCCACCCAGCCGCGATGGGGCAGGCAGTCGGCGTCGGTGCGGGCGACGTGCGTGGCCCCCGCGCCGATCGCGTGCCGGACGCCGGTGTCGGCGGCGGCGCCCGTCCCCTTCTCCGGCTCGTGGACGATCCGGACGTCGAACGCCGCGGTGCCCGCGGCGAACTCCTTGACGGCGGTGGCGGTCGCGTCGGTGCTGCCGTTGTCGACCACGACGAGCGTGAAGCCGGTGTCGGTCTGCGCGGCGAGGCGGCGCAGCGTCGCGCCGATCGAGCGCTCCTCGTTGTAGGCGGGGACGACGATCCACAGGTGCATCGGGTCCGTCGGGTTCGTCGGGCTCATCGTCACAGCTCCGCGAACATGACGCCGAGGCTGACGCCGCCGGCGAGCCCGATCAGCGCGATCCGGTCGCCGGGCCCGCAGCGCCCCTCGGCGAGGGCGGTGGCGATCTGCAGGGGGAGGCTCGCGGACGCGACGTTGCCGTGGTCGGGCAGCGTGACGACGAGCCGGTCGGGCGGGACGCCGAGGATCGCGCGCAGCGTCTCCAGGTACGGCAGCGTGACCTGGTGGACGCCGACGACCGCGAAGTCGTCCCAGGTCAGCCCGGTTTTGGCGAGCGCGGTGGTGAAGATCTCCGGGCCGGTCGCCAGGAAGGCGTCCTTCAGCCGCCGCCCGTCCCCGCTGAAGTAGGTGAACTCGGGGTCGCGCGGGTGCATCGAGCCGCCCCCCGGGAGCGTCCCGACCCGCCAGGCGCCGGAGACGGCGGCGAAGTCGCGGTAGAAGATCCCGCCGTCCGGGGCGGCCTCCACGAGCATCGCGGCGCCGCCGTCGGAGAGGGTGTAGCCGGCGAACGCGTCCACGAACTGGGCGCGGTCGCGCACCTTCCAGCGGATCGCGCGGGACGGGCTCTCGCCCGTGCAGACCAGGACGCGCTCGTGCTGCCCGGTCCGGATCAGCGCGTCCGCCGTCTGGAGGCCGTTGAGGAAGCTGTTGCAGGCGTTCTTGACGTCGAAGACCGGGCAGGTCGCGCCGAGCTTGGCGGCGACGATGTGCGCGGTCGCGGGCTCCACGAGGTCCTGCGACGCCGACCCGAACACCAGCAGGTCCAGGCCGGCCGGCTCGACCGCGCGGTCGGCGAGGACGCGGCGGGCCGCGGCGACGGCGAGGTCGGACGCCTGCTCGTCGTCGCGCATGACGTGCCGGGCGCGGATGCCGGTCATCCGCTCCACGATCGTGGGATGCGGCCGGTACCCGTCGCTCTCGGCCGCGACGCGGGCCTCGACCTCGGCGCTGCTGACCGTCCGGTCCGGCAGGTGCGCGGCGGCGGCGGTGATGCGGGCTCTCATGGGCTCGGGTCCCCCGGTTCCTCGTGCTCGATGTCCGGCCAGCCTCGTCGGCCGCGGGCGCTCCCGGTCAGAGGAACCCTACGCATCCCGGGCCGGGCGTTGTACCCGGTTCGGCCTGAGTACTGGCACTTAGCCCGGTTTGAGGGGTATCGCGTTTCCGTCCGTATTCCGGGACCGCCAGAATCGGCGGGTGACCAGCATGAAGACCGAACGAGCGGCGCGGCACGAGGCCCGGCTGCTGTGGACCGCGAACCCCGGCCTGTTCGCCCTCCTGGAGGCGGCGCGCCACACCGGCCCCATCACCCGCGTGCCGAGGCTCGGGTGGGTGGTGACCGACCCCGTCCTCGCGCGGCAGGTCCTCAACGACCACGCCGCCTTCGGCATGAACGGCGAGGGCGGCGTCGGCCACCTCTGGACGCAGCTGTTCGGGGAGGAGATGGGTCGGTTCTTCGACGGGGCGACGCACACCGAGGTCCGCACCCGCGCCCGGGACCTGTTCACCGAGGACGCCGCGCGGACTCTGGTGGAGCGTTCCCAGGGCCGGACCCACGCCGCACTCGCCGCCCACCTCGCCGCCGGGGCGGGCATCGACGTCGCCGACGCGGCCCGCGTCCTGGCCGGACGCATGGTCGCCGACCTGCTGGGCCTGCCCGCGGACCGGGCCGACGCCGCCTACCGCACGCTCTTCGGCGCCGGCGAGCGGCTCGCCCGGCTGGCGCTCGGCACGGCCGCGTCCACCGCCCTCGACCCGGCGGTCGTCGCGCGGGCCCGCGCGATCGTCGACGAGATCACCACCGGCGTCCCGCACGCCTACCGGACGGCCGGAACCGGCACCCTCCTCGGCCGCTGCCGGGAGATGGGCCTCGGCCTGCCGCTCGCCCGCGGCCTGGCGACCCTGCTGGTGATCGCCGGGACGGAGACCGGGGCGTCCGGGACCGTCCGCACCGCGGCCCTGCTGCACGACACCGGGGGCCAGCGGGCCCTGCTGGACGACCCGTCCCTCATGGACAACGCGGTGCGCGAGGGGCTGCGCGTCGCCGCCCCGGCGCCGGTGATCGGGCGGCACGTCTCCCGGGACGCGGCGGTCGGCGGGCGGCGGCTCCGCGCGGGCGACCGGGTCCTGCTGCTGACCTACCGGGCGACGGGCGCCGCCGGGCCCTTCGACGTCCGCCGCGCGTACGTGCCCGAGTCGCGGCAGCTGTGGTTCGGCGGCGGGCGCCACCTGTGCCTCGGCGCCGCCGTCGCGCGCGTCCAGGTGGCCCGGATGCTGGAGACGCTGCTGTCCCCCGGCCGCCCGTACCGGGTCGTCTCCCGCCGCCCGGCCCGCCGCGTCCTCGTCCCGTCGTACGCCGAGCTGCGCGTGCGGCCCGCCTAGGGCGCGGGCCGGCGGCCCTGGCGGCTAGACCTCGGGGATCTCGGTCGGCGGGGCGTCCTTCTCCGGGGCCGTCGGGGTCGGGGCGGGCGCCGGGGAGCGCGTGACCGTCGGGCCGACCGGCCGGGCCGGGCGCTCGTCGCGGGGCGCGGAGTTCCACCACCAGAGCGCGAAGGAGATCGCGAGCAGCACCAGCACGCCGCCGATCACCTGGAGCACCGCCGCCCGGGGGCTCGGCTCGTGGTCGCGGCGCCGCAGCGCGAAGCGCCGGCCGGCGGACCGCCGCGCGGCGCGCCGCGACCGCCGCCGCTCGCGCCGGGACGGGGGGCGGGCGCGCTCGCGCGCGGACGGCTCGGTGAAGACGGCGCTCCTGACGAAGTCCTCGTCGAACACGGGCTCGTCGAAATCTGCGGCCATGGGACTCTCCGGCGCGGGGGGATCGTCGTGCGCCCAGGCTAGTAGACGCGGCCGGCGCTCCCCAGTGCCCGTCCTGCCGGGCGGAGCAGAGATGTCCGGTACAGCCCTGATCCCTCTCACCGGGACCGCCCTTTCCCCGCAAAGTTAGAACACGTTACAGTCCAATGCGAATCGTGTTCTAGAAGGAGACCGCATGGGTACCCCGGTGATCGTCGAGGCGGTGCGCACGCCGCTCGGCAAGCGTGGCGGCTGGCTCGCGGGCCTGAAGCCGATGGCCGTCCTCGCGCACGCCCTGAACGCCGCCGTCGAGCGCTCCGGCATCGACGCCGCCGAGGTGGAGCAGGTCTTCGCGGGCTGCGTCACGCAGGCCGGGGAGCAGGGCGGGCACGTCGGCCGCTACTCCTGGCTGTACGCGGGCCTGCCCTGGCAGGCGGGCGTCACCACCATCGACGCCCAGTGCGGTTCCTCCCAGCAGGGCGTCCACCTGGCCGCCTCCCAGATCGCCGCCGGGGTCGTGGACGTCGCGATCGGCTGCGGCGTCGAGGTGATGAGCCGCGCCCCGCTCGGCAGCAACGTCATGCCCGCCGACCCGCGGCCGGACGACTGGTCGCTCGACATGCCGAACCAGTTCGAGGCCGCCGAGCGGATCGCCGCCCGCCGCGGCATCACCCGCGCCGACCTCGACGCGTTCGGCGCGCGGTCCCAGCATCTCGCCGCCAAGGCGTGGGCGGACGGCCGCTTCGACCGCGAGGTCGCCCCGGTCACCGCGCCCGTGCTGGACGCCGAGGGCGACGTCACCGGCGAGACCCGCGAGGTCACCCGCGACCAGGGCCTGCGCGAGACGACCGCCGACGGGCTCGCCAAGCTCAAGCCCGTCCTCGGCCCCGAGGCCCTGCACACGGCGGGCACCTCGTCCCAGATCTCCGACGGCGCCGCCGCCGTCCTGCTCATGTCGGAGGACAAGGCCCGGGCCCTCGGCCTGCGCCCGCGCGCCCGCATCCGGACGCAGGCCCTCGTCGGCGGCGAGCCGTACTACCACCTGGACGGCCCCGTGCAGTCGACCGAGCGCGTCCTGCGGCGTTCCGGCATGGCCATGGGCGACATCGACATCACCGAGATCAACGAGGCGTTCGCGTCGATCGTGCTGTCCTGGGCGTCGGTCCACAAGCCGGACATGGACCGCGTCAACGTCAACGGCGGCGCCATCGCCCTCGGCCACCCCGTGGGCGCCACCGGGGCGCGGCTGATCACCACCGCGCTGCACGAGCTGGAGCGGCGCGACGCCGGGACCGCCCTGGTCACGATGTGCGCGGGCGGCGCCCTGTCCACCGCCACGATCCTCGAACGGGTCTGACCGGAAGGCATCCTGGGGGTACAGGACTCAGGGCCCCGGTCTCAGCGGCCGGGGCCTTCGACCATGACAGGCGCGAAAGGCGGTCTCGGTGCAGCCGGAACCTGAGGACCTCGGCGGCGGGCTGTGGAGCGTCCCCGTCCCCATCCCGAACAACCCCCTGTCGTACACGCTGGTGTACGCGGTGGAGAGCCCCCGCGGCCCCGTCCTGATCGACGCGGGCTGGCAGCACGAGGACGCCTGGACGGCCCTGCGGGACGGGCTCGGCACGTTCGGGATCGACGTCGCCGACGTGTACGGGGTGGTCGTCACCCACTTCCACCCCGACCACGCGGGCCTCGCCGGGCGCGTCCGCGAGACGTCCGGCGCCTGGATCGCCATGCACCACTCCGATGCCGGGATCGTCCGGCTGTTCAACGAGGTCGGCCAGGGCGGCCGCCGCTCGTTCGAGCTGACCGCGCTGCGCCGCGCCGGCGCGGCCGAGTCGGACCTGACCGGGCCGACCCAGCAGACCCGGGTCTCGCCTCCCGCCGTCCCGGACCGCGAGCTGTCCGACGGCGACCTGGTGGACGTCCCCGGCCGCCGGCTGCAGGCCGTCTGGACCCCCGGGCACACGCCCGGACACATCTGCCTGCACCTGGAGGACGGCGACCGCCTCTTCACCGGCGACCACGTCCTGCCGCGCATCACCCCGCACATCGGCCTCTACCCCTACGACACCCCGGACGTGGACCCGCTGAGCGACTTCCTCGGCTCGCTCGACAAGGTCTCCGCCATGACCGTGGACGAGGTCCTGCCCGCCCACCAGCACCGCTTCCGCGGCCTCGAGGACCGCGCCCGCGAGATCATCGCCCACCACGAGGAGCGCCTCGCGGAGGTGGCGGCGCTGCTGTCCTCCCGCCCCACCACGCTCTGGGACCTCACCGCCGGCCTCACCTGGCGGCACCCGTGGGCCGAGATGGCCCAGCAGGCCCGCCGCATGGCCGCCGCCGAGGCCGCCGCGCACCTGCGCACCCTGGAGACCCGCGGCACCGCCCGCCGCGAGGGCGCCGACGACCCCCTCCGCTACGTCCTGCGCTGACGATCCCGATCCACCGCCCGGTGTCGTCCGGGGGCGTTAGTCTGCCCGCCGACGATCTCCGAAGGGGTGGCGGATGCGGGACGTGGCGGGGCCGGACGACGACGAGACGGGTGGCGCGCTGGCGCTCGCCGCGAAGGATCCGGAGGGGGCGCGCGCGCAGATCCTGCAGACGGCCGCCCGGCGGCCCGCGGCCTCCCTGCCGGACTACTTCTCGGCCGCGGCAGGGGCGTTCGCGCGGGCGGGGTTCGCCGAGCAGGCCGCGTTCTACCTGGGACGGGCCGGCGAGGTCGAGGAGTCGAACGCGCGGCTGCTCGACCTCGCGCCCGACACCGCCCGGGCGCAGCGGGTACTGGTGGAACTGGTCCCCCTGGGCGCGATCACCGCGTCGGCGCTGCACGGGCACCTGAAGCGACTCGCACGGCACGACGACGCGGCGGCCGCCCACGCGTGGGCGAGGGAGGCGGTGTGCGCGTTCTTCGACGCGGGCGTCGTCCCGTATCCGAACGTCGTCGCGGACCTGCTTCCGGTGGCGCGGTCGGCGGGGGTGGACGAGGCGGGCGAGACCGACTTCGTCGCCGAGCGGCTGCTGCGCGGCGGGCTCCTCCCCCGGGCGCCGCTGCCGCTGTGGGAGGCCCTGGACGCGGCGCTGCGGCGGCTCGCCCGGCGGCCCGAGCAGCTGGACCTGCTGATCGCGGCGCGGCCCGACGGCGAGCTGTACGCCGAGCCCGGTCCGCGCACCGAGCACCACCGCCGATGGCTGCTGCTGCTCGGACTGGTCGGGGCCGGGCGGCGGCTGCCGCGGGACTGGTTCGCCGGTGCCGGGCCGCTGCCCGCGAACGAGCTGATGCGCCTGGCCGCGGACGCGGGCGACCGCCTGTTCCCCGCCCCGGGCCGGTGGTTCGATCCGGCCGCCGACCCGGTCATCGGACGTTCCGGACCCGACCCCCTCGCCTTCACCCGGTCGAAGACCCCGGTTCCGCAGTGGCACGACGAGAACGCCGAGCTGACCGAGTTCGCCGCGACGCTCGACGACGGCGCCCCGAACGCGCGGGAGCGGCTGGACGCCTACGTCCGCAACCTCGGCCAGTACGACAACGTCGACTACCCGTCCGTGCTGCGGGCGCTCTGGGCGCGGGGAACGATCCGCCGCGTCCTGACCGAGGACGTCGCGCGGTGGCGGGAGGAGTGCGCGACGGGCGACCTGCTCGCTCTGGAGATCGCACTGCCCCGGCTGGTGCCGCTGGCGGAGGCCGCGGCCGGGACCCCGGCCGCCGAGGTCCTGTCCGGCCTTGAGATCACCGAGCCGGTCGACGCGCTGTGGCGCGCGCTGCGGACCGGGCTCCCCGAGGAGCTGCGGTTCCCGGCCGCCGAGGAGTCGCCCGTCACCGTCGTCCTGCACGACGATCTGCTCACGCTCGGCGTCGCGGGGCGGCGCGTCGAGGTCCACGGGCCCGCCGGGCCGGTCCACCGCGCCGAGCTTCCCCACGGCGGCGGCACCTACCCGTGGTTCGACGGCGCCGGCACCTTCGTGTCGCGGCTGAACGGGGACCGCGCGGAGACCTTCCGCGCGGTCGAGCCCGGAATGCTGGAGGTGCCCACCGACGGGCAGTGGCGGTGGCCGCGAAGCCCCGCGGCGGTCGCCCTGACCTTCCCGGGCGCGGCAGCGCCGACGCAGGTCATGCTCGACCGGGCGCTCCTGCGCCTGGTGGACGGCGAGGGCCGGACCACCCTCCGGCTCCGGTACTCCCCGGTCCAGCGCGGTGACGCGGTCATGCCCCCGCCCGGCTTCTGGCCCCACCTGTCCGCCACGGACCCGGAGGGCTCGGCGGCGCTGCGCGGGCTCGCCCGCGACGGCGCGGTCCGGCTGGTGAACGCCGCCCTCGTCCACCGGCGGGAGCTGGACGCCGAACTCCGCCGCGTCCTCCCGGAGATCACCGACGCGCGGCTGCTGGAGGGCGTGGCGGCGCTGGTGCTGCGGGCCGCCGCGTGCCTGCTCGACACGCTCCGCCTGCGCGACGCGCTCCGCCTGCCCCAGCCGGACGGGCTGCCGGAGCTGGTCCGCGCCGGCGGGGGTCTGCGGGCCGGCCGTTCGGTCGCGCGAGTGCCGGCCGTCCGGTACCTCGCCGAGGTCCTCGTGGAGGCCGCCGAGACCGGCCCCGCCTACGACACGCCCCATCCGCTCGGCCGCATCGAGCGGCCCACCGGCACACGGGGCGTGTACTTCGCGTTCGGGACGCTCGGCGGCGAAGCGCTGCAGGCCGCGCTGCCGTGGAAGGCCGCGTACCACCGGGCGAAGGCCGCGCACCTGCTGGGCGCGCTGGGCGGCACTCCCTGGGGCGACGGCAGCGGCCGGTGGCGGCGGCTGTGGTTCACCGCGCAGGCCACGCACGACCCGGTGGGGCAGCTCTGGCGCACGCCGAACGGCGCGATGGTGATCCTCTCCTGGCAGGCCCATCCGCACAAGGACGCCGTCGCCGTCGAGTACTCCCCGGACGGCGTCTTCCGCGACTTCACCTTCCCCGGCTGGACCCACCTCTATCCGCCCAGGGCGCAGGGCTGGGGCGGGGCGGACCGCATCGCGCGGTACCTGCGGTCGCTGGACGAGCGGGGGCCGGCCCCCTACGACGTCACGGCCGTGCGCCGGCTCGCCGAGGGCACGGGCCTGCCGGTCTCCACGGCCGCGTCCGCCGCCTACGGGTACCCGTTCACGATCGGGCGCGAGAAGGACCTCGCCGGCCTGCCCGCCGACGTGGTCGCGCTGTACAACGATCCCGGGACGGGCGAGCACGCCGGCAAGACCGGGTCGTGGCAGCTCGACGACGCGCTGCGCGAACCCCTGATGCCCGCCGACCCGGAGGACCTGTGGATCACGGGCCTGGACGTCGACGGGGCCGTCGCGTGGTGGGACGCCGTGGGGCGCGATCTGGGGCTGTGACCTTCCGTTCGGGGTGCGACGCAGATCACTCTCACCGGCGGGACCCTTGATGAGACTGGAGTCTCATGTTAGAACCTGTTCTAGGTAAGTGCGCCGAGCAGGCGCTCACGGTGGCCTGCTCGCCTCGTGTGGTCTCCACCCCGGCACGAAGGATCTTCCATGGCACTCGCGACGTCCCCCCTGTCCGCCGCCCGGGCCTTCCGGGCCCCCGAGATCGACATCATCGATCCAGGCGTCTACGAGCGCGGGGGGATCCCGCACCGCCAGTTCCAGTGGCTGCGTGACAACGACCCCGTCCACTGGCACCAGGACCCCAACGACGGGGTGCCGGGGTTCTGGGCCATCACGCGCCACGAGGACGTGGTGTCGGTGTCGCGGCGCGCCGACCCGTACTCCTCGCACGAGCGGACGTCGATGTTCGAGGAGTTCTCCAGCGACGACATCGCGATGTACGGGCAGATGATGCTCTTCCAGGACCCGCCGAGCCACACCCGGCTGCGCTCCATGGTCAACAAGGGCTTCACCCCGCGGATGATCGGGCGGCTGGAGGAGCACATCCGCAAGATCTGCAACGAGCTGATCGACGAGGCGGCGCCGCTCGGCGAGTGCGACTTCGTCGAGCGGTTCGCCGCGCCGCTGCCGCTCTACACGATCTGCGAGCTGCTCGGCGCCCCGATGGAGGACCGGGAGAAGATCTTCCACTGGTCGAACAAGCTCGTCGCGTTCAACGACCCCGAGTTCATCGGGGGACGCGAGGAGTCCACCCTGTGCGCCGCCGAGTTCGCCGAGTGGGGCGGGCAGCTCGCCGCCGCGCGCGAGTCCACGCCGCGCGACGACATCGTGACCAAGCTGCTGACGCCCGACGCCGACGGCGGCAGGATCAGCCTGGAGGAGTTCCAGCTGTTCGTGATCATGCTGTCGATCGCCGGGAACGAGACCACCCGGACCGCCACCGCGGGCGGCATGATCGCCTTCTTCGAGCGGCCGGACCAGTGGGCGCGGCTGCGGGAGGACCGCAGCCTGCTGCCGAAGGCGGTCGAGGAGATCGTCCGCTGGGTCAGCCCGATCAACCAGTTCCGCCGGACGGCCCTGGTCGACACCGAGATCGGCGGCAAGCAGATCAAGGCCGGCGACAAGGTCGTGATGTTCTACGGCTCCGCGAACCGCGACGAGCGCGCCTTCGACAACCCGTTCGCCTTCGACGTGGCGCGCGACCCGAACCCGCACATCGGCTTCGGCGGCGGCGGCCCGCACTACTGCCTCGGCACGCACCTCGCCCGCATGAACCTGCGGATCATCTTCGAGACGATCCTCGACCGCATGCCCGACATCCGGCTCGCGGGCGAGCCGCGCCGCTTGCGCTCCAACTTCGTCAACGGCTACAAGGAGATCCCGGTGAGCTTCACGCCATCGGCCCCCCTGGGAGGTTGACGGCGCCCATCACTCCGGACGAGGAGGTTCGAGGCGATGACCACCACCCCCGACATCGAACTGGTCGACCCGGGACCGTACGAGCACAGCGGCGTCCCGCACGGGCAGCTGGCATGGCTGCGCGAGCACGAGCCGGTGTACCGCCACCACGGCGACCCGGAACTGGACCACCCGCCGTTCTGGGCGGTCACCCGGCACGAGGACGTCGTGCACGTCTCGCGGCACCCGGAGGTCTTCTCGTCCTGGCAGCGGCTGGCGCTGTTCCACGAGTCGCCGGAGGACCAGATCGTCCTGCAGCGGATGATGATGCTCAACCAGGACCCGCCGGAGCACTCGCGCAAGCGGAGCATCGTCAACCGGGGCTTCACCCCGCGCGCGATCGGCGCCCTGGAGCAGCACATCCGGGACATCTGCCGGCGCCTCGTGGCCGAGACCGCCGAGCGCGGTCAGGAGGCCGACTTCGTCCGCGACCTGGCGGCGCCGCTGCCGCTGTACGTGATCTGTGAGCTGCTCGGCGCCCCGCCCGAGGACCGGGAGAAGATCTTCCACTGGTCGAACACGCTGATCGGCGGGGACGACCCGGACTTCCAGCGGACGCCGGAGGAGGGCCGGCAGGCGGCGACGGAGCTGTACGCCTACGCCAACGCGCTCGCCGCCGACCGGAGGGAGAACCCGCGCGAGGACATCGTCACCCGGCTGCTCCAGCCGGACGCCGGCGGCGAGGTGCTGACCGGGGACGAGTTCGAGCTGTTCGTGATGCTGCTGTCGGTCGCCGGGAACGAGACGACCCGCAACGCGGCGTCCGGCGGCATGCTCGCGCTCCTGGAGCATCCCGGGGAGTGGGAGCGGATGAAGGCCGACCCGTCCCTGGTCCGGACGGCGGCGGACGAGATCGTCCGCTGGGTCACCCCGGTCAACATGTTCCGGCGCACGGCCGTCCGGGACACCGAGATCGGCGGCCGGGCGATCGCCGAGGGCGACAAGGTCGTGGTGTTCTACTCCTCGGCCAACCGCGACGAGGCGGTGTTCGCCGACCCGTACCGCTTCGACGTGGGCCGGGACCCGAACCCCCACCTGGGCTTCGGCGGCGGCGGTCCGCACTTCTGCCTGGGCGCCCATCTCGCCCGGCTTGAGCTGAGTGTGCTGTTCGAAACACTCTTGGACACCATGCCCAATATTGAACTCAACGGTAACGTTCGCAGGCTAAGGTCTAGTTTCATCAACGGTGTAAAGGAGATGCCGGTACGGGTGCGTCCGGCGTCTCTCGACTGACGGGAGTGGTGTGTGGGCAGGGGATGGCGTGGGTGAGGCAGGCGAGGCGGGCGGTCCGTTGCGGGTGGCCCTGCTCTCGTACCGCAGCAAGCCGCACTGCGGCGGCCAGGGCGTCTACCTCCGGCATCTGACCCGGGAGCTGGTCGACCTCGGTCACACCGTGGAGGTCGTCTCCGGCCAGCCGTACCCGGAGCTCGACCGCGAGGAGATCACCCTCACCAAGCTGCCGAGCCTGGACCTGTACCGGGACGAGGACCCTTTCCGCACCCCTGCCCTCGGCGAGTTCCGCGACTGGCTGGACGTCCTGGAGTTCGCGCACATGAGGACCGGCGGCTTCCCCGAGCCGCTGACCTTCAGCCTGCGCGCCCTGCGGCTGCTGCGGGAGCGCCGCCGCGACTTCGACGTCGTGCACGACAACCAGGTCCTCGGCGTCGGCAACCTCGGCATCGCCCGGCTGGGGCTGCCGCTGGTGACGAGCATCCACCACCCGATCAGCGTCGACCGGCGGATCGAGATCGAGGCCGCCCGCGGCCTCAAGCAGAAGCTCGGCAAGCGCCGCTGGTACGGGTTCGTCGGGATGCAGTCGCAGGTGTCGCGGCGCATCGGGCCGGTGCTGACGGTGTCGGAGTCCTCCAAGGTCGACATCGTCAAGGACTTCAAGGTCGACCCGCGCGACATCGACATCCTGCCGCTCGGCGTCGACACCCGGATCTTCCACCCGCGCGGCGAGCGCGTCCCCGGCCGGATCGTGGCGATGGCCAGCGCCGACGCGCCGATCAAGGGCGTGGACGTGCTGCTGCGCGCGGTCGCCAAGGTCGCCACCGAGCGCGACGTCCACGTGATCGTGGTCAGCCGGCCGCAGAAGGACGGCCCGACCGAGCGGCTCGTGCGCGAGCTGGCGCTCGGCGAGCGGGTCCGGTTCGTCAGCGGCATCAGCGACGGCGAGCTGGGCGAGCTGCTGGCGTCCGCGGAGACCGCCGTCGTGCCGTCGCGCTACGAGGGGTTCTCGCTGCCGGCCGTGGAGCACATGGCGTCCGGGACGCCGCTGGTGGCGAGCCGCGCCGGCGCCCTGCCCGAGGTCGTGGGCGACGCCGGGATCCTGGTCGCGCCGGGTGACGTGGAGGAACTGGCCGCGACCCTGCACCGCCTGCACGACTCCGCGGAGGAGCGTGCGCGGGTGGGAGCCGCCGGCCTCGCGCGCGTCCAGCAGCGGTTCGCCTGGCCCGCCGTGGCGCAGGCCACCGTGGAGCACTACCGGGCAGCCGTCGCCCAGCAGAAGTACCGGCGCCTAGCCGCGCGCAAGGGCAAGTGAGGGCGTCCGCGGACGCCCTCTGATCGGAAGGAGCACGACCCTGCTGACCGTGGATTTCCAGCGGTTCCGAGTCTCCCCTGGAGACCGCGTCCTCGACATGGGATGCGGCGCCGGACGGCACGCCTTCGAGCTGTACCGACGGGGTGCGCACGTCGTGGCCTTCGACCAGGACGCCGGTGAGCTGTCCGGCGTCGACAAGATGTTCGGGGCGATGCGCCTCGAAGGCCAGGTGCCCGAGGACGCGACCGCCGAGACCGTGCAGGGCGACGCGCTGGACCTGCCGTTCCCCGACGACCACTTCGACGCGATCGTCGCGTCGGAGGTGCTGGAGCACATCCCCGACGACATGCGGGCGATGCGCGAGCTGCTGCGCGTCCTCAAGCCGGGCGGCAGGCTAGCGGTGACGGTGCCGAGCTGGCTGCCCGAGCGGGTCTGCTGGGCCCTGTCCGAGGACTACCACACCGCCCCCGGCGGGCACGTGCGGATCTACACCCGCGCCGAGCTGGAGGCCAAGCTGAAGTCGGTCGGCTTCCGGGTCGGCGGCCACCACCACGCGCACGGGCTGCACGCCCCCTACTGGTGGATCAAGTGCGCGGTGGGCGTGGACAACGACGGCAACCCGCTCGCCAAGGCCTACCACCAGATCCTCGTCTGGGACATCATGAAGCGGCCGCTCGCCACCCGGCTGGCCGAGCGCGTCATGAACCCGCTGATCGGCAAGAGCGTCGTCGTCTACTTCGCCAAGCCCGCCGCACCGGACGCGCCGGCGGCCCCGGCCAGGGAGACGGCGGATGCGGTCTGAGACCGCCCCGCCCTCGGTTCCCGGAGTCCTGACCGCCGGCGACGTCGTCGCCACGGCGCGGAGCATCGCTGCGCAGCAGGAGGCCTCCGGCGCGATCCCGTGGTTCTCGCCGACGCACGGCGTCCCCGGCCACGTGGACGCCTGGAACCACGTCGAGGCGGCCATGGCGTTGTCGGTCGCCGGGCTCGGCGCCGAGGCCAGGCGGGCCTACGAGTGGCTGCGCGGCGTCCAGCGCCCGGACGGGTCGTGGCCCGCGAAATGGGTGCTGGGCGAGGTCACCGAGCCGGGCGGGGAGTCCAACCACGCCGCCTACGTCGCGGTGGGCGTCTGGCACGAGCTGCTGACGACCGGTGACGAGGACTTCGCCCGGCACATGTGGCCGGCGGTCCGGCGGGCGATCGACTTCACGCTCGGGCTGCAGACCGGGCGCGGCGAGATCATCTGGATCCGGCACGAGAGCGGCGAGCCGTCCGACCACGCGCTGCTGACCGGCTGCTCGTCGATCTACCAGTCGCTGCGCTGCGCGGTCGCGCTGGCCGAGCGGCTCGGCGAGCACCAGCCGGACTGGGAGCTCGCCGCCGACCAGCTCGGGCACGTGGTGGCCGCGCATCCGGAGGCGTTCGCCGACAAGAGCCGCTGGTCGATGGACTGGTACTACCCGGTGCTCGGCGGCCCCGTGCGCGGCGCGGACGCGGCACGCCGCTTCGAGGAGGCCTGGGACACCTTCGTGGTGCCGGGCCTCGGCTGCCGCTGCGTCTCCGACCAGCCGTGGGTGACGGCGGCGGAGAGCTGCGAGCTGGTGCTGGCGCTGGACGCCGCGGGCGACCGCGACCGCGCGCTGGAGCTGTTCACCACCATCCAGCACCTCCGGCACGAGGACGGCTCGTACTGGACGGGCTGGCAGTTCGAGAACGAGCGGCACTTCCCCGGGGACCGTTCCACCTACACGGCGGCGGCGGTGGTCCTGGCGGCGGACGCGCTGGCGGACGCCTCCCCCGGCTCCCGGCTCTTCAAGGAGATCGCGGGACGGCCGCTCGGACCGTCCGAGGCGTCCGACCCGCTGGCGTGCGGCTGCGCGCTCGTCGCGGCCGCCAACCGCGCCTGACCGGGCTCCCCCGGTCAGGCGCCTGCGCGGGCGGGGCGGGTCAGGCGGGCGAGAGCGGGTCGGCGTCGCCGACGCGTTCCAGGACGCGCAGCGAGCCCTCCGCCCGGCGCTCCTCGAAAGCGCCGCTCGCCAGCGCCCGCAGGTAGACGTGGTACGGCGGCCGCCCGCCGTCCCGGGGGTCGGGGAAGACGTCGTGGATCACCAGGGCCCCGCCGGCGGCGACGTGCGGCGCCCACCCCTCGTAGTCGCCCTGCGCGTGCTCCTCGGCGTGGCCGCCGTCGATGAACAGCAGCGCCAGCGGCGTCCGCCAGAACGCCGAGACGGTGCGGGACTGCCCGACGACGGCGACGACCTCGTCCTCCAGCCCGGCGGCGGCGATCGTCGTGCGGAACTTGGGCAGGGTGTCCATCCGGCCGGTGCACGGGTCGACCAGGGACGGGTCGTGGTGCTCCCAGCCCGCCTGGTTCTCCTCCGAGCCGTGGTGGTGGTCGACGGTGACCAGGACCGTGCCCGCCTGCCTGGCGGCGGCCCCCAGGTACACGGCGGACTTGCCGCAGTAGGTGCCGACCTCCAGCATGGGCCCTGTCCCGGCCAGGCGGCCGCCGTACTCCAGGCCCGTCTCGTACAGCGCGAGGCCCTCGGCGTCCGGCATGAAGCCCCTGGCGCCGCGCGCGGCGCGCAGCAGCTCGGCGGGCATCGGCGGTGCCGCCGGCGGTACGTCCTGGCTGGTCGTCCCCGGTCCGGTGGACGCCTTGGTGTGGGTCATCGATCTCCTCCGTCCGGGCACCATATCCGACATCGCCCGGATGAGACGCGAGTCTCACGCGGAGTCTTGCCGCACCAGACTGGAACATGTTCTACTTTCGGGGTGAGCCACCCGTTTCCGAACGATATTCGGTAGGTTGACGGGTGAGTCCCCCGAACGGAGCAGAGCGATGAGAGTACGAGTCGACCCTCTGGTGTGCGAGGCGAACGCCGTGTGCGTCGGGCTCGCCCCCGAGGTCTTCGACCTCGACGACGATGACGAGCTGCGGATCCTGCGGCCGGACGTCCCGCCCGAGGAGCAGGACCGCGTCCGCCACGCGGTGCGGTCGTGCCCGAAGGCCGCGCTGACGCTGGAGGAGTAGCCGGACGGCTGCTCCCGGTCCCCGTTCACCCACCCCAGACCCCCCGGCAACAGCTCAGGCACAGTGGAGGCAGCCATGGCACGCGCCGCGGTACTGCATGCGGTCGGCGACAAGGAACTCGACCTGCGCGACGACGTCTCGACGATCGATCCGGGTCCCGACCAGGTCAAGGTCCAGATCAAGGCGACCGGGGTCTGCCACTCGGACCTGTCCACCATGACCGGCGTGCTGCCGTCCGCGATGCCGACGGTCATCGGCCACGAGGGCGCCGGGGTCGTGGCGGAGGTCGGCGAGCGGGTGACCGGCGTCCGGCCGGGCGACCACGTCGTCGTCAACTGGACGCCCGACTGCGGCGAGTGCGGCGAGTGCCTGCGCGGCGAGCCGTACCTGTGCATGACCTACCTCGCGCAGTCGTTCTCCACCCCCGGGTTCACCCTCGGCGACGGCAGCCCCGCGTTCGGCATGGCGGGCACCGGCACCTGGGCGGAGGAGATCGTGCTCCCCCGCCGCGGTGTGATCAAGATCGCGGAGGACATCCCGTTCGAGTACGCGGCCCTGCTCGGCTGCGGCATCCCCACCGGCGTCGGCGCCGTGATCAACACGGCGAAGGTCACGCCGGGCTCCAAGGTCGCGGTGGTCGGCGCGGGCGGCGTCGGGCTCTCCGTCATCCAGGGCGCCAAGATCGCGGGCGCGTCGACCATCCTGGCGATCGACCCGAACGAGGCCAAGCACCCCATCGCCGAGCAGTTCGGCGCGACCCACACCGCGACGCTGGAGGACCTGGAGCAGACCAAGGGGCTCCTCACCGGCGGCGCGGGCTTCGACTACACCTTCGAGGTCGTCGGCAAGTCCGCGGCGATCACCACGGCGTGGAACACGACCCGGCGCGGCGGCGACGTCATCGTCGTGGGCGCCGGCGCCGCCGACGACAACTGGAGCCAGACGGCGTTCGCGCTGCTGTTCGACGGCAAGAGCCTGAAGCCGTCCCTGTACGGCGGCTGCGACCTCAAGCGCGACATCCCGCTGTTCGTCGACCTGTGGCGCGCCGGGAAGCTCGACATCGACAGCCTCATCACCCGCCGGATCGCCTTCGAGGACCTGAACGACGCCGTCCGCGCCCTCACCAACGGCGAAGTCATCCGCCAGGTCGTCGTGTTCGATTAGCCTCGGCGGGCGAATTCGGACGCGATCGCGGCGCCGGGTTGGCGCGTGGTCGGGGCGGGGGCGTGTTCCAGGCGCGTATCATCCTTGTCTGTTCGGGTCGGGCGGCGAGTCGTCATGGAGCGCGGTTGGTGCACGGTCTGCGGTGGCTCCCGGTCGCGGTCACGGCGGCGCTCTCGGTCGCCCTTCTCCCGGCCTCGGCGGCGCAGGCCGCGCCTCGGGTCGTCCGAATTCACAACATTCAGGGCGCGGCGCACCTCTCGCCCCTGAACGGGTTCGCGGTCGCCCGGGTCCCGGGCGTCGTGACGGCGGTGACCGCCAACGGCTTCTGGATGCAGGACCCGCGTCCCGACAGGAGCGCCGCGACGTCCGAGGGCGTCTTCGTCTTCACCCGCGACCGGCCGCGGGCGGCGGTCGGCGACGCGGTCCGGGTGGACGGCAGGGTCAGCGAGTTCCGGCCGGGCGGCGGCGCCTCCGGCGGGCTGACCCGGACGGAGATCGACGCCACCGCGACCACGGTCGACGCGCACGGGAAGCCGCCGCCCGCCCTGGTGCTCGGCGCGGGCGGGCTCAGGCCGCCGGGCGTGGTCGACCACGGGCTGGGGAACGTGGAGCGCGGCGGCGCGTTCGACACCCGCCGTGACGCCCTGGACTTCTACGAGGCCCTCGAAGGCATGCGGATCGAGCTCCGCGACGCCGTCGCGGCCGGGCCGTCCCGCGACGGCGAGCTGCCCGTGCTGCCCTCCGGGGGCGCCGGCGCCAAGCCGCGGACGGCGCGCGGCGGCGTCCTGCTGCGCGACGGCGACGCCAACCCGGAGCGGGTCATCCTCGACGACGCGCTCGCCCCGCTGCCCGGCATGGACGTCGGCGACCGGCTGCCCGGCGCGAACGCCGGGGTCCTCGACTACTCCTACGGCGACTACAAGCTGCTGCTCACCGCGACGCCGCGGCGCGCCGCCGGCGGGCTCACCCGCGAGGCGACCCGGGCGCAGCGCCCCGGCGAACTCGCCGTCGCCACCGCCGGGCTGGCCGGGCTGAACCCCGACGCCCCGGCCGCGCGGTTCGACGCCGCGGCGCGCGACATCGTGGACGGCCTGCGCTCCCCCGACCTCGTCGCGGTGAGCGGCCTCGGCGACAACAGCGGCGCCGACGACGACGGCACCGTCGCCGACGACCAGAGCGTCGCGCAGCTGATCACGGCGATCAGCGCGGCGGGCGGCCCACCCTACGACTGGCGCTCGGTCGACCCGCGCGACAACGCCGACGGCGGGCGCAAGGGCGCCAACGACCGGGTGGGGTTCCTGTTCCGCACCGACCGCGGGCTCTCGTTCGTCGACCGCCCGTCGCTGGCCGACCCCGTCCCCGACGATCCGCCCGCGCGGCCCGACCCGGCGGTCACGCCGGTCAGGGCCGTCCCGCGCGGCGGCGCGGCGGGGCTCACGCTGAGCCCCGGCCGGATCGCGCCGGGCGACGCCGCGTGGGCCGGCGCCCGCAAGCCGATCGCCGGGGAGCTGACCTGGCGGGGCCGCCGCATCATCGTCGTCGCGAACCAGTGGTTCCCCCGCACCGGCGACGACCAGCCGCTGTTCGGGCGCAGCCAGCCGCCGTCCCAGCCCACCCAGTGGCGCCGGGACGCGCAGGCCCGCGTGGTCGCGGGCTTCGTGAACTCCGTCCGGAAGGTGGACGCGCGGGCCCGCGTGATCGTGGCGGGCGACCTCGGCGACCGCGGGACCTCCGCCCCCGTCCGCACCCTCGCCCAGGGCGCGGGGCTCGTCGACCTTCCCGCGGAGTTGCCCGCGGGCGACCGCTACACGGCGGTGACCGGCGGCAATGCCGAGGACCTCGACCACATCCTGCTGAGCCCGTCGCTGCGCCGGAACCGGCACGAGTTCGACGTGGTGCACCGCAGCGCGGAGTTCGCCGACCGCGCGGGCGACCGCGACCCCACGGTCGTCCGCATCGCGGTGACCGGCCGGTAGCGGTCGGTGACGGCCGATAGGTTTCCCGAATTTGGGAGATGCCGAAAGTAGCGTCATGGTTAGGTCCGGAATACCTCCGGGGTTTTTCTCCTGACCGGCGGGGCAGCGTCCGATCGGCACAACCCCCCACCGGGAGGAGACGCCTTCCATGGCGACCCGATATCGGCCGCACATCAGCATCCTCGGCCTCATCTACCTGATCATCGGCGTGTTCATCGCCTGGGACCGCGGCTACATCACCGAGGGCCTGGTCGAGAAGATCGTCAGCGCGGTGCTGGCCATCTTCCTCTGGATCCTCGTCCTGCTCGGTGTGGACTTCCACATCAACTTCTGAGCCCCCACGTCCCCCGAACCGGGCACGGGCCGTCCCTCTCCCCCGCAGAGGGACGGCCCGTGTCCTTGTCGACAGGTGCACGTCGCCACTCGGCCATAGACCGCAAGTGCGGCAAAGGTTACTTTCCGCTCATGACGAAAAAGGACTGCAGTTGCGGACATGGCGGCGGATGCTCGTGCGCGAAGGGCTGCTCCTGCGGCTGCAACGGCTGACCGCCGCGCACCCCGTGCTCACCTGAGGGCGGGGGCGCGCAGGAGAATCGGGGCGTCCGCGTCGGTGCCGGTCGCCAGGATGGTGGAGCCCATGGCGGTCAGGGCCGTGAGCCGCTGTTCACCGGGGCCGGTGAGACCGGGGACGGCGACGCGCCGCCAGTTCATGCCGTCGGGTGACGTCAGGACGGCCGCGTCGTCCTTCGCGGAGGCCGCCGCGACGAAACCGCCGGGCGTCGCCGCGATGGCGGTGGCGGTCAGGCCGGGACCGAGGTCGCGCCGCGTCCACGTCGCGCCGGCGTCGGTGGACACCAGCGCGGCCGCGCCGCCGGCGATGGCGACCAGGGTGTCGCCCTTGGCGGCGACCTGGGCGAGCGGAGCGGTGAGGCCGGGCGGAAGCTTGGCGGCGGTCCAGGTGAGGCCGTCCGGGGACGTCCAGGCCGCGGGCACCTTGCCGCGTCCGCCGACCGCCGCGTAGGCCCTGCTCGTGGCGGTCACGTCGGCCGGGGCGCCGTCCAGGCCCGCGCGGCTCCAGGTGCGCAGGTCGGCCGAGCGCCAGGCCACGCCGGTCCCGACCGCGACGTAGCCGGACGGGCCGGCGGCTGCGGCCACCGGCGGCGGGCCCGCCGGGAACTCGGGCTTCTGCCAGGTGAGCCCGTCCTGCGAGGTCAGCGCGAGGGGGCCGGGGGACGTGCCCGACACGCGGCCGACGGCCAGCCAGCCGCGCCCGCCGTGAACGGTGTCGGACAGCAGGCCGGCCGTGGCGGGGAACCCGGCGCGCTTCCACGCGCGGCCGTCGGGGGCCGTCCAGATCGCCGCGTTGCCGTTGGTGCTGCCCACCGCGACGGACAGGCCCGGCCCCGCGGCCAGCGACCTGACCGAGCGCTCCGGGTGGACGGCGCCCGGGACGGTGCGCAGGTCCACGCCGAACAGGTAGCCGTCGTCGCCCTGCCGCCCGGAGACGGCGATCTTCCCGTCGGCGACCGTCAGGCCGCTGCTGCGCACCGGCGCCGCGATGGTGCCTCCCGGCTGCCAGGTGCGGCCGTCCGCGCTGCGCAGCACGGTACGCGCGCCCTTCGCACCCTGGACGATGACGGCGAGGCCCGAGGGGGTGCCGTCGAAGCGCTCGATGCCGGCGCCGCCGAACCGGCCCGCGGCCTGCCACCTGCCGCCGTCCGCCGAGGTGAACAGGACGCCGAAGCGCGTCGTCCTGCGATGCTTCTTGCGGCCGGTCGTCCGCCTGCCCTCGCGGACGGTCGCGAACCCGCCGGGGCCGACCGCCAGGCCCTTCGCCGGCCCGTACGAGCCCTGCGCCTGCGGGACGCCGACGAGCGCCCACGTCCGGCCGCCGTCGGTGGACCGCCAGAGGCCGTCGGTCCGCACGGTCCGCGTGACCTTCTTCTTGCCCCGCTTCTGGGTGATCCTCTTGCCGTACGTTCCGTGGACCACGACCGCGTTCCCGGACGCCGCGACGCGGTCGAGGGCGATGACCCCCGGGATGCCGTCGACGCGCTGCCACGCGCGCCCGTCCGCCGAGCTCCAGGCCACCGCGCGGCCGCCGGACGCGCCCACCGCGACGAAACCCTGACCGGTGCGGGCCAGGTCGTTCACCTGGTCGGACGGCGTGAAGCCCGCCGCGGGCGGGCGGCGCGTCCAGGTCGCGGCGTCCTGGCTCGTCCACGCCGTCACGGCGCCTGCGGAGGAGCTGCCGAGCGCCGCCCAGCGACCCGCGCCGCCGTCGACCAGGCGCGGGGTGTCGCCGGGAGGGACGGCGGAGCCGTCCGCCGAGCGCAGCGCCGCGAGAGACCAGGAGCGCCCCGCGTCGGCGGAGACCAGGAAACGGGCCCGCTCCCGGCCGGGGACGCCGTCGCCCTCGGTGCCCGCCGCGACGACGGTCCCGCCCGCGGAGGCGATGGTCGTGAGGTCCTGGACGAGCCCGTCGCTCGTGGCGGCGGGATCGGGGGCGAACAGCCGGTCCGCCGCGACCGGCCCGGGGACGCCCTGCTCGGCCCGTCCGTCGTCGCCCCGGGACACCGCGAAGATCGCGCCGCCGGCGACCACGGCGAGCCCGGCCGCGACCGCGGCACGCGCGCGCAGCCGCCGCGTCGGCCCGGACCGCATCGCCGGCCGGGGCCGGGGCCGCGCCTTGGGCGGACCGGCGACCAGGACGTCGTGCGGGTCGGGCTTCACCGGTCGCGGCCGCACCGGCTTCGGCTGCGCGGGCGCGGGGGGCCTCGGCCGCGCGGGCGCCTGCGCCGGAGACTCCGCACGGACGGCGTTGCGGCTCGCGGGCCGCGGCGCGGCCTCCCGGGACGGGGCGCCGTGGCCCCAGTCCAGCCCGGCGGACCGCCACGCCTCGTAGGCGCGCTGCCAGGGCGACCGGGCGGCCGGCATGTCCGCGAGGTCGCCCGCGACACCGAAGGTGAGGCGCCGCCGCACGTGGCGGGAGTCCGCCGGGCCGTCCTCGGCCGTCCGCCGGGCCTCGTGCTGCTCCGGGGTCCTCGCCGTCACACGCGCTCCTTCACGGTCCCTGTCGAGTCACCATCAAATCGCGCCACGGGGCCCCTTGTACTGACATCCGCGTGAACGGCGGCCGATGGGGGCCGCGGGAGCGTTCTATCACCTCACGCCCGAGATGGCCGATCTTTCGCTTCGATCGCTCCCTTGTAGGCGTAGCCCTTGACGCGCAGGACCGGCGCCCCGCTCGGAGGGGCGCCGTGGACCTCGGTGGACACGCCCACGCCGTCCGCCTCCACGCGCACTCCCGGCGGAACGATGATCTGCACGGTGGACTTGTAGGCGAGCACCCACAGGGTCGTGACCTCCCCGTCCAGGTCGGCGTCACGAAGGTCGAGCAGGCCCGTCCCCTTGTAGACGACGGTGGTGAACCGTTCGGGCAGCCGCCAGCGCCCGGCCTTCGCCACCGACCCCTTGTAGGCGACCTGGAACCGGCCGGCGGGCGCCTTCCCGCTCTCCTCGCGGGCGACCTTCCCGGCCGGCAGGTCGGCGACCAGCGCGCCCAGGTCGTCGTAGGTGCGCGCCGCCAGCGCCAGCTCGATGCGCTCGTCCAGCTCGGCTTCGCTCAGCCGCCCCTCGGCGAAGGCCGTGTGGAGCCGGACGAGCAGCTCGTCACGGTCGCGGTCCGAGGCGCGCACGGCGGGCGCGGCGCGGTCTTGCTCGACGCTCATCGCATCTCTCCTTCGGGCGTTTCCGCCTCGACAGCCTGGCCCCTCCAGCGGCTGGAGGGTCAAGACGCGATGTATCTTAACTCGCCGCCGCTCGGCTTTCGAGACATTCGTCCGCATCCCGACGCGCGATCATGGCTGCGCCCTTTCCGGACGGCCGTCCAGTAGATTCGGATCAGCCCGTTCATCGAGGTGAGGGGGGACGGTCCATGGGCGGGACGGTCGGCCGTGCGCACGGTCCGTACACGCTGTACGACCTGGACGCGCTCCCTGAGGAGGGCCGCCGCTACGAGCTCGCCGACGGCTGGCTCAACGAGCTGCCGGGCGACGTGTGGCACGACCACGCGGCCGTGCAGCTCAAGACGGTCCTGAAGGAGGCGGCCCGGCAGGCGGACGCCGACGTGCACGTCGCCGGCGCGCCGCAGGACGTCACGACCCCGGCGGGCGTCCGCAAGCCGGACGTCTTCGTCGTCGCCCGGGACGTGGCCCGCGCGGCGCTCGAACGCCAGACCCGCACCTACTACGGCCCCGACCTCCTCCTGGTCGCCGAGGTCGTCACTCCGCGCACGGTCAACGAGCAGATCGACCGCGTCCGCAAGGTGGAGGAGTACGCCGCGACCGGCATCCCGCACTACTGGCTCGTCGACCTGGAGCCGCGTCCCGCCGTCACCCTGCTGGAGCTCCAAGAGGGCCGCTACGAGGTGGCCGGCAAGGCGCGCTCCGGCGAGACCGTCACCCTGGACCGCCCCTACCCGATCTCCTTCGACCCGGCGCGCCTCTCCGAAATGGACTAGCCGGCGGCGCGGTTCTACGTCCCATGACGGAGAAGACTCGCACCGAAAGAATGCGCACCGAAAAGATGCGCACCGAGAAAATGCGCGCGGTCCGGCAGGACGTCCTCGGCGGGCCCGAGGTGCTCGGGGTGGTCGAGGTCGAGCGGCCGGAACCGGGGCCCACGGAAGTGCTGGTCCGGGTGCGGGCGGCGGGGGTGAACCCCACCGACTGGAAGCACCGGGCGGGCGGCGGTTTCCTCGGCGATCCCCCGTTCACCCTGGGCTGGGACGTCTCCGGCGTGGTGGAGAAGGTCGGCGTGGGCGTGACGCTGCACAAGCCGGGCGACGAGGTCTTCGGGATGCTCCGGTATCCGTTCGGGGCCGGTTCCCACGCCGAGTACGTCGCGGCGCCGTCCCGGACGTTCGCCGCCAAGCCGTCCGCCCTCGACCATGTGCAGGCCGGGGCCCTGCCGCTGGCCGCGCTGACCGCCTGGCAGGCGCTGGTCGACACCGCCGGGGTGCGCAGGGGCCGGCGGGTGCTGATCCATGCGGCGGCGGGCGGGGTCGGGCATCTGGCGGTGCAGATCGCCAAGGCGCACGGCGCCTACGTGATCGGGACGGCGAGCGAAGGCAAGCACGCCTTCCTGCGCGAGCTCGGCGTGGACGAGGCGATCGACTACCGCGCCGTCGACTTCGCGGACGTCGTCGAGGACGCCGACATCGTGCTCGACACGATCGGCGGCGACTACGGGCCGCGCTCGCTGCGGGTGCTGCGGCCGGGCGGGACGCTGGTGTCGCTCGTCCTCAGCAGGCTCACCGACATGGACGCCGCCGACGTCCGCGCGGAGACCCTGCTCGTCGAGCCCGACCACCACGCGCTGACGCGGATCGCCGCGCTCGCCGAGGCCGGGGAGCTGCGCGCCGAGATCGACTCGGTCTTCCCGCTGGAGGAGGCGGCGAGGGCGCACGAGCGCGGCGAGACCGGCCGCGTCACCGGCAAGATCGTCCTGACGGTCTAGGCTCGGAGCGTGCTGCTGCTCACGACGCTCGACGCCTGGCGGGCCCGGTCCGATCCCCGTTTCGTCCTGCGGGAGGCGGGGGCCGTGTGGGCGCCGGACGACGAACCCGGGCTGCTGGCCGTCGCCGACCGGGAGTTCACCGGCGGCCTGCTCGTCGCCGTCACCCTGGACCCGGCCCCCGGCGCCGTGCCGGCGCGCGGCGTGATCGACCGCACGACCGCCTCCCGCGTCCGCTACCTGCGGCGCGGCCCCGACGGCCGGCACGTCGCGGTCCTGGACAGGCCGGCGACCGCCGAGGCGCTGGACCTGCTGCCGCACCCGGAGGGCGGCTGGTACCGCGAGACGTGGCGGTCGGACGCGGCGTTCACGCCGGACGGCTACCCGGGCGAGCGGGCGGCCGCCACCGCGATCTACTTCCTGCTGCCGCCCGGCGAGGAGTCGATCTGGCACGCCGTCCGGTCGGCGGAGCTGTGGCTGTGGCACTCCGGGGGCCCGCTGACGCTGCTCCTCGGCGGGGACGGCGACCGGCCGTCGCGGACGCCCGAGACCGTCACGCTCGGCGCGGACGTGGCGGGCGGGCAGGTGCCGCAGGCCATCGTCCCGCCCGGCGCCTGGCAGGCCGCCCGCCCGGCCGGGGACGAGGAGGTCCTGGTCAGCTGCGTCGTCTCCCCCGGCTTCGACTTCGCCGACTTCCGCGCCCTCCCCTGACCGCGGGCCTCACCGCTTGCGGCGCGGGCGCACCGCCTGCTCGGCCCAGAACGGCTCCATGACCCGGCCGATCGCCCGGACCACGATGCTCAGCTCGCCGTCCGACAGCGGGCCGAAGACGTCCGCGCCCACCGCGTCGGCCAGGGCGCGGGCCCGCCGGTGCAGGGCGCGGCCGTCCTCGGTGATGCGGACGCGGTACCGCCGCCGGTCGCGCGGGTCGCGGGCGCGTTCGCAGAGGCCGCGCGCCTCCAGGTCGTCCACGAGCCCGACCATCAGCGTGGGATCGAGCAGCAGGTAGTCGGCCATCTCCTGCTGCGACAGCGTCTCGGACGTGCTGAGCATCGCCAGCACCAGGAAGTGCCGCACCCGGATCCCGAGCGGCTCCAGCTCCTCCTCCAGCCGCTGCTCCAGCCACCACCCGCACTTGGACAGCTGGAAGCCCGCCAGGGCCGCGAGCCCCTCCGGCAGCCCGTCGCGCATGGAACCCTCCGCCATGGCAGCAGGGTATATCCGTTCGACCATCGGTTGACTCGATCATAGAAAAGTTCGATTATCTCTGAATGGCACCTACTCTCGGGCTCTTCGCCGTCAACCTGCACGCCTGCGCCGATCCGCACGTCGCCGCCCGGATCGCCGCCCTGGCCGAGGACCTCGGTTACGACTCGGTCTGGGCCGGCGACCACGTCGTGCTGCCGCGCCCCCGCGTCGCGCCCTCCCCCGCCGAGCCGGACGCGCCCTTCCTGGACCCGCTGATCGCCCTCGCCCACCTCGCCGGCCGCACCGAGCGCATCGCGCTCGGCACCGGCGTCGTCGTCCTGCCGCAGCGCAACCCGCTGGTCCTCGCCAAGCAGCTCGCCAGCCTCGACGTGCTCAGCCGGGGCAGGCTCGTCTTCGGCATGGCCGCCGGATACCTGGAGCCGGAGATGCGCGCGGTCGGCGTCCCGCCGGAAGGGCGCGGAGCCCGCGCCGACGAGTACCTCGCGGCGATGCGGTCCCTCTGGTACGACGACGAACCGGCCTTCCACGGCCGCCACGTCGACTTCGCGGGCGTGGACGCCCACCCCCGGCCCGTGCAGCGTCCGATCCCCGTCGTGGCGGGCGGCCACAGCCCCGCGGCGCTGCGCCGGGCCGCCCGGCACGCCGACGGCTGGTACGGGTGGATGCTCGGACGCCGGGCCGCCGCGGAGACGATCGCACGGCTGCGGACCTTCACCGCCGAGGCGGGCCGCGATCCCCTGCACGTCTCGATCAGCCCGCCCCGCCTCCCGGACGCCGGGTCCGTCCGCGACTACGCGGAGCTGGGCGCGGACCGGCTCATCGTCGTCCCGCCCATGGGCGTCACGGCATCCGAGCTGGAGAGCTTCGTGACCGCCCACGCCCCCCGCACCCTAGGCGCCCGCCCCGCCCTCTGAGGAAACGGCACACCGCAGGCTCACTCGGAGGAGAACGCCGAATCGAATGCGGTGGTGGGGGGTTCCATGGTGTTGAGGGCGCGGACGAACTGCAGGGCCTCGGGGGCGCCTTGGAGGCGGTCCATTCCGGCGTCCTCCCACTCGACCGAGATCGGGCCGGCGTAGCCGATCGCGTTGAGGGCGCGGAAGACGTCCTCCCACGGGACGTCGCCGCGGCCGGTGGAGATGAAGTCCCAGCCCCGCCGCAGGTCCGCCCAAGGCAGGTGGGACGACAGGCGCCCGCGGCGGCCGTCGCCCGTGCGGACCTTGGTGTCCTTGCAGTCGACGTGGTAGATCCGGTCGCGGAAGTCGAACAGGAAGCCGACCGGGTCGAGCTCCTGCCACACGAAGTGGGACGGGTCGAAGTTCAGCCCGAAGGCGGGACGGTGCCCGATCGCCTCCAGCGTCCGGACGGTCGTCCAGTAGTCGTAGGCGATCTCGCTCGGGTGCACCTCGTGCGCGAACCGCACGCCGACCTCGTCGAACACGTCCAGGATCGGGTTCCAGCGTTCGGCGAAGTCGGCGTAGCCGCGCTCCACCATCGCCTCGGGGGTGGGCGGGAACATCGCGACCGTGTGCCAGATCGAGGAGCCGGTGAACCCGACCACCGTGTCGACGCCGAGCCGCGCGGCGGCGCGGGCGGTGTCCATGATCTCGGCGGCGGCGCGCCCGCGGACGCCCTCGGGCTCGCCGTCGCCCCAGATCCGCTCGGGCAGGATCGCCTGGTGCCGCTCGTCGGGGTTGTCGCAGACGGCCTGCCCGACGAGGTGGTTGGAGATCGCCCACACCTTGAGGTCGTGCTTGGCGAGCGTCTCCAGCTTGCGCGGGACGTAGCCGTCGTCGGCGAGGGCCTTGTCGACCTCGAAGTGGTCGCCCCAGCAGGCGATCTCCAGGCCCTCGTAGCCCCAGCCGGACGCCAGCCGGCAGACCTCCTCGAACGGCAGGTCCGCCCACTGTCCGGTGAACAGCGTGACCGGTCGTGTCATGACTCGCTCCCTTCGACGTCGACCCAGCACCGTGACTCCGCGCTGCCGGCGACCGCGGCGAGGACGCGCTGCACCTGCAGGCCGTCGGCGAACGACGGGCGCGGGTCGGTGCCGTCCGCGATCGCGGTGAGCAGGTCGGCGGCCTGGTGGGTGAACGTGTGCTCGTAGCCCAGCATGTGGCCGGGCGGCCACCACCGGTCCGTGTACGGGTGGACGGGCTCGGTGACGACGATCCTGCGGAAACCGGCGGTCGCGTCGTCCTCGTCGCGGTCGTAGAACCACAGCTCGTTCAGCGACTCCAGGTCGAACGCCAGGGCGCCGGAGGAGCCGCTGACCTCGATCCGCAGCGCGTTCTTGCGGCCGGTGGCGAACCGGGTGGCCTCGAACGAGGCGAGCGCGCCCCCGTCGGTGCGCCCGACGAACAGGGCCGCGTCGTCCACGGTGACGCGCGCCGTCCCGCCGCCGGGGACCGGGCGTTCCGGGACGAACGTGTCCAGCAGCGCCGACACCCCGACGAGGTTCTGCCCGGTGATGAACTGCGCGGTGTCGATGATGTGCGCGCCGATGTCGCCGAGCGCGCCCGTCCCGGCCCGGTCGCGGTCCATCCGCCAGGTGAACGGCGCCCGCGGGTCGGCCAGCCAGTCCTGCAGGTACTGGGCCCGGACGTGCCGGACGGCGCCGATGCGGCCCTCGTCCACCAGCCTGCGGGCCAGGGTGACGGCGGGGACGCGCCGGTAGTTGAACCCGACCATCGACCGGACGCCGCGCTCGCGCGCCCGCTCCGCGGCGGCGGCCATCGCCTCGGCCTCCGCGACGGAGTTGGCGAGCGGCTTCTCGCACAGGACGTGCTTGCCCGCGTCGAGCGCGGCGACCGCGATCTCGGCGTGGCTGTCGCCCGGCGTGCAGATGTCGACGAGCTGGACGTCGTCGCGGCGGAGCAGCTCCTTCCAGTCGGTCTCCACCGACGCCCAGCCGAGCGCGTCGGCGGCGGCGCGGGCGCGATCGGCGGAACGTCCTGCCAGGGCGGTCATGACGGGCGTCAGCGGCGGTCCGAAGAACGGCCCCACGCTGCGCCACGCCTGGGAGTGGGCGCGTCCCATGAACGCGTGCCCGACCATCCCGACTCCGACGGTCGTCATGTTCAGCTCACCTCTCTGTGTCGTGTTCCGGGGCGGCCCCCGGCCCCCCGGAGGACCGGCGCGCCCGCCCTCCGGGGGGCGGGCGCCGACATCGACGCGCACACCAGCC
>NZ_JBFAGB010000039.1:0-93219 GCF_040639875.1 Actinomadura sp. NPDC023710
TGCCGTCCCAGGGGTGCCGGTAGACCCGGTAGGTGGTCCAGCCGTTGCCCGTGCGCCGCGCGGCGTGCCGACAGCACTGTCGCAAGTGGAGCCCGGGAGGTCTGAAGATGGCGGCGAGATCAGAGGCCTATCAATGGACGGGTGCAGCACTGCTGCGCGCGAGCACCGCGCCCGGCGGGCTGGACCTGCCCGTTGACCTGGACCCGGACGATCCAGGCTTTGTCGACCGTGCGGTCCGCTGGCTGTCAGAAGTGGCTCATCGACCCGAGATCCACGCCGCCGTGGCCGCCGCGAGCCCAGCGCTGCTGAAGGCCATCCATGCGCTCACCTCCAGCGAGCACCCCGAACCGCGGCAGGCGCGCCGCGTGCTGATCGCCACGGCGTCGTACCTGCTGAGGTGGGACCGCCGCCCCATTCCGTTCGGCCTGTTCGCAGGCGTGGCCGTGGCGCGGTTCGGACGCTCAGCTCGTGTTACCTGGAGGCAGAACCACCAAGCGATGATCCGTGCCGATTCGAGCTGGCTCGGCGACGTCCTCGCGACCCTGCACAAGGATCCGGAACTGCTGGACCGGTTACCGATCATTGCCAACAGCGCCGGGTATGTGCGTGGCGGACGGTTGGTCGTCCCTGGGCTAGCACCTGACGGCGCGGCCCAGGACCTGGCGCCCGTCGAGGTGTCGGTGCGATACAGCCGACCCGTACGCGTCGCTGTAGAAGCAGCCCGGCGCCCCGTGCCGATCGGCGAACTCACAGTCGAGCTCGCCGAAAAGTTCCCTTCCGCCAGGGGCGAACAGATCAAGGACTTGCTGATCGGTCTGCTGGAGCAGAACGTATTGATCAGCGGCCTTCGAGCTCCCATGACCTGTACTGACGCCCTCGGCCACGCCTGTGACGAACTCCGGGCCGCAGGGGCTCACAACGTCCCAGCGATCAGCGGCCTTGTGGACACCTTGTCCAGGGTGCATCGGGCGATCTCGGTGAACAGCCCGGCGGCCGGTCCTCCGTGGAGGAGCTTGACGGAGGAGATGAGAACCGTCAGCCAGGTGGCCTCCACGCCGCTGGCTGTCGACATGGCCTTGGACTGCGACGTGCAGCTTCCCGAACAGATGGCCCGCGAAGCCCGTGACGCCGTCGAAGTTCTCTACCGGCTGTCGCCATACCCGTTCGGCTATCCAGCCTGGCGCGACTACCACACCCGGTTCCTAACCCGGTACGGAACGGGCGCTGTGGTGCGGGTCCTGGACCTGGTCGCCGACAGCGGACTTGGGCTGCCAGCGGAGTATCTCGGCTCGCCGTGGGGGCGCGCAGTTCGGGCCGTGACCGAGCGCGAAGAGCACATGCTGACTTTGATCCAGGAAGCCACGATGGGCGGCGGCGACGAGATCGTCTTGACCGACGAGGCGATCGAGCGCCTCTCGGCCGGCGACGGCACGGGGGTGAGCCTGCCATCACGTGTCGAGATTGCGGTGGAGGTCTGCGCTGCTTCGTTGGAGGCGTTGAATCGTGGGCGGTTCGTGCTATGGGTGACCGGCACTCCTCGGCCAGGCAGCAGCATGATCGGCCGACATGCGCACCTGCTGCCGCCCGACAGCCGAGACCTCCTCGTGCGGAGCTTCGCTGTATCCGCACCGGACACAGTCGCTGCGCAGTTGACCTTCCCGCCGCGAAAGCGCCGCAACGAGAACATAGCCCGCACCCAGCAGCTCCTCCCCACCGTGATCGCCCTGGGAGACCATCGTCCCCACAGGGAGGATCAGATTCCCTTGGCCGATCTCGCGGTAACGGCAGACAAGGATCGGTTTCACCTCGTTCGGATATCCACCGGTCAGATTGTCGAGCCGCGTGTGGCGCACGCGCTGGAAGCCGGCATCCATACCCCTCCGCTCGCACGGTTCCTCGCCGAGATCTCCACCTCGCGATGCGCGGTATACAAGGCATTCCACTTCGGCGTCGCCGCCCAGATGCCCTTCCTGCCCCGCGTCCGCTTCAGACGCACCATCCTCGCCCCAGCCCGGTGGCTGCTCTCCGCAGATGAGCTACCAGGCCATGCTGCTCCGGCAGCAGAGTGGGAAAAGTCCCTCGACGCCTGGCGCAAGCGGTGGCGAGTGCCCGAACACGTCGCGATGGTCGAACATGATCGGCGGCAACCCGTGGACCTGGGCCATCGGCTTCACCGGCTGCTCTTGCGCACCCGCCTGAACAACGCCGGCCGTCTCGAGCTCCGCGAGACCTCCGCGCCCGACGAGCTGGCATGGATCGGCCGCGCTCATGAGATCGTCATCCCCTTCACCAGAGCCCTGGATCCCGTACGACCACCCGGCAACCGGCGCCCCCTTCTGCCCGAGATCGAAGCCTTACCCGGACGATCGGCCGTCCTGTACGTACAGATCCACGGCCACCCAGCGCGCTGCGATGAACTGCTGACCGAACACACGGCCAAGCTCATCAGCGCCTTCGGCCAGGACCCGCCGCACTGGTGGTTCCGGCGTCACCGTGAGATCCGGCGTCCCGAGGTCGATCCCTACCTGGCCCTCTACCTTCGCCTCTCATCGCCCGCGGCATATGGCGCCGCTGCCGAGAAAGTCAGTGACTGGGCAGCCGACCTGCGCCGCGAACGCCTCGTTTCTCACATCACCCTCGCCACCTACCAACCCCAGACCGGCCGTTACGGCCACGGTGCAGCAATGGACGCGGCCCTAAACGTCTTCGCCGCCGATTCCAGCGCGGCCACTACCCAGATCATCACCGCCACCAGGGCGGGACTACATCCACAGGCGCTCGCTGCGGCGAGCATGGTCGACCTGACGATCAGCTTCATCGGCGCCCCGAGCGAAGGCTTGCACTGGCTCCTCCAGGAGCTACCCCAACAGCACGGCCTCCTCGGCCCCGAAGTCCGTGACCAAGCCCTCGCCCTGGCCGACCCCGACCGCGAATGGTCGAACCTGCACGCCCTGCCCAGCGGGCCCGAGTTGACCGCGGCCTGGGAACGGCGCGCCGCGGCTCTCGCCGCCTACCGCAAGCAACTTGACGACGAACGCGACGCCCACCGTGTTCTGCACTCCCTGCTGCACCTCCACCACAACCGTGCGGTTGGTGTCGACACCGACCAAGAGCGGGTCGCCCACAGGCTCGTACGCACCTGCGCCCTCCGCCAAACGGCCTCCCAACGAGGGCCGATGACGTGAGCGCTCCAACCAAGATCCGCTCCGACCTGGCCGACGCCGCCGACCAGTACGCCGCGCTCCTGGCCCGTCCCGAACCTCCATCAGCCGACCGGCCCTGGCTCGCCCAAGCCCTCCACAAAGGAGCCGTTGGAACCGCCCTCCTCCACATCGAACGCGCCCGGTGCGGTCGGGGAAGCTGGCAGCAGGCGCATACCTGGATCACTCACGCCGTCGCTGGGGAGGTCAGCGCGGCCCACACTTCGGGCCTCTACCTCGGCGCCCCCGCTATCGCCTTCGTTCTCGACACCGCCGCTGGGTCAGAAAGCCGCTACCAGAACGGCCTCGCCGACGTCGACCGGTACGTGGCGGCACTCGCCCATCATCGCGTCGACTTGGCCGCCGCCCGAGTGAAGCGTGAAGACCTCCCCGAATTCCACGAGTACGACGTCT
This sequence comes from Actinomadura sp. NPDC023710, assembly GCF_040639875.1. Lineage (NCBI taxonomy): Bacteria > Bacillati > Actinomycetota > Actinomycetes > Streptosporangiales > Thermomonosporaceae > Actinomadura > Actinomadura sp. NPDC023710. The sequence continues at coordinate 3,615 of NZ_JBFAGB010000039.1, forward strand.
TCTTCGGCCTGACGGGTATCGGGGCCCTACTGCTACGGCGTGATCCCCGCGGAAGCGCGATGGAACGGGTGCTGACCTACTTGGTCGACCTCACCCGCCCCGTTCCCGGCCCGGACGGCCGCAGCGTCCCCGGATGGTGGGTTGGCCACGATCCGCACCGCCGAGAGTCCGCACAGTTCCGCGCCGGTCACGGCAATTTCGGGTTTGCCCACGGGATCACCGGTCCGTTGGCTCTACTCAGCCATGCCGCGCGAGGCGGCGTGATGGTCGATGGCCACGCCGACGCCATCCACCGCATCACCGCATGGCTGGACGCATGGCGGCAAGACTCCGACAAGGGCCCATGGTGGCCAGAGTGGATCACACTTGCGGAGCTGCGCGCCCAGCGCCCCAACCAGCTCGGACCCCACCGGCCGAGCTGGTGCTACGGAACTCCGGGGATCGCACGCGGCGGACAACTCGCTGGCCTGGCAAGCGGAAATCCCCATCTCCGACGCACCTATGAAGAAGCGCTCCTGCGCTGCCTCCAAGACCCGGCTCAGCAAGCCAAGATCACCGATGCCGGCATCTGCCACGGCCTCGCCGGGCTCTATCAGACGGCCTGGCGAGCCGCTCAGGACGCCGCATGCCCGGCGCTCGCGGCCTGCCTCCCGGATCTCGCCGACCGCCTTGGCCAATACGCGCACCCCAACGCGGCGAGGGGAAGCGGGTTCCTCGAAGGCAACGCCGGGACCGCCCTCGCTCTCACCTCCGCCGCCAGCGGCTCTGCACCGACCTCGGGATGGGACAGATGCTTGTTGATCAGCTAGTCGGGTCACCGACCGAACAAGCCGTGATCGCAGTACTGGTCGGCGCGCCCCTCGCCGAGACGGCCGTCGCGGCCGGCCTGGAGCCAACCGACCTGGCCGAAGCTGTCACGACCTACCGGCTGGGCGGGCGCCAGGCCCTGACCGAGCAGGAGGTGGCCAAATGGCGGCAGATCTACGTCCGCTTCCCCCACTGGGAGTTCAGCGAACAGACGGCCGTCACCCATCTGGCTCCGTTTCTGCGCCAAGCCGAGACCGACGGACTGATCAGCACATGGTGGTTCATGCGAAAGCACCCTTGCTGGAGGCTGCGCCTTATCCCCGGCCCCGCGGCCGATTCCCTCCAGGACCCGATCGGGACGGCGTTGGCCGACCTGGCTGAGAGCGAGGCGATCGACGGCTGGTGGCCCGGTGTGTATGAGGCCGAAACCGCCGCCTTCGGCGGCCAAGACGGCATGACCGCTGCGCACCAACTCTTCCACGACGACAGCCGCGCGATCCTGCGGCGCCTTGCCGGAACCAACATCGGCCTCGGACGCCGCGAACTGTCCCTCCTGCTGTGCGGCACACTGATGAACTCGGCAGGGCTGGAGTGGTACGAACAAGGCGACGTCTGGCACCGAGTCGCGCGCGAGCGACCGCTTCCTCCCGAAGTCCCCGCCCGCAAACTCGATGCGATGGCCGACAGTCTCCGGACCTTGATGCTCGCCGACACCTCCAGGGCAGGAGCGCTCTTCGACACCAGTGGGCCTCTCACCCACGCTGCCGACTGGGCAGAATCCTTCCGCCGTGCCGGTCAGATTCTCGGCGCCTGTGCCCGATCCGGAAGGCTTCAGCGAGGGCTCCGGGACGTCCTGAGCTACCACATCATCTTCCACTGGAACCGTCTCGGGCTCCCCGCCCGCCAGCAGAGCGTCCTGGCTTGGGCCGCCCGGGCGGCGATCTTTGGGCCGTCCTCGGAGACCGTGTCTGCTGCAAACCCTCGCCGTGCCGGATCTCGGACAAGTGCTCCTGCCGACCTCACCCACATTGCAGGTCGATTCCCGCTGATCATCCAGCCCAGGCCGCGCGGCACCAGCCTCAATGACCGCGTGCGCCAGGTGCGCGACTGTGCCTCCACCTGCGTTGAAACAACTCAGGCAGAAGAAAGGATCGACCTCACCTGCACAGCCTGGAATTTGGCCGCGCTCATTGCCGCAGACTGCGCGCTCACCGACCTGGCGATCGACCTGTGCGAACGGCAGTTCCAAATCTTCCAGTCAGCCTGGCCACTGTCCGGCCGTACGGCCATTGCCGCACTCCAGCCCATCGTGAATCTCGCCCGCCTCGACCTTCGTGCCCGCAACCCGGAACGGGCCTACCAGACACTCCTCCAACTCCATCGCGCGATCCATCACGGCGGTGATGTCGAGGTTCGCGGCACGCCAATCTGCTTCGATGGCTTCACCTCCTCCGCCGCTGCTCGCACCAACGTGGAACCATGGCTCAGAACCGTCCTCCGCGAGGACGGCACCCGAGCCCTTGCAGCTGCCGGGCAGTGGCAGCGAGCGGCCTGCAACGCTGCTGAACACGCGGTGCCTGGTGGGGGGATCGATGAAGCCGTCCAGATGACGATCGTCAGCCAGACGATGAACGGTCACTTCGATGCCGCTTACTCCACCTTCCCCACGGTCAACCTCAGCGCTCCATGGGATCAAGCGACCGTGCACTGCCTGCGCACTTTCGTCGACATCGCCTGCGGGCAGCCGGACCTCAGCGTTCTTCCCTCGTTGCTGGTCACCGCTCGCCACACCGTCCATCGGCCGGACCGCAGGAGAGTGACGACCCAGATCCGACTGGGCTTGGCCGCGGTCGACCTCTCCTTAGAGCTCGACCCGAATCAGGCGAAGCTTCTGTACGCCGAGGTAGCCGAAGCCGCTTCCAGATCCGGCGATGCCTTCGCCGCGCGGGAAGTACTGAAACACCCCCAGAAAGAAGGGCTCAGCTCGGCTCAGAATGCCGCGCTCACAGAGCTCGTCGAGCGGGCTGCCCTCGGACGGGGGAGTATTCAGCCGGACCTTCTGGCTGAACTAACAGATTCGGTCGAAACGGCCGGCCAGGTCCTTCGGGACGCTCTCTCCGGGTGACGGCTGCTTCTGGAGAAGCAGGCACCGCGCAGAAAGCACCGCGGCCGGGGCCCGTCGTCGTCCTGGCGATGTCCATGGAAGCTCGGTCGCGTTCGGAGCGCCGCGCGATCTCGGCGGGGGAGTGGGGCCCAGCACAGGGGGCAGATCTCCGTGGTATATGGCGCGGGCGGTTGTTGCAGGCGGACATCGGCGGCGTTCTGGTCGCCCGGGTGGAACGCGGAATGTCCGACCGCGGCGCACAGTAAGCCAGCCCACCGGTGGAGACGCACCCCTCGGCCAGACGACGCCTGGCCGAGGGGTGCGTAGCGGGAGCCTCTCCCGTTACTGGGCCTATGCGATCTGATCGAGCATCCGGGACACGCTCGGCTCGGACCGCCGACGCTGGGTCGCGACAGGGCTGGTCGCCCGGATCCAGGACACTCCGACCTTGCTCGTGAGGGCCTCGGCTCTGAGGGAACGACCGCGCGCGACTGGACTGATGACGACACCGTCCAGCGGGTCCCTGAGGCCGGCGATCAGGAAGCTGGCTTTGTTGCGGGTGGAGCTGGCCGTGTCCGCGCGGCCCGGTTCGCGAAGCCCGAACAGACTGCCGAGAGGACTGGGAGAGATCTCTGTTTCCCCGCTTGGGGCGGTGAGCGAGCCTCTGTGGAATCGCTGGCTACTCGTCCCGTAGAGGACGTGTGAGGTGCGTGCCAGAGCCTTCATGGAATCCTCCGATCGTTTTGCTGACGAGCCACAATGAAACCCTGAGAATTCAGGTTGTTAAATGAGGAGAACGTTCGCTGGGCACAACTGACCAGCAGCGCGATGCGGCTGCTGAGCGCTGAAGGCGCCGCAGAGAACCCTGGTCCAGGAGGTGTAGGCCTAAGTTGTCGCTACTGGCTACTTGTGCTGATTGGTAAGGAACACTCGCCGGCCGGTGGGTCCTGGTGAGGAGAAGCGTGGCCTTTGAACGCCCATCCAAAGACGGGCGGCAGGTGAACGCGGCGCCGCACGATGATCCCGGCTGGCCTCCCCGTCTCCGGAACGGATAAAGCCAGGTGGGGTAACCATGCTGGTCGCCGTCCTCAACTAGGAGGACGTTCGCCTGGTGTCTCTTGATCACCGAATCCACTGTTTGCCCAGCTGAGGGTTCGGAGTCTGGCGACTGCCTGATCTCGGGTGAGGAGATCCAGGTTGTGGCAGGGCGGGTGCTGGGGGCCGTCGGTGGTGACGAAGTGAGTGGGGCCGTACGGCCAGGGGCCGTTGAACAGCGCGATGAGGTCTGTCGAAGGTCGACCTTCGAGTGTTTGGTGGACAACGTCAGCGTCGTCTCCTGGTGTCGCCAGCCAGAGCACTGGCGGTTGCTCCACCATGCCCGCGGCAGTGGTCCCGGCAGCCCTTCTCTCGAGGTGTTCGATCGCGTCCTCCAGGGTGTCGGTGATGTGCACGACGGGCGCCAGGTGCAACGGGATTTGTAGGGAGGCGGCGCCGAGTAGGCGCTCCAGGTCGGGACGCGCGATGACGACATCGCATCCCTCTGCGCCACGGGCCAGGGCGTCGACCAGCACGGTCCGAAGCAGGCGCTGGGCGCCAGGGCCGATGACGCCGGCTCCCTGAGGGTGGCTGAAGGCTCGGGCCAGGAACGGGTCAGGGGCCGAACCATCGCACGCGCACTGGTTGAGTCCCGGTGTGGTGAGGCGGATGAGCCACTGGATCATGGGTGAGTGGGTGGCCTTGCGTAGACGGTTCATTCTCGCTCCGGTCGATCGGCGGCGGGGCACCCTGATCAAACCGGGTTCTGCCAGCTCACAGGCCTGATCGAAACGCCTCATGGTGGTAAGTGACCAGGGTTCGGCGGCCCGATTCAGGGGTGCTGGTCTCTAGGAGACCGCCTTTGGCGGCAGCTCTGGGGAGTCCCAGCTGTGGTGGCGGGGCTGTCGGTGGTCACTTTGCTCGTTGACGCCAAACGCTCATCGGCCAGCTTGTAACGCTATTCACTCGTGTCGATACTCTCTGTCATGGGAGGTGTGAGTGAGTACCGAGCTGGAACAGACGGCCACCAGGCTGTTGAAGGGCATCGTCGCCGATGATCTGCTCGTCCCTTACGCCCAGCTGCTCGGCTCAGACGGGTGTCTGCCCTCCGAAGCCGCCGAGGTGCTCGGCGGCCCGGAAGTCGTCGAGGCGTTGAAGGAGACCGGGCTGGCTTATGTCATGCCACTGGGGATGGCGGTTCCTGCACGGCTCGTCGCCACCGCGCCGGACCTGGCCCTCCAAGGGACGCTCGCCGCGCTTTCTCGCAAGCTGGTCGATGACCAGCAACGGCTGCTGGACGGTCAGCGGCGCATGGTCGACATGCACCCCTTCCCCGGCGTGATGGAAGGCCAAGCCGATCAATTGGTGCGGATCCTCACAGACCGCACCGAGATCACAGACACCTCACGCTCACTGCTGGGAACCGCAAGACGGCACTGGTTGACCTTGGAGAACTTCGCCATGGAACGGCCGCTGGAAGAACTGGCTGGGATGCCTCCCCTTCCCGCGTTCGAAGGCAACGTTTTGAGCCGGACCATCTATCAGGCGTCCTGTGCCGAACACCCTGTCGGCGCCAAGATCATCCGAATGCACGGTGAGGCCGGTGAAGAGGCCAGGATCCTGCCTGAGATCGGCATGAAGATGAAGCTGGCCGACGAGGCGGTGGCGCTGCTGCCGCTGACTCCGACCGGATTGCCCGGTGCCCTGCTGATCAAGTCGCCGGTGATCGTCGCCGCCTTGCGTGAGTACTTCGAACTGTTGTGGCAGCGCGCGGTTCCGCTGGGGGAGGCCGAGCCCCAGTTGCCGCTCAAGCCGATCCAGAGGTCGATCCTGCGGATGCTGGCGCAGGGGATGACCGACGACGGGATCTCGCGGCGGATCGGGCTGAAGACCAGCAGCGTGCGGCGCCACGTCAGTGCGATCAGCAAAGAGCTCGGCACCACCAGCCGTGTCGCTATGGGCGCCGCAGCCGCCCGCCGCGGCTGGATCAAATAACACGATGCGTCTGGAGCACATCAGCGATGCCCGACTACCTGGACTTCGTCCCCACCGAGCGCTTCCGCGGGCAAGTGGCCCTGTCCCCGGATGCCGAGACCGTGGCCTACTGCAGCAACGCCGGAGGGTCCTTCGACGTATGGACGATTCCGACCGTCGGCGGGGCGCCGCGCCGACTGACCCGGCTCGAAGGCCGGGCGGCGTGCCAGCTCGCATGGTGGCCGGATGACAAAGGCCTGGTGTTCACTGCCGACCGCAACGGCGATGAGCAGTACCGCATCTACCGCATCGGTACAGACGGTGAGGAGCTCACTGAGATCAGCACCGGTCCGGACTGTCAGCGAGTTTTGGCGGATGCCCCATTCGGTGCGGAAGGCCGGTATCTGCTCTACGCGGCCAACGACCGTGACCGCACTGTGCAGGACATCCTCGTGCGGGACCTGTCGGACGACACTGAACGCCGGATCATTCCTCCAGACGGAGTCAACTTCACCCCGGCCAGCATGTCGCCCGACGGCCGGTGGCTGCTGGCGGCCGGCCTTCGGTCCAACACTGACATCGCCATCTACCTCATCGACCTCACCGATCCCGACCTCGGAGCCGTATGCGTTACCGCTGAACATGGGAGCGGCTACTTCGGCCCGGGACCGTGGACACCGGACTCGACCGCCTTCTACCTGTCCACCGACGTGTGGGGCGAGTTCACCGCCATCGGCCGGTACACCCTGACCGACGCCTCGATGGAACGCATCAGCAACGACGACTGGGACGTCGAGCACATCGAAGCCGCCGGCGAGATGCTCGTCTGGTCCCTCAACCAAGGAGGACGTTCCGTGCTGCGTGCCACGCGGAACGGAAACGAACTCGCGCTCGCGGACCTCCCGCAGGGAGTCATCGACGTGATCGCACTCAGCCCGGACGGGCAACGGATCGTCCTGGAGATCGACACCGCGACGCGACCCAGCGAGCTCGGGGTCCTCGACCCGGCGGGTGGGTTCCGGTACCTCACCGACACGCGGCCACCCGCAGTTCAGGTGATCGATCCAGTCGAGCCCGACCTGAACACCTACTCGTCCTCCGGCGGACGCCACATACATGCTCTGCTCTACCGGCCCAGGACCCCAGGCCCGCATCCGGTCCTGCTCTCGGTCCACGGCGGTCCAGAAGCCCAGGAACGTCCCGAGTACGCCTATGCCGGCCTCTACCAGTACCTCCTTCATGAGGGCGTCGCGGTGCTGGCACCTAACATCGCCGGCTCCACGGGCTACGGCCTCACCCACCAAAAGCTCATCTACCGCGACTGGGGTGGGATCGATCTGGTCGACCTCGATCACGCGGTTCGCCACCTGACCACGCTTCCCGGCATTGACGCCGACCGCATCGCCGTCATGGGGGGCTCCTACGGAGGCTTCGCCGCCTTGTCCTGCCTGTCTCGGTTGCCATATCGATGGGCGGCCGGGGTGTCGTTCTGCGGCCCCTCCAACCTGGTCACTCTCGCTCGGGCCTGCCCACCCACCTGGCGGCCCACGGTCGACGCTGTTCTGGGCAACCCCGACACCGACGCCGAACACCTCACCCGCCGGTCGCCGATCACCTACGCCGACGCCATCACCGCACCACTGCTGGTCCTCCAGGGCGCTCATGATCCGCGCGTTCCGCAGGACGAGTCCGACCAGATCGTCACCAGGCTTCGAGCACGCGGCATCGACGTGCGCTACGACATCTATCCCGATGAGGGCCATGGATTCAGCAACCGCACCAACGAGATCAAGGCCTACGGAGACATCGCCCAGTTCCTCCTCACACACCTGATGAGAAAGTAGAAGGCTCAGTGTCGGGATTCCTATCGCCCCTCACCTTGTTCCGAGACCCGTCCGTGGCGCCCCTGTTCATCTCCCGCATCGTCTCCAGCGCGAGCGTCGGGTTCGGACAACTCGCCCTGGCCTGGGGCGTCATGGATCTGGGTTATGGCGCCCGAGGCCTGTCTCTGGTCATGGCCTGTAACGCGTTCCCGGCCCTGCTCATCATCTGCGGCGGAGTCGCGGGGGACCGCTTCCGCCGGCACTACGTCCTCATGGGAGCCGAGACGTTGGCCTGCCTTTCCTGGCTGGCGATCGGTGCCGCGCTTTTCACCGGTAGAGCGCCCCTGGCGCTGCTGTGTGCGCTGGCCGCCGTCGGCGGCGTCGCGACCGCACTGTTCCTGCCCACGCTCCGCGGCATCATCGCCGACCTCCTCGACTCACCGAACCGGCCGGCCGGCAATGCGCTGATCAACCAGACACAGTCGATAGGCCTGCTCATCGGGCTCGTCTCGTCCGGGGCCATGGTCACTGCGGTCGGCCCAGCATGGTCTGCCTCGATGCGCGGTGTCCTGTGCGGGCTCAGCGTCGTACTGCTCAGCCGCCTTGCGACTTCTCGTCCCAGCGAACCCGGCACCGGACCGCTCCGAGACCTGCGGAACGGATGGCGCGAGTTCGGAGCACGCCCATGGGTGTGGATTATGACCTTGCAGTACACGGCGATCACCACTGCGGTGGTCTGTTACACCAAGATCGCTGGTCCGCTCTACGCCATCGACGGGCATGGCGGCGCCTGGTCTTGGGGCATCATCAGTGCCTGCGAACCTCTCGGGGCCGTGATGGGTGCATTGGTCGGCGCCCGCTGGCGTCCCGGCTGGCCTATGTCGGCGGCCGCGCTGCTGCCCGTGTCGGTCGCGTTTCCCATGCTCCTAATGGGAAGCAGAGCCCCCTGGCCGTCGATCGCCGCAGCAGCCGTCGTGCCCGGAGTACTCCAAGCCGTCTACTACGTTCTGTGGGCTACTGCCCTGCAGGAGCGGATCGCGCTGGACGTACTAGTTCGTGTTAACAGCTGGAACATGGTCGCCAGCTATCTCCTCATGCCACTGATCATGCTGGTGTCCGGACGACTGGCGACCATCCTGGGGGCCGAGGCGCTCGCGTTCTGGTCGGGAACCACGGCGATCATCGCAACGCTTTCCGCGCTGATCGGACTCCGACTGGTCGCCGGGAGAGAGAATTCTTCGAAAATCGAAACAAAAGAGGCTATGGCGTAAGTCGATCAGGTCTGCTTTCAGCGAAGGAGCGGGCTCAGATCTCGACTCAAACACTCGACCTTAGGCTGCTGCATGCGCTCTCTCGAAGAGAAGACCGTTCGACTGCTTGGCGGAGTCGTTGAAGCGCAAACTCTTCGTCTATATCTCCGCCTCTTCGTCGCAGATGGCTGTCCGGCGGATGAGGCTGCAGACCTCCTCGGGGGCGTGGATGAGGTAGAGACCCTGATCCACACCGGAATGGCCCAGGTCCGTGAACCGGCAGCTGGCTTGCCGGCTCGCCTAATGCCCGTCCCGATGGACGTAGTCCTGCAGCACACGCTCGTCGGTCTCGCTCGGAAGGCGCTGGCCGATTATGAAAGACTTCTGGGCGGTTACCAGCGTATGTGTGCCCTCGCTTCCTCCACACGCGAAGAGCCAGACGCGTCGGTGGGGCAGTTGGCGCGGCTCATCACCGACGCCGACGAAGTCAGCAGACTGACCAGCACGCTCCTAGGCTCAGTTCAGCGCGAGTGGTTGACCCTGAGCAACCATGCGCCGACAGAACCAATGGATGGAGCCGGTATCACTGCGACTCCCTCTCCAGTTGGTCGCGGTGCTCGATGTAGAGCCATCTACGATGGCGATCTCTTGGCGGAGACAGTCGCGCGCGACAAGATGGAATCAATAGCTGAGACCGGCATCGAAGTTCGGATCCTTCCTCGTATTCGCATGAGTCTGGGGCTCGCCGACGAGGGAGTTGCACTCCTTCCCCTCACCTCCTCCGAAACGGCCGGCGTGCTGCTCGTTCAGTCCTCGGTGATCGTGGGTGCGCTCTGGGAGTACTTCGAACTACTTTGGGAGAGGGCCATTCCATATGGGGGAAGTGGGGGCAATAGGAAAGGTTTACCGGAGATCCAGGTGAAAATCTTGCGCCTCCTGGTCCAGGGGTTGCCAGACGACGCCATTGCTCAACAGGTGAATCTAAGCCTGACCACGGTCCGTCGCCACATCAAGGCACTTCGAGAGAATCTCGATATCAAAACACGTTTCCAGCTCGGCGTGATCGCCGTCCAGCACGGCCTGGTGGACTGACTGTCAAGTCGCCACGGGATGACCATCCGTATGCCCGGTGAGGTTGCCGGACTGACGGACCCGCACCCAAATGACCAAGATCGGCGTCCGAACTCGGAGGCTTCGGCGGCGGAGGCGGCGCTTAGCGGCATGTAAACCGATACCACTACCGGGCCGTCCCAGGAATGTCGGGTGCTCCCCTCGACGAGTTCAAGTCAGCGGCGAAGCGGGGGTCGTGACGTTAGATCGAGGCCCTCGTTTCGTCTGAGATGGCGCTGCGAGGAAGTGATGACACTGCAGGAGATCCCGCACCCGGACTACATCGGGGCCGAGGTAGAGCCAGGTGACGCTGAGCGGGCCATGCGCCTGTTGAGGTTTTTCCTCAAGGACGGCGAGAGAGTGCTGGCTCTCGCGACGACCGTCAAGGCGCTTCCGACGCTAACGCATATCGCCGTCACTGGACGTCGGGTCCTTGGATTCTGCCTTGCCGAACTCGCGCAAAAGGGACCACTCCAGGAGAGCGAGATCGGGGCGATCGCCTCCGTGGAAACACGGAAATCTTACAAGCAGCGGTGGTTCTTCGTGATCACGGATCGGGCGGGCGCCGAGGTTGATTTCGGCGACGTACACGATCAGGACGCGCCGCTACTCACCCAGGTCGTCCAAGATCTCGTCGGGGGACCGCCCCTGCAAGGGGCCGCCATCCCGGAACCGCGCATGCCCGCAGCCGACATGGGGACACCTAGCCCGCCGCCGGCCGCCCCCGTCCTGGGACCGCCCGCGCCCATGCCTGCTCCGACCATGCCTCACCCCACCGGATGGCAGTACAACCCGCCGCCGACCTGGCCCGCGCCGCCCCCAGGCTGGACGCCGCCACCCGGTTGGATGCCCGATGCCAGTTGGCCGCCCGCGCCGCCTAGCTGGCAGTTCTGGTCACCCGCGCCGGTGCAGACCTCACCGCCTGCAAGTATCCCGCCGCCAATGCCGAGCCAGGAGGTGGTCAGGCCACCTGCTCCCCAGCCTGCCGGATCTGCGCCACCTCCGCACGGGCCTTCCGGCGGATCCAGAGGGAGGGCGGGGTTCGGCACCCGCAAACAACGGATCGAAGAACTTGAGACCGAGAATGCCGAGTTGCGCGGATGGCTGGAGCGGCTCGGGGGCTTGGACGCACCCGCGGTGGCGGAGGAACTGGAGCGGATGCGCGGCGAGGTCGCCGATGCGAAGCGCAAGCGCACGGAGTTGCGTGCCGAGTTGCGGCGGATCCGCGGTTCGATCGTCGAGACCGAGGACCTGGCCCTGTTGCAGGAGGCGGGCGTCTACGAGTACCAGCATCCGCTGGCCGACGTCGTCGCCTACAAGGCCGAGCTGGCGAAGGTGAAGGACCGCATCAAGGCCATGGCCCGGGCGGGCAAGGCGGTCGTCGGAGCCACGAACTGGACGGTGAACGGTTCGGCAGCTCAGGGCGGCAAGATGGTGCGGGACTTCTCCAAGCTGATGCTGCGCGCCTACAACGCCGAGGCCGACAACCTCGTCCGGACGATGCGTCCCTACAAGCTGCAGTCGGCGATCGAGCGGCTCGACAAGAGCGCCCAGACGATCGAGCGGCTCGGCAAGACCATGGACATCCGGGTCAGCAGGGACTACCGCGCGATCCGCGTCAAGGAGTTGCGTCTGACCGCGGACCATCTGGCCAAGGCCGAGGAGGAGAAGGAGCGCGTCCGAGCCGAGCGTGAGCGGCAGCGTGAGGAGGAGAAGGCCCGCAAGGAGTTCGAGCGCGAGAAGGCCCGCTTGCTCAAGGAGCGCTCACACGTGGAATCGGCGCTCGCGCGCCTGGAGGCGAACGGGAACGCCGAGGGTGCCAGGTCAACCTCCGCAGGGAGTTCTTCTACGCGACGCCCGCCGAGGTCCGAGAGGTCCTCGAGCGCATCGCGGGCAACCATCTCCTGGAGTACAACGAGACACCCGAGGCTCTCGAGTACCGCGCCGGCAAACCTGCCTGAGGAGATGTGTAGAGCCCCGCTGGGGCAGTGAAGAAGGGCGTGCGTCGAGACGGCTGCAACAAGCCTCGGCGCACGCCCTCCCTGCTTCCGAAACCGGCAGCGAGTGCCCGTCTGCTGTCATCGAGGTCGCCAGGACGGACACACCGACGGGCTAGCTGGCCATCGGCGCCACCGCCAGGCAGTATGGAGCGCAAACAGTCTCATCTCACTTCAGTGAGCGTTGAGACTGTGGACTGTCCCCGACGAAAGGAGAGCCGCATGTTCGGATCCGCCTCGATGCTGGAGAGCACCACACATGGACGATCACGAGACCCGTACGAACGAGGACATCGAGCGACTCGCTGGCGAGTTGCATGAGCGTGTCCGGGACCTCAACCATCTGACCCAGGACTCACCGGGGCTCTCCGAGCCGGCAGCCGCGTACACGGTTCTGGGGAACCTGGCTCAGACCTCTTTCCGCCTGGCGCAGACGGCCGAGCAGATCGACGCGTTCCTGACGAGAGAACTGGACGCCGGACGGCTCGGGCATGACCAGAGCAAAGACCCGACCCCCGCCGTGACAGCGGCACACAACGCGCTGGGGCGGGCGGCTGAACAGGCTGCCGATCTCGGTGACACATTCCGGCATGCAGCGAGCGCGCTCGCTCCCATCCACGTCGTGGACGCCGGCGAGAAGCAGTCCCTTGCGCAGGGGGCTGAGGCAAGGACTGACGATCGTGAGGCGGCGCAGGTGGAACCCGCGAAGAAGGACTTCCCCAACCCGATCGGTGACGTCCTGTCGAATCCTTGTGGCACCGACGCGGTTCCGCCCGAGCTTCGTTCTCCGCCGCAGGTGCCGCACCCACGCCGGGAACGTTGACCCAGGGCGTCCTCTAGGGGGTCGCGGCGGCCGTTAGGCGTCGTCGCTGGCGCGGAACGATAGGCCGTGTTCCTGGAGGGCTTGGCGCAACGCCTTCATCGCGTTGGGGCCCATCCCGTGCAGTGCAGCAATGTCGTCTGCCCTGGCCTGGGCGAGTTGGGTGAGGCTGCTGTAGCCGGCGGCCGCCAATGCTCGCCGGGCCGGGGCGGCGAGCTTGGGCAGGCCCGCTGCTGGCTCAGTGCTCATCGGTCGTCTCCTGTGGCGCTGTCGAGCAAAAGAGTTGCTGCAGCACGGAGTCCAGCATGGGCCAACACGATGATCGCCGGAAGTGCCTTACCAAAGGGTTCCAGCGATTGCGGGGAGACGGAACCCAAGCAGCCGAGCTTCGGGTCGAGCGGCTGAGACCGGTCGTCTGAGGTAGCTCGGTTTGCCCGACGGTACCGGGGGTCCGCCAAGAGTGATGACGATTCTTCGTTCTCCACGCTCCGACTAGATCTGCCCTGGTGGGGTCGCCCTTGCAGGTCCTCACCCAGCGGTGCTGGACAGGTCCATGAGCCGTCCGCCGGAGGGCGGCGGGCGCGGGGCAAGAAATGGAAATCCTAAGGATTTGGTGTGTGGACCGGGCGCGGCCCACAGCGAGCGGACGGATCGAGCGCGATCCGGGGGAGGGTGATGACCGAGGACAGGGGCAGCGACTCGTCGCGGAGAAGTGAGACTCGCCGGAACCGGCGGACGCACCAAACGCCGCGGCGAGGGCGGGCGCTGTTCGTCGCGTTGTCCGAGGACGAGCACGCTCTACTGGTGACGGCAGCGCAGCGAGAACGGCTGGCGACGGGGGCGTGGGCGGCTCAGGTCCTGTTGGCCGTGGCAAGTCAGGCCGAGCGTGCCGACTATGTCGAGCTGCGAGAAGCTCTGGCGGCGGTGATGCACGCGGCGGGGCAGGCCCGGCGGATCGGAGTAAACCTCAACCAGGTCGTGGCAGCGCTGCACGCGGGGGATCCGCCGGCTCAGCTCCAGTGGTACGCCGAGGCTGCGGCGCGGACAGTGCGCAAGCTCGATGACCTGGCAGACGAGCTGCGGCGCAGCCTTCCTTGATGGGCGAGCAGTGATTGGGAAGGTCCTGCGGGGAAAACGGGTCCAGGGCTTGATTCGGTACCTGTACGGGCCCGGACGGCGCGGGGAGCACCGTGATCCGCACATCGTGGCGGGCTTCCGAACCCCAGCCGAGCTGGAGCCCGCGCTGCGGCCGGACGGCAGCCGGGACTTTCGTCACCTGGACGGCTTGCTGACTCAGCCGCTCGCGTTGCTGGGGGAGCGCAACTACCGCAAGCCGGTGTGGCATCTGTCCCTGAGGGCGGCACCGGAGGACCCGATTCTGAGCGACCGGCAATGGGAAGAGGTCGCCAAGGCGGCCATGGCTCGGACGGGGCTGGCAGCGGACGGCGACGAGGACGCCGTCCGCTGGATCGCAGTTCGCCATGCCGATGACCACATCCACCTCGTCGCCACCCTTGCCCGTCCGGACGGGACACGACCAGAGGTATGGAACGACGGGTATCGGATCCGGGATGTCTGCCGGGTGATGGAGCGGAAATTGGGGTTGCGGTCCACAGCCCCGGCGGACCGGACGGCGGCGCGGCGGCCCAAGCGTGCCGAGACCGAGAAGGCGGCGCGGGTCGGACGTGGTGAGTCTGCTCGCGCCGTACTTCGGCGGCGGGTCGCCACCGCGGCGGCGGGAGCATGGACCGAAGCGGAATTCTTCGCTGCCGTAGGCGCTGAGGGGGTCTTGGTGCGCCTGCGTCACAGCACGCAATTCACCGGGGAGGTCACCGGTTACGCCGTTGCTTTGCCAGACGATCTGGGATCGTCCGGGCAGCCTGTGTGGTTCGGCGGCGGGAAGCTGGCAAGCGACCTCACCCTGCCCAGACTCCGCCGCCGATGGGCCCCAGAGCAGGTCGATCGTCCGGGGGCTCGTCCGCCGTCCGGACGGCATCTGTCGACGCGGACGACGCGCGCCGTGTTGCGGACGACCGTCCGCCGCGCGGCGGACGAGGCGCGGACGCCCGCCGACTTCCTCGAGCTGTTGGAACGCCACGGTCTGCTCGTACGCCATCGTTACAGCCGGCTCGATCCCGAGCAGCTCACCGGCTACGCCGTAGCGCTTCCCGGTGGGGAGGAGCCCGACTGGTATTCCGGCGGCCAGCTCGCCGACGACCTCACCCTCCCGTGCATTAGGCAACGCTGGAGCCCATCAGGGCCGGGCGCCGAGGGTGGTGCTTCTCCGAGGGATGATCTGACGCCAGAGGAGCGCCAAGCCTTCTATGACGATGCGGCCCGTGCCGCCGCCTACGCCACCTCCCACATGCGCAGGTATCTGGCCACCAATCCCTACGCGGCCGAGGACGCTTGCTGGGCTGCATCCGACGTCTTGCACGTGGCCGCCAGAGCGACCGGCAACCGACATCTGGGTTGTGCCGCTGACTCCTACGAGCGTGCCGCCCGCTCGCCCTACGGCCGCATCCCTCATCCCACCTCAGCGGGCAACGCCCTGCGCTCTGCCGCTCGTCTGCTGGCGCTGACCGGAAACCAGAACCACACCACCGTCTCGATCCTCGTCTTGGCCAGTCGGCTTATCGCACTCCTCGAAACCATCACCCAGATCCGCTTCCTGCAGCAGCGCCAGGTGCAGGCGGACGCGGCACGTCGAGCAAGACAACACCTCGGCCACGTGACCGGCAGTTCAGCTCCGTGGCTCGAGCCCGCGGCCCAGCCAACCCCAGCTCGCCTTGCCATGGCCGCTTTCCCAACACCTTGGGCTCCTGCGACCGCCGACACACACGTCAGACGGACGTCCAGCACACCGCTGCGGCAGGAGGGGCGAAGCCACACCCTATGAGCCCGCGACATCACTCAAAGAAGGCACAACACGCCGCACGCCCCCTGTAGTTGACCGACGTCTATGAGTGATGCATCTTCATCCTCGAAGGCTTTAGTTGATGATGTGCTGGGCTGACATCACCGGGGGAGCGATGGGGACGCAGGCATCGACCATGCAGGTTGAGCTGGAGGAACGGCGCGCCCGTCTGCTCCGGCTGCGCTACGAGCTGAGACGGCTGGGGCTCAGAGTACGAGTCCGAAAGCCGCGCAATGGACGCTGGTGCCTGCGTATCCGGCACAACGGATGGTCCGAGACCGTCCTGTGCGCTGGAGCTGACGGCGTCTACGCCTACGTCACCGCTCACGGCCGTCTCTTGGGCACCACGGCTGAGCCTCGGTACGTCGCCCAGCTGGTGCTCTGGATGGTCGAAAGGCGGCGGCGGTGACCTGGCTGAAGCGACCCCGAGCCATGGTTACGGGCGACAGCCGAAACGACATCGTCCGGACGCACCCGGAGCCAGGCGTTGTCAGGTGGGCGGCAGCCGGGGTCGCCCCGCTGATAGCGGCGCTGGCGATCCTCGGAGGCCTTGGCTCCTTCACCACTATCCGGCAGATGGCCGAGCCGCACTTCAAGGGGCTCGCCTGGATCGTCCCCGTCGGGATGGACGTAGGCATCCTGATCCTGCTGGCCTGGGACTTGCTGATGGAGTACCTCGACCTGCCTTGGCCGGTCCTTCGCTTGGTCGCCTGGCTCTACATCGCCGGCACCGTCCTGGTGAACGTGTCCGCCGCACACGGAGAGTTCGCGGGCAGCCTCATGTACGCGGCCATGCCCGTCTTGTTCATCACGGTGATCGAAGGCGTGCGGCATCTGATCCGACGGTGGGTCGGGTTGGCATCGGACCGCCGAGTGGAGCGAGTGCCGATGGCTCGCTGGGTACTCGCGCCCGCTTCCAGCCTCCTGCTGTGGCGACGGATGGTCCTCTGGCACATCACCGAGTACCAACATGGCCTTGAACTGGAGCGCCAGCACCTGGAGGCCGTCTCGCGACTTCAGCAGGAGTACGGCAGGTGGTCGTGGCGGTGGCAGGCACCGTTGGCCGAACGGCTGGCTCTCAACCGGCCGCCTGCATCCACCACCTCACGCGCAGCCTGCAATGAGAGCGCACCAGAGGACAGGTACGACGAAGAGGTATTGGCCATCGCTCGTCAGCTTCACCGCCAAGTGGAACGTGAAGGAGGCTCGTTCAGTCGGGACCGACTTGGCCAGCGGCTGCGAGATCTGGGCTTCAGCATGGCCAACTACCGGTTGACAGAGTTGATCGCCCTCGTCCGGGAAGAGTCCTCTGGCCGGGAGACGTCATGACCGCGCCCTTGGGGAATGAGCGTCTCGCCCAGGAAGAGGAACAACATCGCCAACTCGGCGTCCTCCACGGCATCGCCGAACACTCGGTCGGCCGCCTCGTCGACGGAAGCCTGGCGTGGGATGCCTGGCTCCGCGACGCGAGCCGGCATGGGGGCTACGGATTCATCAACACCCTGCTCATCCCAGCCCAGCGTCGCTCGGCGACCGACGTCCGCTCCTACGACGCATGGCAGGAGCACGGGCGACAAGTGCGCCGTGGCGAGAC
Source organism: Actinomadura sp. NPDC023710 (assembly GCF_040639875.1). NCBI lineage: Bacteria > Bacillati > Actinomycetota > Actinomycetes > Streptosporangiales > Thermomonosporaceae > Actinomadura > Actinomadura sp. NPDC023710. The sequence continues at coordinate 21,046 of NZ_JBFAGB010000039.1, forward strand.
CGGCATCCGGATCATTTCCATGCGCGGCAACCCCCGAGCGGTCTTCGATGTCGAGCAGACCGACGGCGAGCCGATCGCAAAGGAGTCGGTCTCCCCGGCTGAAGCCCTTCAGAGGCTCTCTCGGCTGGCTGCCGACCTCGGCTTCTACCTAGACCGTGGGCAGGATTGGACCTACCTCGGGCGCCCGGGGCGACGTATCCAACTCGCTCCAGAACTCGACGACGTCTCCGCAGCGACGCGGCTCGTGCACCAGCTCGCCCACGCCATTGGACCTGGCGGGCTCCTCGACGATGCCACCAGGAATGCTGCGCCGTGCCTGGGGGCTCGGCGCGTGTTCGCGGATTCGGTCGCTCACCTCGTCCTGGCCGACCTCGGACTGGACGTCTCACACCTTCGCTTCCCGCCGACGAAGCAATGGGCCGGGACGGACGCTCGGACGAACGCGTCTGCCGCGATCCGCGTCGTCGGCGACCAGGTTGTCAGAACGAGCACACGACTCCGACGACGCCTGCACGCGCTCGCCAGTCCGGTAACCAGCTCCGCCTCAACCTCAGCTGTCAGCCCTGCCGAGCGTTCTCAGACGACTGCAACACGAGACACTTCGGCGCTCCGAGCAGCGCTCATCGACGCGCATCACTTCTACCGGCGGGCCCTGCCAGGAAGCTGGGGCGCCCGCTACCTTGCGGACCGCGGCTTCAACGCTGTGGTCCAGGAGCGATGGGAGCTCGGCCTCGCACCAGGCCCCCGTCGTGCGCTGCTCCATCATCTGCGGGGTCTTGGACATCAAGACCAGACGATCATCGACGCCGGCCTGGCGAAAGAAAGAGACGGCGCCGAACTTCTAGACGTGTTCCGGGACCGGATCCTGTTCCCGCTTCGAGACCGAACCGGAGAGATCATCGGCTTCATCGGTCGCCGACGTGACGAAGCCCCAGGACCGAAGTACCTCAACACACCCGGCACGGCTCTCTTCCACAAGCGCGAAGTGCTGTTCGGCCTGCACGAAAGCCGTGCCCAGCTCGCGACCACCTGTCGTCCTCTCCTTGTCGAGGGACCGCTCGATGCGATCGCGGTCAATGTCGCCCTACCGGCCGTCTACGCCGCGGTCGCTCCCTGCGGCACAGCTATCACCATCGCGCAAGTCGAGGCGATCGCGGCGCACGCTGACGGACCCACATCCGGGCTGGTGATCGCGCTTGACGGTGACGATGCTGGACGAGCCGGAGCAGTCCGAGCCTGGCGCACCCTCCCCACGATCGAAGGGCCCATCGAAGCGGCTCTCCTTCCACCAGGCCACGACCCGGGCGACCTCCTGTCCCCAGCGAGCCAGTTCGCCGTCCGCGAGGCGCTACTTTCCGTAATCCCCCTCGCTGACCTGGTCATAGATGAGAAAATCCAGCGGTTCGGGGGAGCGCTGGAGTTCGTTGAGTCCCGGTTGGCCGCCGCCCAAGGCGCCGCAGCGCAGATCGCTCAACTGCCACCCGACCAGATCGCCCGCCAGGTCGACCGCGTCGCGGCACGCACGGGGATGGACCCGGCAGACGTCACCGCACTGGTCGCCGGAGCGATCAGCCCGGACCTCGACCCGGGTGCCTCATCACCGCGGCCTCCACCCCCCGCCCAGCAGAACCGCGGTGCGCAACGCTCCTCGCCCACGGCCTCGCCGAAACCCCACCATCGGAGGATGACGTGAACCAGCAACACCCTGACCCGATCAACGAAGGCCTCCAGCACGGCGGACAGCGCCTCGTCCAGGTCGTCTCCGCAGCCGTCGGAGTTCAACAAGCGCTCGCCCATCGCCGGCATCAATTAAAGGTCGTCCAGCAGGCTCAGGACCAACAGGCTCAGCGTGAAGAGGCCAGAGCTCAAAGGGCAGCGATGTCCGAGGCCCGATCGCGCTGGGGGCGGGCCCACGACAGCGAATGGCTCCGCCAGGTGAACTTGCTCAAGGTAGCCGAGGCATGGGGAGCCGCCGTCCCGTACGCCTCGGGGAACGTCTCGGCGGCCCTCGCCGTGCGCAAATGCGAGGAACGGCTCCGCCGCCTTCATCCGCATGGAATGAGCCACTACGACCGCTTCCGCAGTGAAGGCATGGACCCGCTCGACGCCATGGCCCAAGCCGCACCCTTCTTCACGCGGGATCCAAACGTTCGCCCTGGCGACCCTGGGCCCCAACATCGAGAACTGCACGAAGGCACAGGTGCCGAATGGGCTGCACGAGCCCACGGCCCCGACCGGGGCGAGTGGGAGGAAGCCCGGCAAGAACTGCGCGCAAGCCAGATCGCGGACAAGCTGAGGACCAGCCTCAACCTTCAGGGACGTGAGCCTCAGCCTGAAGAGTTGCGCACGATCCTGGAGCTCACGACCAACCTGCCCGAACACATCATCCTCAAGGCCGTCCCGGCGACCCCTGGGCCGGACCCCAGTCGGGGCTCGGAAGTGGAGCGGGCCGCTGAGGACTTCCCTCTCTCCATCGACGAGGCACTGGAGATGAGCTCGAACCAACCCTTCGACGCCCCAGCCGCTCGCCGGACCCAGCCACAGATCCCCGAGCGCAACCGCCGGCGGAACCTCTAACCGAAGGGAAGATGATGATCGCCATCCAGAGCAGCGCGTTCTTCTGGCTCGGACTGATCGGGCTTCTGGCGTTCCTCGCTGTCCTGCCGACGCTCATCGCTCTCATACGAGGTGCCGACGACATCGGCTACATCATCCTGATCAACCTGATCTGCTGCGCGACCGTCCTCGCCTGGCCCATCGCAGTCTTCGCAGCCATGAGATGGCCGATCAGCCACCCACGTTCGCCTGGCTCATCACGGAAGCCTGGATATAGACCACCACTCGGCGGCTCCCGCAACAACCTCCGCGGCCGAGGCCCGAATGCGTGACGCCGCAGCCGCCAGCGATCCGCTCCAGCGAGGCCGAGACAATCGAGATCGCGGGCGCCGAACACAAGCCCGAAGGCGCGAGGCAGCGAGCCTATGGGGCGCATTCTTCGTTAGCTCCGCCGCCCTCCTCTGCACTGCCGCACTGCGTGCTCCGCACCAGAGCAGCGCCCCGATCGCCGTCCGGCATGTGGCGACATGCGCTCCGATCGGTCCAATCGCCAGCAGGTACGTCGACAAGAAGAAGGCCTGCCGCCGTGCTCGCGAGGAAGTCTTGCGAAGCCTCAAAACCGGCCGCGACCCCGACTGGGGCGACGTCTTCCGCGACTCCATACCCAAGGCGTCCAAGCGGCCCCGCCACCACCAGCCCTCGAAGCCTCGTCGCCAACCTTCTAAGAAGCACGAGTCGACCCCGACGCCGCCTGGGAGGGCATTCGCGACCAGCGGTAGCGGACGCAGTTGGCCTTCGGACCGAACTCAGGGGCAGTTGCCACCAAGACCACAGGCACCCACCGCCAAGAATCAGCTGAACACACCCCAGCCTGAACCGGCGCTCACCGCACGCCGACCCACCCACACGCCTATCCCAACAGCACACACAGAACCAGACGACCACAAGCCGTGGGCGACTAGTTGGGCGGGAGCCTGTGCACTACTCATTCTCCTCGGCGCGGCTGCCTTCCTGAGTAGATATCGACGAACCAGCGCCTCCGCGGCAAAGTCGGCACTCAGCCAGGTGAAGCAACGCCCCCGGCCCGAACCCAAACCAACGCCACCGCACCCGGCTGCCAGCCCATCACCCAGCCTGCCCGAAGGCCTCCCGCTCACCACGAAGGGCCACGAACTTGAAGGCCCAGCAGCCGAGGAGGCCGCCCGCCGTCTGGCCATGGATGTCCTGAGCAGTCGGGCCGGAACCGCGAGCGAGCTGGTCCTCAGCCGTCCGGACGCATGGCGACTACTCGGGATTGATATCGGCACTTTGCAAGAAGACCGGATTCCCGGCTTGGTGCTGACCGAAGACTTGGAGCAGACACGCGCCGTCCTGAAACGTCAGACCGTCGCCCGACGCGTATTGATCACCTACGACAGCGATGCCGAGGACGTCCGCATATCTCTCAGCCGTCAACAGAGCCAGATCGCCGTCATCTCATTGTTGACCCAGACGGAGACAACGATGGGGGTCACACACGACAGCGAGGTCTCAGTAAACGCAGTGGGGCTGCCTGGCCCTGCCCGTTTAGCGACACTGTCGAAGGATGATGCCTTCGTTCAGCTCATGTCCATGCCGACGGTCGCTCAGCGACCAACCCGCCTGTAAAAACCGCTCAACCCGCCATCGTCCAACACGCCGCGGTGCTTGCACCAACCCGACGCGCACCCGGACGGACCGATCCAGCCGATCTCATCCGCCTGTGGGAACCTTGAGCCATGGCAGCTGCGATGGATGACGAGTCTCTCGCAGAGTTTCTGGAGACGGTGGAGGTAGGGGACATCGTCGCGGGAGTGGTCACGGAGGTCACGAGATCAGCGGCGGTCGTCCTCCTCGATGGCTTCTCCTCACACCCCATCGGTTTCATCGGCGCGCTCGATCTGTCCTGGCGGTCGTTCCGCCGGTCACCTACTGCGGCGCTCGAAGTCGGTGCCCGAGTGAGGGCCGAGGTGCTCGCCGTCGATCTGCCGGGGCAGCGGGTTCAGCTCTCCTTGTCCGCCACCGAGAACCCGCGCTTGTGGGAGTTCCTCAAGGCCCTGCGTCCGGGGCAGCGGCTGTCTGGCACGGTCGCGGCGGTCAAGCAGTTTGGCGTGTTCGTTGATCTAGATGACGGACCGGACCATCCCGTCTTCCCCGGCGTCGGCTTCATCACCATCCCCGAACTGTCCTGGCTCCGGATCGAGGATCCCCACGATGTCGTCTCCGTGGGGCAGCACATCACCTGCGAGTTCATGGGCTTCGATATCCCCAACGGCGAGGCTCGGCTGTCACTGTGCGCCATCCAACCCGACCCGTTCCAGCAGTTCATCAGCCGCGTCGACGTAGGACAGGTTCTTCACGGCTTGGTCACAAAGCTCGTTCCCTTCGGCGCCTTCGTGCGTGTCGAAGACGGCATCGAGGGCCTGGTCCATCTCAGTGAACTCGCAGATTCACCCGTCGACAGGCCCGAGCAAGCAGTCGATGTCGGCGACTCTGTCGTGGTGGTCATCACCGAAATCGACCCCCAGCGGCGTCGGCTCGCACTATCGCAGCGCGCGGTGCGGCAATAGGCCCGCTGACACGTCGATATGCGGAGGACGCGGCCTCCGCCACCACGCTCTGCAACAGATCAGCGCTCAGACCTCGTCCAGCCAGTGGGCCAATAGGTCGGCTGCACGCCAGACCGCACTACGTATGCGCTGGTGTTAGAGGTCGAGCTCTCCGTGGCTAGCCCTCTCGGCCAGTTGGCGCCATCCATCGCGGTTCAGAAGAAATACCGGGCCGTCGGGGTCCTTGGAGTCGCGGACAGCGACGCACCCGGGGAGCGGAGCGAGTTCGACGCAGCCCTGGCTGCCCTGGCTGGCGGTCGCCTTGCGCCAGGCGAGAGGGGAGGGGGGCTGGTTAGTCATTGAATCTCCTTTTCGACGCTGCGCAGGAAGGATGCCGTCTCACGGGGGTCGAGTGCCGATGCCACCAGCAGGTTGAACTTGATGCTCATGCGATTCACTTGATGCGGTTGCTCTAGGTAGGCGTTGCCGGCCTGACTCTCGACGTACACGACGTCCGGGTCGGTGGATTCGGGAAAGCCGAGTAGCGAGAACGGCCCGTCGAGTCCGACGTGCGCACCCTTAGCGAAGGGTAGGACCTGCAGAGTGATGTTGGGAGTCTTGATCGCTTCGAGGAGCCGGTGTATCTGCTCGCGCATCACCGGAGGTTCCCCGATCTGCCTACGCAGTACGTTCTCGTCCAAGACCACCCATAGGGAGAACTGCGGGGAGGTGCGGTCGAGGAGCTGTTGCCGGGCGAGGCGGAGCTCTAGGAGCCGGTCGATGGTCTTGGGTGCCTCACCAGGCAGTGTCGTCCGCATCACCTCACGCGCGTACTCGGGAGTTTGCAGTAGGCCGTGGACGAGTTGGTTGTCGAAATGCCGCAGCTCAGTGGCTTCGCTCTCCAAGCCGATGTAGGAGCCGAAGTGCGGCGGAAAAACGTCTTGGAACTCGCTGTACCACCCCGGTTGTGCCGCTTCCCGGGCAAGTTGAAGGAGGGCGTCCTGGATCCGGGCGTCGGACGTGCCGAGCAACTCCAGCAAGTCGCGGAGCTCACGCTGTTTGGGCGGCTGTGCCTTGCCGGTCTCGATCCGGCTCACCCGTGAGGGTGAGCACTCAAGGTGTTCGGCGACCTGCTCGATCGTGTAGCCGGCGCTCTCCCTCAACTTGCGAAGCTCGGTGCCGAGTCGGCGCATCCGTACTGTCGTGACTCGCGGTTGCGGCATGGAGTTCTCCTTTCATGCCTGGCACAAGTTATACGGCGCAAGTCTCCTCCGGCCTCTGAAGCTCCAACCTTCCACAGGCTTGCGGTGACGTCTCCGACAAATGAGACAAGCTGCCCTTACCTTATCGGCACACTTGTGCGGCACAGATTCCAGGTGCATGCTGTGCTGTGTTCAGTCGACCACGCAGAGCAACTGAACGGAATCTGAAGAAGCCGATCACGCTGATCTTTGCCTGGCGAATCCAGCTGAGCCCACAGCGGGAGCGATGCGACCTCGGACGCGGTGCGGCATCACCCGCCGCGGCCTTGATCGAATAGTGGAGGTCCTCCGACCCATGCATGATCGAACGAATAGACCACCCGGCCCGATGATCGCTCACACGACAAAACACGGGCTTGCCGACGGGCGGCGCCATGGCCATACGTCTGATGGACCCACGGCGTCCGTGCCATACAGGGCGGCTGATCAAGGCCCGGACCAGGCCGTCGCCGAGCTCGGCTATCGGTACCCTCACACCGCGATCTGGTTCGGTGCTTACACGGGCAATTACTGGGCCTTGGTCCGAACCGAGAACGGCGAGCCTCAGCTGATCGAGCAACGCACGCCGGAGGACCTCAGCCGATATCTCGCGACCCTGGCAGCCCTTACGCCGGAGCATCACCGGCCACGGCCGCCCTCGCGTCACGCCTCCCACCACAGCTCAACCCCGCCCGTGGCTCGCGCAGCTTCTGCCACTCAACCGGCTCCCTGACGCGAGGGGACCGGAGCCATCGACTGGGGCCGAGACAGTCACTCCAATCCATGGTCTGAGGGCGGGAGGGACAGGTGCTGACCGGCGAACCGACCGGCATCGCGGCTGGCGGAGCCTGCGCCTTCCCCCTACCCAGCGACGCGAGTACCGCCTCCCAGGCACGCTCTCTCCTCGCTGCGACGATGCACCCGCTGGGCTTCGCCTCAGACCAGATCGAAGACGGTGAACTCGCGGTGTCCGAGCTGGCGACCAACGCCTACACGTACGCGTCCTCGGCGGGGCGTCTCACCGCGGCGGGGCAGGAACTCTGGGTCTGGGCGCGCACCTGTCCCACCCCGGAACTGGTCGTCTCGGTCTTCGACGCACAGCGCGAGACCTGGCCGATCATCCGCGACGCCGAGCTGCTCGACGAGCACGGCAAGGGCTCTCCATCGTCGCGGCTGTTTCCGCCAGCACCGGCACCCACTTCACCCGGTCACGCCTGACCGCGGCGCCCGGCAAATGCGTCTGGTTCACCCTCCCATTACCAACCTCCTGGCAGATGGTCGAGCAAGCTCTTACGCCGACGCTCGCGGCGTGCCAGCTCTCCGAGGCACTCAAAAGCCCGCGGCATCTCGACCAACTACCGCAGGGAAGACAGCGGAGCCACCGTTCTCAGCACCCGAACCCTGAGCATCTGGATCGGGTCCAAGACGTTCACCTGGCACGACGGCCACCGCTACACCCGCCAATCACTGATGGACCTCCAAGAGACCGCCGAGCGCATCACCAGTCACTACGAAACTCACCCCTCGGCATCGCCGGCCTGATAGCTCGAACAGCTCGACCGCCCGGGGATCCCAACGCCGGGGATGCGGCCCCACCCTCGGTTCGCCGCGTCTCCGGCCCACAACAGCGGCCCAGGACCAGTACCTATGCCTACCGAAGCTGACCGCCTTGCTCACCTGCGGCGAAGCGCCGAGAAGATCCGGATGCTCGCCGAGCGAGCCGACCGCACCGCCATCGATCGCCTCCTCGCTCGCCCGGATGCCACCGATCAACTCGACGCCCCCACCCTCGACTTCCTTCGCCAGGCCCATGACCTGGTTTGCTCCACCACACAAGCGCTGACAACAGCGCTAGAAAACGCGAAGCCAACCTGCAACGATGCTGGCCAGCCGACGGGAGTCCCTAGTGCTGACCTCTACCTCGCCCCGCTGTGCGCGGACTCTCGAACGCCAGCCGGCTCACAGCCCCTGGACACCGCCGACGCTTGGCACCGCGCGCACCTCCGCTTGCCCCACCGCCACGACGCCCCGATCCTCATCCACATTCGAGAGTTTGAGGACGGCTACCAGGCCATCCCCATCTCGGTTCCCATCCCCGATCCACCCCCGATCCCGACGGTCGAGACTGCCACCACCCTGGTCATCGACAAGTCCACCGGCACCGTAACCCGCTGGCCCCTACTCCCACTCGACACCCTGGCCCGGCTGTATCGCCGCTACCAACAGCGAGAACCCATGACCTTTGGTGATCAGCCGCAGCAGCACTGACAATGCGGGCGAGGCACGTGTCAATGGCTCAGAACTACGCCCGCGCCCGAGCACACCGGGAGGCCCGGCCGTCGGCGCCGCGCGTCGACTTGCCATCTCGCGTGCGCGGGAGCACGGGAGTAGACAAGCGGCAACAGGTGGTGACACGGGACCATCCCTGCGTGCGCGGGAGCGCAAAAAGGCCCAGTGGTCGCGGGCCGACCTAGGACAATTCGGCCACCCTTGATGGCACGAGTTGACACCCTGACCATGGGCTACTGCGTACCATGAAGATCACCGTGCTGTCCCGTCAGCTCCGCCGGAACGGAGGTGACTATGCCAGCCATTGGACGTGTGAGCGCTGGCCCGATGCAGTCGGGTAGGCGACTCCACTGACGTCACGCAACTCAGGGAAAGTCCTGTATGTCCGTTTGTGCAGAAGTGCTCGAAACCAGGCCCGCGCCACGCTAAGAGCCCAGGTCGCGGAGTGTGCTCCCCGCGCACGCGGGGATGGTCCCAGGGAGGCGCCCATCACGCACCCCCGGCCTGGGTGCTCCCCGCGCACGCGGGGATGGTCCCCCGCGTGATCTGCTCGCACGGGGCCAAGTCCTGTGCTCCCCGCGCACGCGGGGATGGTCCCCGGCCCCGCGTGATCGAGTTCCGACGCATGACGTGCTCCCCGCGCACGCGGGGATGGTCCCCCGTGCTCGATCACCAGCTCTCGCAGCGTCCGGTGCTCCCCGCGCACGCGGGGATGGTCCCTGCTCCCGTGCTCGCCAAGGGCCCGGTAGCGAGTGCTCCCCGCGCACGCGGGGATGGTCCCTGGCTCGACGTCTACCTGGACCACGGCGCCATGTGCTCCCCGCGCACGCGGGGATGGTCCCTCCAGTGACCACCGGGCAGACACCAACTCCGCGGTGCTCCCCGCGCACGCGGGGATGGTCCCCAGCGGGCCGCGCGCCCGGACCGGGCGATGTTGTGCTCCCCGCGCACGCGGGGATGGTCCCGGATGGCACGTCGGCCCCTCCGACGAGTGGCCGTGCTCCCCGCGCACGCGGGGATGGTACAAGGCATCCGCGCTGGTAGGTGGAGTGCTAACCGCGCACGCGGGCGAAGGTCCTTACCTCGCCAGGAGCAAGTCGGTCCGCTGCCTACTGCTCACCGCAGACGTGGGGATGCTGACAAGTTGCACAGCGCGTTGGGTGCGGTCAGACCCTTACTGGCGGACCTCCATGACCGTGGCTACCTTCGTAGTGACCGGCGGGAACGGGGGTAGCGGTGCGTGGTTGCCCAATCGGTGTCCGGTGATTTGGTGCTGTGGTACGGCCTGTCTTGTCCATTTCGGCGAATCGTTTCCTGCGGCCAATTAAAGTATCTCCACAGCTTCGAGTTGGCGGAGTGCTGGTAGATCTATGTCATCACGGGTGCCGATAGCTTCGCTCAACTCGTGAAGTGGAGTGGTTGGTTGAAGCGTTTATGCAGTTGTTTGAGCTCGTGAGAGCCTTGGTGGGTGGGACTGGGAAGTCGACTGCGGCCAGCTTGGGCTGATTTTGCTCGTGGAAATTGGTCGCTCGACGGATGATTAGGCCCACTTCCTGTGGGGCGGGGTGTGGGGAGGTGAGGTCTTGGATTGCTTGGCCTAGTGTTGTGATTGCCTGGCTGCCTTTAGTTTTGGCGGCGTCGTAGCGGGTTGATAGTTCGCGTACTGATCCTGGCGCGCGTGGTAGATGGGTGGGGTACTTCTTGTGCCGGTTCACTGCGCCTATTGCGGCTGCGTCGATGATGGCGGCGTGGTGGTGTGCGGCGAGGTTGTTGCAGGCTTCGATGGTTTTGAGAGTGGTTACGGCGAGGGTGGCTGCGTGGTGGAGGTCGGGGGCGAGTTCGTGGGGTGGTTTTAGTCGGCCGGATGAATGAGGGCTTGGCGTCCACGCCGGGTCGGCGTGTATGAGACGGCCCAGGCGGATGATGAGGTCGCTGGCGTCGGTGGCCGGACCGTTGGCGGGGTGGCCGTAGTGGCCGATGTGCTCGTCCCAGCGCCGGATGACGGTTCTCCAAGTGCGACCAGTGCGTTGGACGTCTGTTGCGGCCTGCTTGAGCGCAGGTAAACGGTCATATTCGTGCAGTTCGTTGATTCGGTGGATCAGTTGGTGGACGGTTTTCGAGTCGAGGTCGCAGATGATGGCGGCTGCTCGCGCGAGGTAGCGCCAGGTGGTTACCGAGGTACTGGTTTGCGGGTTGCTTAGCCGCTGGATGCTGGCTTCAATGCCGGCGATAGCTTGCGTGACGTCTTCGCCGACCGCAGGGGGGATGCGGCCCGGCGTGTGCAGGGGCTGTACGGCGGTGATGGGCGGTGAGGTCTGGTTCTCGCTGTAGATGTGGGAGAGGAGCGCGGCCTTCAAGAGCAGAACGCCAGCCTCGTTGGTGGGCGTAGGAGTGCGCCTGGCTAGGTGCCCGACGGTGGAAGTGTGAACGCTGAGCTGTTGCAGGAGCGAGCGGGCGCTGTCAGCAGACGCGATCACGCCTGCGGTCGCCGAGGTCGCCCGGTCATGGCTTGCGGAGAAGTGCGTGGACAGCAAGTCCAGACCGCAGCCCAGAGCGATCGAGGTGGCGCGGAGTTTTTGAGCCAGGGCCGACCGTGGGGTTTCGGTGTCTGTGTGTGGGCCGAGAAGGTGTTCGGCTTGCTGGATGAGGTTGCTGGCGCGGCGGGCGCCGACCCGTACGCCGGCACCGGTTGGGTCAGGGACGCCGAAGCCGTCAGCGATCTCGTTGTGGTAGCGGGCGAGGACGTGGGCGAGGCGTGCCAGTTCGGGCAGCGCGCTGCGACTGCGGATGTCTCTTTCGAGGCGCGCCAGGTGGAGCTGGTTTCGGAGGTCGGTGAGGTGTTCGTTGGCGAGTGCGGTCATCTCCCCGAACGTGGCCATGGGCGGCTACCGGAGTGCGTCGCGTAGGCGTCCGGCGTGCAGGGCGGCTTGGAGGCACGCCATTTTGTCGTCGGGGTCGCTGGCCAGTTCGGCGGCCCGGACGAGGCTCTGGGAGGTCTTGCGGGCGAGGTCGAACAGGGCGTCGGCGGTCGCGTTCTGGCCGGTGTGGTCGTCGGGAAGCTTTGCGCGCAGGGATGGGGCTTGGCGAAGTGCCTGGTGGGCTTGGACGGCTTCGCCCTCAGCCATGCCCCAGGCGATGAAGCCGTCAGGTGATTGGGCGGCGTAGGCGGTGATGACGCGTTCGGCGTGGGCGAGGTCATTCAGGGCGCTGTTGAGGAGTTCGGTGAACCAGCTTTGGCGGATGTCCTGGTGCTGGCGTTCGTGCGTCATTGCGGTGTCCTCCGTGTGGACGGCTGGGTTGGCCCGTGTGCCGGCCGGGTGGCGGCGGCACGGTTTTGGTTGCAGCGGCGATGCGATGGGTTATTCGGGGCCTGGGGTGCTCCAGCCGGGTGGTTATGCGGTGGGAGTTGAGCCATGGGCCGAGGGAGGCGGCTGCTTGTGGTCGGGTGCGTCCGGTGGTGCTGCGGTGAGTCTGTGGTTGATGCCGGTGGGGAAGTCCGCGACGGCTGCACGGGTGTCGGGCTGTTGGAATCTGGCCGCGGTCGGGCGCGGGGCGAGTTCGTTGTGGATGCGGGACCCGGAGATTCCGCTCCAGGAGCTCATTGCGGCCAGCAGTCGCTGGCGGTCGTTTTCTAGCTTGAGGCGGGTTGCCTCAGGAGCGTTCGGAAGCTGCTTGGCGATATTGAAGTACAGCTGTTCGGCTTGGTCGGGATAGCGCACGGTGCCGAGGATTGTCTCGGTCGGTGGGAACGCAGGCGCGGGTTCAAGGTGCGTGGCCGCCTCGGCATAGATGTAGGGAATGCCGGGGACCGTGACGAGGTAGGCGGTCGCGTCGATGGAGCCTGTGGTCTGCCAGCCGATGACGGTTCCGCAGTAGTTGTACTGGCGAGTGAGGCGTACCTGGTCGCCGGGCTTGTAGGGGGCGTCCTCGGAGACCTCTTCGGCGTTGAGGGCGCGGCCGGTGCTGACGACGCCGGAGAAGCTGATGCCGTGGTGGTTGGCGTAGTGCTCCAGATCGCAGACCAGCGCTGCCAGCAAGGCTTCGGTATAGAAGGGGTCGCGTTGCAGAAGCGAAGGCTTGCCTGGGAAGGCCTCCAGTTCGTAGGCGGTCAGAGCGTGGGTCGCGCGGTCGATGCGCTTGGTGTAGTTAGGCACGGGTCCTACTTCATTGCCGCGTGAACGTTGCCGGCGTGGTGGGCGGCTCTCAGACAGGCCACTCGATCGGCTGGGTCGGTGGTTTTGGAGGCGACGTTGAGGATGGCTTCGGCCACGACCATCACCAAGGCGGCGATGGATTCGGCGAGTTCCGATACGTCGGTGTCTGACATTGAGCGGTCTGGCCAGGTGAGGGTGGGAGCGTCGACCAGGGCCCACCAGGCGTCGCTCGCCTCGGCGAGTGCGGTTTGGTAGGCGTCCTCGGGTGCGGTCTGGGCCAGGACCGTGGTGGCGCGCTCGATCAGCTCCATGCCCATGAAGGCGGCGGCGAGGAGCGCGGGAACTGAGTCGGCCGTCTTGATCTGGCGGGCGGCGTAGTCGAAGAAGTACTTCAGCGGGACCTCCGAGTTGTTGACGCCCACGTCCAAGGCGTGTGTCTAAAAGCACTGAGAAAAATCATCGTTGCTCATGATCAATAGGCCAACGATGGAAGCGCGTGTCACGATGAGTTTCCGCAGGTGGCAGTGGCCCTATCGGTGGCGGTCGGTGCGTCTGCTGGCGGAGGCGGTGGGGTGAGGAGTCGTGTGGGTGCCAGGGCGGTGCTCTGCGAGTCCTTGCTCCAGCGGTATCGGGAAGTCCTGTGCTGCGAGTCGGCCGGGGCTGAGCGCTGTGTCCGCGACTGGGATCTCGGCCTGGGACGTGGTGAGTCGTTGTTCCACCTGAGCCAGGAGCAGGTCGGTGACGTCACGAGTGTCCATGCCGTTCCAGGCCACGAGGGCATCCAGCAGGGCATGGCGATCGTTGAGGTCGTCCTGGTTGGGTGGGATGCCGTGGAGGTCGGCCCGCCCGATCCGGGTCATCACCTCGACGAGGGCGTCTTCAGCCAAGAAGGGGTCACTGATAATGCCCTTTGTGGTGGATGTGTCCGGGAAGGTCGACGCTTCTGCCAGTTCGGTGGCGAGGATGCTCTTGCTGCCGGGCTCGCCCAGGAAACGAACGTAGTACTCGGTAGGACCGTCATGAGGGACGTAAATTCCGGTGACGCCGCCCCTGGTCGGTCGACCGAGCAGAGCTGCCTCGTCGGCGGCCGGCCCTTCGAGCTGGACGACCGAACCGATGGCGTAGACGTCGGAGCTGTTGCGTTCGCTGAGGTAGTGACCGTTGGCTTGAGCGAGGACGTCGTTGAACTCCAGACCCCGGCGCTGGGCGTAGTGCATCAGGTCGATCAGCAGGTCGCCGAGGAGCTCTCGGGCGTGGACGTCGTTGCTGCGATGGTCGAAATGCTCGGTCTCCTCGAAGAGGGCCTGGAAGGAGTCCAAGGCTGCGGCTCCGAACTCGGCGAACTCTTCGGCGCCGGCTTCGGCCATTTGGCCTCCAAGGGTTCGAGTTAGGTGGCATGGGAGGCGCCGGTGAGGTTCTAGGGGTGGTGCTTGCGTGGGTTGTGCCGGTTGTCTGGGCTGGGCCTTGTGCTAGGCGGTCGGTCGGGTGACGGCGAGGAAGTTGGACCTTGGGGGAACTCGCTTGCGGACAGCTGCGCTGCAGGTCGTCCTCGCCCTGGCGGAGGCAGCTTCTGAACGGCGGCCAGTATGCGGTCGTGGAGGTGGCGCATGATTGCGTCGGGCTGGCCGCCGGACCAGGTCCCCAGTCTCATGGTCAGCTGTGCGAGGTCGGTGAGCGCCTGCTCGTCGGCGACGAGGCCGCTGGCAGCGGCGCGCTTGAGCCGGACGCCAATGTCGATGATCGTCGACTCGGCTCCCCGGGCACTTACGACGACACCAGCCGTGCGGGTGGAGAGTGGCGGAAACGGATCGGCCGGTTCCAACTCGGGTGCGGTGACGTGTAGACCTTGGTGGATGCCCGGCACTCGGACCGTGCACTGTGCGCCACCGTTTGGTGAGGCTGTCAGTGCGGTGATGAAGCCGCGCCATAGCGGAAACCGCGGCTTCGCCCCTGTAGCGGTGGGCTCTTGCCGGAACTGGACCTCGCTCGCGAGCCGGAAGCGTTCGACCGGGTCGTGGGCGCGCCCGCCGCGGTCGAGTCGTTCCTGATGAAGCAGAGCCAAGGTGTCGTTCACTTTCAGGTCCCGGCGCTCGGCGTAGCGGACGAGCTGATCGAGGAGCGACTTGCTGAGCAACTCGGCCAGCAACGGGTCGGCCCGGTGGCTGGGAAGTTTGTCGGGCAGGACTTGCCGCTGGTAGGTGTCGAGCGCGTTGGCGACTGCCTCTTCATGCTCGCGCATCTAGTACCTCCAAATAACTGAGCGGGTAGGGCCGATCACGTAAGGCGGAGAGGCGGGTTTGGGCCTGGCGGCTCGGGCCGGTGGGCTGCTGACGTGGTCGGCTGCTCGCCGGCCAGGCTGGCTGCGATGCCGTTCGGGAATGCTGCTGCGGCGCGGCGAGCGACTGGTGAGCGGTGATCCGACGACGGCGGAGAGAGTCCCGCCTGGTAGCGGAGGTGGTGCAGGACCCCTTGGGGTGTCGTGCCGGACCAGGTAGCCAGGGCGGTGGCCAGCTCGTCCAGATCCGCGACCACCTCCGGAGCAGGAGCGGTGTCCGGCTTGCTCGCCTGGCCATCGAGGATCTCGATGATGGTGTCTTCGGCCTCCAGTGCGGAGAAGACGATTCCGCAGGTACGAGTCCGCACAGGGACCAGCCGGATAGCCGGTTGGAGCTGCGAGGTGATGGTGTGCTGCGGGTCGATGAGCCCCGGGACGCGCAGGACGCATTCGGCGTCCTGTCTGGAGCCGGGTGACTTCAGTTCGGTGATGAAGCTGCGGTGCTCGTCGGCGCTTCGGTCGCGGAACTGGACTTCGGTGTTGAGGCGGAAGCTGTAGCGAGGGTTGATGAGGGCCCCGCCGCGGTCGATGCGGGCTTGGAGGGCGTCCAGGAGGTCGACGACGCCCAGGTGGTTGCTCTCGCCGTAGGTGATGAGGTCGACGACCAGCGCGTGCACCAGCCCTTCGGCTTCTGCGTGGTCGTTGCGGTGCCCATGGGCGAGCTCCCCGAACAGGTGCTGTTCGTAGGCGTCCAGCGCCAGGGCAGCGGCGGCCATGCGTCCAGTCACACGGGCCTCCAGCCAGCGGTTCGCAGCGTGCGAGACGAGTTCATGCGTCCGCCGCGGCGAGGTCGTCTTGGTCGACGCCCAGCCACCAGGCGGGGACCGGGATGATGCGTGCCTGGTGCGGGGCCAGATGCTCGTTCTCAGTGCACTGGTAGAAGGGGCCGCGCGGTCCCAGCAGGACGGGGATCTGGTGGTCGAGATGGTCGCGGTACCACAGGGCCATGCCGGTGGCGCCCTGGAGCCGCATCGCCTCCCAGGAGAACCACAGGGCGGTGAGGCGTGAGATGGCTTCGCCGTGCCGCCACCATTCGGCGCACCAGCGGAATTCACCACCGAGGGTGCGCCGGTACATCGGGACGAAGTGCTGGGTCACCCAGGCGGTGACATCCGGATACAGCGGCTTGAGACGCTGGTCGTCCGTGCGCGGCGCGTCGGGGTCGGACTGGGGGTGGGACATGGAGCCTCCAGAGCCTTCGAGGTGTGCATGCAAGGGCCTTTCTTGGCGAGGGATCAGTCGATGCCGCGGTGGTAATGGCGGCGGGCGGCATCGGCGATGGCGATGTCGGCGGTCTTGATGGCCGAGTTGATGGCTCGGGCGTGCGGTCCGGCGTACCAGGGGCGCAGGCGGATGAGGGCGGGTTTGGTGCCCGTTGCGAGCAGTAGCGCGGTGCCGGTGGGCAGGGCGCGGATGTCGGCGGCTTCGAGGATGTCCTGGCGGCGCAGCGAAATCTGTTCGCTGGCGCGTCCGTCGCTGTAGGTGATGGACCGGACGGGCACGTCGTGCTGCCCGATAAGGGTCGCCAGGTCGCGGACGAGGCGGGGCGAGTCGATGCCGGCGCCGATGAGCTTGCGGGTTGCGGCGCCCCACAGTGCGGCCATGCCGGGCTCGCCCCAGACGGTGACGCCCTGCTCGTAGCTCTGCAGGATGGTGACCGGGATGATGCCGCGCGAGCCGAGGTGGGAGTAGAGCTGCGGGAGGTCGGCGATGCGGCAGATGTTGGCGGCCTCGTCCAGCGCGACGATGAGCGGCGGGTCCAGGCGTCCGCCGGCTTGTTCGGCGCGGCGCT
Organism: Actinomadura sp. NPDC023710; assembly: GCF_040639875.1. Taxonomy (NCBI): domain Bacteria; kingdom Bacillati; phylum Actinomycetota; class Actinomycetes; order Streptosporangiales; family Thermomonosporaceae; genus Actinomadura; species Actinomadura sp. NPDC023710. Next base: position 37,980 of record NZ_JBFAGB010000039.1, read on the forward strand.
CGGCGGCGCGCATGGTGGTGTCGGTGAGCGCGGCGATCAGCGGAGCCGCCGCGGAGAGCGACTTGGACAGCAGATACAGCGTGTCGCGTGAGGTCGCGAACGCGTCCGGGTCGAAGACCGGCAGGTCGCGGGCGGGGGTGACCCAGGCGAGGATTTCCTGGTCGCGCAGTGCCTTGGCCGCCGTCCGAGCGGTCTGATAGATGCCGTCCCGCGTCTCGACCGCCCCGTTCTGCGTACCCTTGAGCGAGGAGGCCATGAGCTGGAAGCCGGCTTTCTGGAGCAGCTCGATCGGCGTGGGGACGGCGGGCTCGTCCAGCCACTGCGCCACGTGATGGAGCGAGCGGTCGGAAGTCGCGGCGGCCAGGAACAAGGCGCACAGCAGGTCTTGTGCTGCCGGCCCCCACAGATCCTTCTTCTGCCCGTCATCGACGGTGAGGACGAAGTGCCCGGCGAGCCTGTGGGCGTCCTCGACGGTGGAGAGGCCGGCGAGCGGGTTCCACCACCAGTCTTGCGGCTGGTAGGTGATGTGCTGCGGATCGAACAGCCAGATCTTCCCACCGGTGCGTTTGGCGCGGACGGTCGCGATCGCCGACCACAGATCGGCCTTGTTACTGGTCGCGATGACCGGGCCTGGCGCCGAGAGGGCGTGCGGGATCGACTGGGTGGTCGTCTTGCCCGAGCGCGGTGCCATGAACGCGACCACGGTGTCCTCGAACGAGGCGAACAACGTCGGGCCAGAACGTTCGCCGGGGAGAAGGACGTCGCCCAGGACGAGGCCAATGTCGTCCCGGTCCAGCTCTTCTGGGGCGAACTTGGCGAGCGAACGTCTCAGCGCGATGGCCTTGCGCGCGGTCACGTCGGGTTGGAGTGCGCTCAGGCCCGGGTTGTCGGCGAGAGCGGCGACAGCATCTCCAGGCTGGGGCAGGCGCGCAGCTATGCGCGAGCAGACCACCCAGGCGCCGCTCATCAGCGCGGTAACTAGGAGCGCGAGGATGAGAAGGACCAGCGGTGTCGGTGTTCCCGGCCACGTGGTGTTGGTCTTGCCCTTGGCGAGGGCGATCGCGAAATCGGAGCCGAAGGGCATGACTGTCCCGCCCGTGGCGGCGGCGCACAGCTCGGCGGAGAACCACACAATCCATAGCACGACGATGGGTGTCCAGCAGGCGGCCAGCACCAGCCATCCGCCACCGGCGTTGGAATTCCACAGCGATGCCCGCGGCCCCAGCGCTCGTGTCATCCAGCACCTCGGATGGCCTGGTCGGTGTCGTAGAGGTCGGTTTCGGGGCCGACGAGGGAGAGTTCGACGGGTATGCCGAGGCGTTCGCCGGTCTTGATGAGGTACTTGCCGCGTCCGGGGTGGCGGGCGCCGGGTTGCCAGGAGTCGGGGGCCGACCAGGAGGTGACCAGGCGCTGTTCGGGGCCGGTGAGCGGAGTGATCTCGTGGACGCGGGCCAGTTCGCGTGGCGGGAGTCCGGTCAGGACGGTGATGGCGGAGCGGTCGGCGAAGCCTTTGGCCTTGGCGCGGTCTTCCTCGGTGGCCAGGGCGTCCAGGTCGGCGAGTGAGTGGGTGATCATGATTGAGGCCATGCCTTTGGCGCGGTTGAGGCGGGTCAGGGCGTCGGCGTGCTCGACCAGGCCGGGGGCGCCGCGCAGGGCCCGCCAGAGTTCGTCCATGACGCCGAGGTAGGAGCGGCGTGGGGCGGTGCCGAGGTCGGCGAGGGCGGTGGCGGCGTCGACCATGCCGAAGGCGTAGGCCCAGGTGCACAGCATCGCGGCGGTGAGGAGCTTGTCGCCGGCGGCTCGCACGCGGGAGATGTCGACGCTGATCGCTGGTGCGTCCAGGTTCAGTGGGCGGGTGGTGGGGGAGTCGAAGACGCCGGCGAGGGATCCGGAGATGAGGAGGTCGAGGGTGAAGATCAGGTCGCGGGTCTGGGCCCGGTAGGAGTCGGCGGAGTCGGTGCGGGTTGCTGAGCGCAGCTCGTCTGGTCCTTGCTCCAGGATGCGCAGGACGTCCATGACGGTGGGGTCGTGGGCCAGGCGTTCGTCGAGGAGGTCGATGGCGCGGCCGAGGACGACTTCCTCGGCGTTGGTGATGCGGGCTTCGCGGACGAGCGTCGCCAGCGCCAGCAGCAGGGAGAGCCGTCGGGAGCGCACTTCCCACCGCAGGGTTTCGGCGTCGGCTCCGGTGAGGCGTTGCCGTGCTTGGTCCAGGGGGCCGGCGTCGAGGGGGTTGATGCGGTCGACGCCGCGGCCGACGCGGATGACTTGGCCGCCGAGGTATTCGACCAGCAGTGTGTAGTCGGGTTTGGTGTCGCCGAGGATGATTGGTGTGGTGCCGGTGGCGACGGCGCCGGTGACCAGGCGTTTGACGAGGGTGGATTTGCCGGTGCCGGGTTGGCCGAGGACGAACATGCCTGGGTTGGTGACCAGGCCTTCGCGGAGCCAGGCCAGTGGGTCGAGGCAGACGACCTCGCCCCAGAGCTGGTGGCGTCCGATGGGAGTGCCGGCGGTGGGTGTTCCTGAGCCGGCGGTGTAGGGGTACAGGCCGCAGACTTGGCTGGTGGTGGCCTGGAACTCCGGGGCGGCTTCGACGTGCGCGGCGCGTCCGGTGCCTGGGCCGCGCCAGCCCCATGGCGGGGCGAGTGGCTCGGACATCGCTGCGGTTTCGGCGTTGGGCAAGCTCGGTTCCTCCGGTTCAGTGCAAGAGGCGGCGAGACAGCTCGGGTGGGCAGATGCCGCACGGCAGGGTGGTGGCGAATCCGGCGGCCTGGCTGCCCCACAGGCGGCGGAGCCGGATCTTGGCCGAGTCGGCGGACGATTCCACGTGGGCTACGGCGCGTTGGAGCTGGGCGGGGTCGGTGACGGTGACGGTCGCGTACATCGAGACCAGGCAGACCCCGGCGCCCATGGCCTCCTCGGCGGCGGCCTGGCGGGCGCGGGCGGCGTCCCAGCTGTCGCGGGCGGTCTCGTCGCGGCCGGTGCGGCGCCGGAACTGGGCGCGGAACGCCGCCGCATTGACTTCCTGTTGCAGGACGCGGCTCGCCGCCGCGGCGGGCAATGCTCGGTATTGCAGGGTGACGCGCTTGGGGAACGGGCCGGGCGCGACCAGCCTGGCCAGGACGTCGGAGCGCACGTTCTGTCGGGGTGGCTCGTGCCAGGCCCAGCTCACTGAGTGTCCGCCGTCGTGCTCGTAGTGGGTGGTGTGCTCGGTCGCTGCGACTGGTCCGGCATCAGCCCACGAGAGGATCTCTTCTGAGTTCGGGCGGGCGAGCAGCCGGTTGACCTCGCCGCGCGCGTCGGGGTCGAAGGCGATCCGTACCGCCCCGGCGATCTCGGCTGCGGTGGCGCGTCCCAGGACGGACACGCCGCAGCCGCCGAGACGTGACGCGAGCCCGTCCAGCGTGCGGCCCAGTTCGGCGACCGCCTCGAACAGGTCCTTCGGGCCGGACGCGGACACTTTGGGATCGAAGGTGATCGAGAGGCGGGTGTCGACATCGGCGGCTGCGGCGGGAGCTGTGCGAACGAGTTCGCTCATGATGGTGCGGGCCGGTTCCGGCGCGGTGGCCACGACGCTGCGGTCAACGGCGTCGGCGAGTGTCGAGCCGGGCTCGGGCGCGGTGTCGACCGTCACCGTCACCCACCGCACGGAGGGCATGTGCCCGAGCGCGGCGAGCCAGCCGCCCCAGGAGGCGACCCAGGTGTCTGCGTCGCTGCGGTCGGCCAGCCAGGTCGAGGCGGGGACGACGCGCAGGGTGGCGGTCAGCAGGCCGGCGCGGCGGTCCCACACGATCCCGTACCGGCCGCCGTAACCGTCCTCGGCACTGAGCAGCGTCAGCGGCGCGAGCACGCCCGGGAGTTGGAACGCGCGCGGGTGGTCGATGACGACGCCGGCCCGGTAGCGGGTGTGGCCGCGCCACACGCCCCAACGCCAGCGGCACCGCGCCAGAACGAGCCGCGCCAGCGGCACGCCACCGACCCGGATCAAGCTGAGCGCGCCACTGATCAGGGCGGGCGGGAGCAGGTAGACCAGCAGCCCGGGTGCGGTGGCTGCGGTTAGCACGAGCAGCATTGCGGAGCCGAGCGCGATGAAGGTCGAGGTGGTGTCCAGGCCGAGCAGGCCGATGCTCTGTCGGCGTCGCCAGCCGCCGTAGGTGCGGATGTCATGCTCCACCGCCGCCACCACCTTCCCCGGCGGCGCCGGTCGGTCCGTCCAGGCCGCCGTTGCCAACCCAGCGGATGGCGTCCTCACCGCGGCGGCGTTCTCGGTCGGCGGCGCGGATGCCGGTGGGGCCGACCGGTTCGCCGTGGCCGCCGTCGGGCGGCGCCCACCCCTGACTGTTGTGCGTAGGCGGGCCTGCCTCGGGAGAGTTGGTTCCTTCGGGGGCGCCGGGATCAGAAGAGTGATGGCCGGGGCCGCCGGCCGGTGCTGATGTGTCATGGGGGTGACCGGGCGGGGGAGGAGGCTGGTCGGCTGGGTCTTGGTCGGTCGGCGGCTGCGCTGGGGGGCTTTGGTCGCCGAGCTGCTGGTCGAGGTAGTCGGCGTGCTCGCCTGCCGAGTCCGACCGTCCGCCCGATGCGCCCAGGGCGCCGTAGGCGCGCAACGCGCCCAGCGCGGTCGCGCTGCCCATCAGCGCGCCGAGGATCCCGCCGCCGGTGCTCGATTCGGTGCCGCCGGTCGTCCAGGTGAAGAACTTCAGCAGGACCGGGAAGGCGATCAGGCTGATCAGCATCATCGTGAACCCCATCAGGATCACGCGCAGGTCCTTGCCCTTGCCGACGAGCGTGAACGCCGTCGCGTACACCGCTGCCGCTGCGGGCTTGTAGAAGATCAGCGCGAGCATCCAGCCGGCCACACGGGTGAACCACGACCGGGTTGAGGTGGTGATCATGCCTGCGGCAGCCAGCGGTAGCAGCCCGGCCAAAATGACCAGCGCTGCTCCGCGGAAGAGCAGCAGGATCGCCTGGATGATGCCGATGATCAGCGCGATGAGGCAGAGGAGAAGTACCAGTGCGGCGGGCGTCCCGCTCGGCACCATCACGATCTGAGTCATCCGCTTGGCGAAGTCTCCCTGCGAGGACGCGTTCAGCACCCAGCCGGACCACTGGTCGCCCCACTGCAGCAGCAGGTTCGGAAGGACGGTGCCGATCACGGTGACCGTCGCGAGCACGACCAGGCCGCGTCCGGCGTTGATCAGCGGAATCGCCTTGCGTGACAGCGCCATGCGCGCGGCGACCGCCAGCAACGCCAGTGCCGCGACCGCGATCGTCAGGGGCTGGACCAGGAGTTGCAGGTATCTGATCGCTGGCTCTCCCTCCAGGTCGGGGGAGGGGGTCTTGACCCACCAAGCGGCGGTGTTGGAGATCAGCCAGCCGACCGCCGACTGAAACGACTTGGCGGCCTCGTCCAGCATGTGCCCGCCGACCATGGCCGAGATATCCGGTACCCCGGGCAGAGATGGGCCCCCTCCGCCGTGGCCGTCGTTATCGACCGGCTGGACGCAGGCCGGATCCATGACCGGTGAGCACGGATCAAACGGAAACATCAGGCGCCCCCACTCGGGAAGCGGACATAGCCGTCCGGCGAATCGATAGGGGACGCTGCCCCAACCCACGTCCCACCCGGGGGAGCCAGGAGACGCCAGTCACCGTCCTGCCACTGCAACTGGAACCGAGCCACGGCACGGACCGTCACATCGCTGTCGCCCGGCCCCGCCGACACCAGATCCAGGCTCGCCGCCTCGGGCGAGTAGCCCTGCCAACGGAACGCCTCCAGCACGACATATCCGCGGCTGAGCATGGCGCCATCGGGCCGGTCGCCCCTCAAACGCTCGTAGGCCCTGCGTGTCGCATCAAGCAGGATGCTCGCATCGGGGCCGGTGACCTGCCGCTCGATGGTCGGTCCGAACACGTCGCTGCCCCACTGCACGTTGGCCCGCACCGCAATATGGATCGCGGCCAGCAAGGCCCCGCGCGGCGTCCTGGCGAACTCCGAAGCCAGATCGCTGGCGGTGTCGTGTGGCCCGTCCCCAGCGGAGTAGGGCAGGAGAACGCCGTGGTAGTCACGCCACGACACGCCAGCGAAGGACACTTGCGGCGCGCTGACCATCTGCCCAGATCGCGCCGTCGTTCGCACGATCACCGGAGTCGTCGTGGGAGGCGTCCTGAAGACCGGAGGCGCCAGAAGCCCGACAAGCACTCCGCCGCCGATCATCGACCCCGCGATGACCGGGCCCCGGCGCCACCACACGACGCCGTCCGACCGCTTCGTCTCGTCCTTCGCCCGGGTCATTTGAAGAACACCTCGACGATCGGGGCCGCCGTCGCCGCCAAGCTCAGCCCGCCCAGCACCCACGGGATGCCGGTCGCTCCGTCGGCCGCGAACGTGGACCGGTTCTTGCGGCCGATGGCCATCTGACCAGCGCAGATGAACAAGCCGGCGACGCCGCAGATCAGCACACCCCACTTGCCCCACGACAGCAGCCTGCTCATTTTGCTATCCAGCCCAGGCGGGGGAGCCGGGGGCGGATCGGGCACATCGACATCTACGCCTACGAGCGGGACCGCGGTGAGTAGGGACGAGATCAGAGTCATCGCTGCTCCTCACGGAGGAGGCGCCGGATCTCAGCGAGGGCCTGGTGCGCCTTGCCCTGCAGGGCGACCGTCGATGGGTCCTCGACGAGCCGCAGCGTCCGCACATGCGGGACACGTACCAGGCCGCCGACCCGCGCCGTTAGCAGCCCGTACCGGGCCGTCGCGTCGCGCGACTCCGGGCGGCCGTCACTGACGATCGCCAGCACGGCCACACGCTCGCCCCACTCGTGGAGCGCACTAATCGCGGCGGTGGCGTGCGTGGCCGCGACCGCGGTGTTGCGCGCGGCCAGCACCAGCGGACGGCCCTTGGCCTGCAGCGGTGCCCGGTCGAGATCCAGCAGTTGGCCGATCGAGCCCATGTCCCACGCCGCGGGCAGCAGCGCGGCCAGCGTGGAGGTCCCGGCGCCGCCGTGCGCGCCGGCCACGACCACGTCAAGGACCTCTGCCGCCTGCCCGTCCCGGCTCGGTCCGGTTTGTCGAAGACTCACCCGCGTACCCCCGAATAAATGCACTGGGTTGTTGGTCGCTCACAGTACGTGGCAAGATTATGGAGCGCAAGCAACGTCAAACAGTTTCTTCGAGAACCATCCGACCTCAAGAACGTGCTTCCGCAGCGCCCGTCCACCACACTGGATGCGACAACCGTGACCGCCGAACCAGGAGCCCCCGCGATGACCGAGACACCCGGCCGCGACCCCGACGTCCTCACCACCGCCGAACTCGCGACCAAACTCGGCCTCTCGCCCCAGACCGTCCGCCGGATGGCCAACGCCGGGCAGATTCCCGCCCTCAAGACCGGCAAGGACTTCCGCTACTCCTGGCAAGCGGTCCGCGAGGTGCTGCGGCAGCCCCACCAACCGGGGGAGACCGCACATGAGCCACCCGAACCCAAGAAGGGCGCCGGATACCGCGCCCAACGCCGCGCCCGAACCGGCGCCCAGAACCAGACCACCCAGGAGCAGGTCAGCCAGGAGTAGAACACCCTGGCGGCCGGAGCGGTGAAAGCCGCCGCCACCGCATGCGCCGCCGCTCTTGCTGTCCCGCTGGCTTTGGTGATCCTGCTCGCCGGTCACAACTCCGCCGCAGGAACCGGCTCAGAACTGGCTGGCGCGCCCACCGCCGAAGCCGAACGCGACATCCCACCGGCCTACCTGCGCTGGTACCTCGACGCCGCCTCCACCTGCCCAGGCCTGCCCTGGAACGTCCTGGCCGCCATCGGCAAAATCGAAGGCGATCACGGCCGCTCCACCGCACCCGGCGTCCACTCCGGCCAGAACACCGCCGGAGCCGGAGGCCCCATGCAGTTCCTCGCCGCGACCTGGGCCGCCTACGGCATCGACGGCGACCACGACGGCCGCAAAGACCGCTACAACCTCGCCGACGCCATCCACGGCGCCGCCCACTACCTGTGCGCCAACGACGCCGGGAAAGGCGGCAAGCACCTCTACCGGGCCATCTGGCAGTACAACCACGCCCACTGGTACGTCCGCAAAGTCCTCGCCCAAGCCGCCCACTACGCCGCCCCCACCACCACCGGACGCGGCGCCACCGCCGTCCGCGCAGCCCTGCGCTGGCTCGGCACCCCCTACTCCTGGGGCGGCGGCGGACCCTCCGGCCCCACCTACGGCACCGCCCAAGGAGCTGGCACCAAGGGCTTCGACTGCTCAGGTCTCACCCAGTACGCCTGGGCCCAAGCCAGCGTCCGCCTACCCCGAGTCGCCGCCGACCAGTACAACGCCGGAATTCACGTCTCCAGGCCTCAACTCCAGCCCGGCGACCTGCTCTTCTTCGCGACCAATCCCCGCAATCCCGCCACGATCCACCACGTCGGGATCTATTACGGCCACGGCCGCATGATCCACGCCCCCCACACCGGCGATATCGTTCGCATCTCCCGATTCACCGGCAACCCTTATCGCGAACGCCAATATATCGGCGCCACCCGCCCCGCATCCCGTGCCGCCGAAGCCTGACCGAAGGCCCGCGCATGCATTACCACCACGCCGAACGACCCGCCCACGCCCTCAGGGCCGCTCCAGACCGGACGCCTGCGCATTATCAGGACGGCCGGTGCGCGGGTCACTAATCGACAACTCGGCGACTTCATTACTTTAGCCAACGCGGGGCTACGACATTGAGCAGAAGCTGCTACTCGCTGAAAGATTTCTCTGGTGTCTGACAGGAAGCCCTGAAATTCGCTTCTTACGCTGCATGCCTTGACGGCAGGCCTCATCCACAGCAACGGTGGACCCTGCCGCGCGATGTGAATAAATGGTGCGGTCCGGTGCGGTGCTGACCAGCTGAGCGGAGGAGGCCCCCGCCCTCCCCAGCAGCCTGGTCGCGGCTGCATGAGAGCGACAAGAAGGCGCGCACCGGGCTGCGCCCGCAACGCGGTGCGGACAGGGCAGGAAACGGCTGCCGCCGGATGAGGTGGGCGACCCGTGCACGGTCTGGATGCACCACGCCGTCGCATCATCTGCTGCGCGGCGTCCAGCCGTGCGGCGGTCTCGGCTCGGGCCCGCTCGGCGTGGGTGGCCTGCTGGTGCTCGACCTGTAGCAGTTGTCGTTCCGCGGCGGTCTCGTCCTGGGCAGCCCGCTGGGCGCGCGCTCTGCCTGCCCCTGCTGCCGCCACGCCAGCTCGGTGTCGGCGCGCGTCGGCGACCTGCTCGCGCACGTCACGGCGGGCGGCAGCGACCTTCTCATCCCGATCGGCGCGGGGCTTCTTCACTGCGGCGTCGGGCTCCTTGGCGTGTGCCTCGGCGAGCTTGGGGCGCGTCTCGACCTCGTCGGCGCGGCGGCGCGCTTGCTCGACCTCCTGGACCGCGTCGGTGACGCGTCATTCAGGAGCGCGGTCAGCGTGCCGTCGTGCTCGCCGAACTGGGTTACCAGCGGGGGCAGGAACGCGGCCCCGGCGTGCGGCGTGCGCACGGGCCCGAGCTTGGCGGTCCCTAGTAGCGCACCTGCCTGCCGTTGATGCTTCTATGTCAAGCCGCGAGTTGGTGACGTGTGATCTGGTGATCCCAGGTTGCTTGGTCGGTGGTCATCTTGGTCGGTGGTCATCGCTCGATGGATGACGTGGACGAGATGGCGTTGCAGGATGCGTCGGGCACCGCGTTTGCTCTTGGCGGGTTCGTGGCGGGCCAGAAGTTGCTGCGCGGCGGGGTGGAAGCGTTTCTGCACGATGGCGGCGGTGTAGAGGACGCCGTTGAGTCTGCGGTTGCCGCCTCGGTGCAGGCGGTGGCGCTCATGGTCGGCGGAGTAGACCGGGATGGGTGCGCAGCCGGTGTAGCGGGCGAGCTTGGCCGAGTTGCAGAAGCGGGTGATGTCGCCGGTCTCGGCGATCAGGACCGCGGCGGAGTTGTGGCTGATCCCGGTGATCTGCAGCAGTGCCGGTGCGAGCGGGCTGACCAGATCCTTGATCGTGGTGTCCAGGTCGCTGACGCGCCGGTTGAGGTCAGCGATTTCGGTGGCCATGTTAGTGAGTGCCTGGTGGACGTGCGCGCCCAGTCGTGCGCCGTCCAGGACGGTGATCAGCGCGGCCATGTGTTTGGGGCGGGCCAGGTCGCCGGGGGGTGTGGTCGAGCCAGAGGTGCAACTGTGCCTTGAGCTGGTTGATCGCCATGGTGCGGCGCTTGACCAGGACGGTGCGGTAGTCGACCAGGACGCGTAGTTCGCGGACGTGTTCGTCGATGCGGTGCCGGTCCAGCCCCGGGGTGGCGATGGAGGCGTGGGCGACCGCTGCAGTGTCGACGGTGTCGGACTTGGCGCCGGTAGCGGCGTGGAGCCTGCGGTGGGCAGCTGTGAGCCGGGTGGGGACCCAGACGACATGGTGGCCGGTCAGCAACAGGCCGTCGGCCAGACGGCGGGCGAACCCGCGGCCGTCCTCGATCGCCCAGGTCACCGGCGCCCGGTCGGCGATCGGATGGATCCACTTGAGCAGGGCGGGGATCAGCGACGCGTCGTTCTTGATGGTCGCCGGCCTGCCGACGGTCTTGCCGTCGGCGCCGACGGCTAACGCGACGTGAACGTGCTTGTGCGGGTCGATCCCCACTGCCACCATCGAGGAGTCCTGTTCTGCTGTGATGGACGAGACAGCAGCAAGAGCCCTGGCCAGAGGACAGACCTATTGCGAGTTGACGGCTCAGCAGGCTTCTATCAACTCGCTCCCGGTCAGGGCTCTCGCCCTGCGGACGGCTGTGGACAGATAAACGGAAAGCCTTCCGGCACGTGTTTTCTGAGTCACCCCGCCACCCAACGCCGAGCCTCTCCCGTCGAAGAAGCCCCGCGCACCCCACCCTCCCCAATAGGTGTTTTTGCTTGGTGCTACAGAACCAGGCCTCTCGGCGGTGCCGCACGAGCGGGCGGCCGCAGTGCTCGCACGGGCCGCGGCCACCGGCCCGGTGCGGACAATGAGCTAGGCGGCCGTTACGACGGACAGGTCGTCGCCGTCGACCGGCCCGAGTAGAGCGGCTCGTTGGGGACGCCGGTGAGCACATCGACCGGATCAGACGGATCGAGGCCGCCGGTTCCGGCTCGCTTCTCGCGGTGGGCATGATCGTTCATCACCATTCCAGCCCAGCAGACGCTCCGCTCCGGTCCATATCCGATGCGATTTGGATCGGATCGGATCAAGCGGAATCTTCAAGGCATCGCACAATGCGGATTGTGCGAATTGATCGCCCCGTGGGACCATCTCCGGTAGACGCCGCCGATTGTCCCGGCGCAGTCGACCTGATGCCGGCTCGGCGAAGGTGATTGTGACTTGCCACGAAGTTGTCCTGGGGGTTTGCCTGAAGTTGCCCCGGTTTCGTAGACACCTCGGGGCTTGCGGCTACGCGGCAGCGTAGTCCGGTGGTTGAGGCTGTCTCCTCTCATACTCGGTGGGGCTGAGCTGCCCAGGGTCGAATGACGGCGGCGGGGGTTGGTGAAGCCTTCGATTAAGTCGAAGCAGGCGGCCTTGGCCTGGGCTCGGGTGGTGAAGTGGTGCCGGTCGAGCAGTTCGGTCTCCAACGTGGCGAAGAAGCTTTCGGTGACGGCGTTGTCGAAGCAGTCCGCGACGCTGCCGGTCGAGGTGCGGATACCCGCTGACCTGCACCGCCGGCTGAACGACAGCGACGTATATTGGGCGGATTCAATTGGTCGTCGCAACACCTGATGCGGAGGAGGGTGTTGTGGCGCAGGGAAGAGCGCGTGCGGCGCTCAAGGCGGGTCGTCCGCCGCTGCGGTCACCGGGACGGCCCTGCACGGAGCCCAGGCTGCCCAACGCCGCGCCGACGCCCGTTGAACGCGACTCGTTCCTAGAACCTGATGGCGCGCATGGGCCACGACAACGAGCGGGCGGCGCTGCGCTACCAACACCGGTCGGCCAAGGGCGACCGCATCATCGCTGACGGCCTCGATGCCCTCGTTCGGGAAGAGCGCGGCCAGGACGAGGGCCAGGACGACGACGAGGACGGCGGAGCGGGCGGGGCGCTGGTGCCGGTGGCCTAATGGCCCGCTAATGGCCCGGCAGTGAGGACGACCAAAAACGATCAAGGCCCAGGTTCGGGGATCATGTCCCTGGCCTGGGCCTTCGCGTGGGAGCGGGTGACGGGAATCGAACCCGCGCTGTCAGCTTGGGAAGCTGTCGTCGGGGAACTGCGCGCCCGCCGCCGCCCTGGCTCGCCAGCACCTTCAGCGCCACATCGGCAAACAACCCCTCCGGCAGCCCAATCGCCCTGGTCGCGGTCAGCCTTGCTGATCTCACTCAGCATCGACTCCGGCTGATGTTGCCCGGCATCGCCTTGATCAGCGCTAGCACCGATTCCTGCTCGGCCTGCTTCTCAACACCGTCGGCGGCAGAATGGGACGGGCTGGCCGAGCGGCGCAGTGGCCCCCGCGCGTGTCCGTTTGCGATCACGGCCCCAGACCGGGGAGAAGGTGCTTACCGCCCGCCGCGAGCTGCGCGCAAGCCCCGACCACATCGCGGCGCCACCGGAGTGCCGGCTCGCACTGTCACCCGGATCCTGCGCCGCCACGGCGTTCCCGTGCTGGTGGCTGTGACCTGGCTGCTGGCACGAACGTCACCGCCGCCGTCCCGCCGGTCGCCGTCTTTGGCTGCGCATCACCCGCTGCTGGACCCGGTACTCCTCTCGCGTCAGCACTGGCCAAGGGGCTCGACGGAGGCGGCCGGACCAGTTCCCCTCGCCACTGGAGTCGGGCGGGTGGCGGCGGCCCGCGGTCGCGGACCCCATCAAGGTGCGGGTCGCCATAACATCCGCCGAACATCGGGCGGATACGACCGTTCAGCTGGCCGGGGCCGTACAGGCAGCGGACGGCTGTGGCGTGCCCTCGTGGAGGGTCGGGAGAGCGCGCTGGCTAGCACTTATCGGCTGGGCTGACCGAGAGGATCTCCGTCGGGGGCAAGGTGAGTTCCTTCTTGTCGTTTGTGAGGGTCAGTTGTCCCGTGCGGGTGCGGAGGAGGGTGCCGCACAGGTCGGCCGTTGTCGTCTTCACGCGGAGGGCCGGCTTTGTCTTCTCCGGGCCGTACCAGGTCACGGCGACCGCCGTCGTCAGGACGAGTACGAAGACCGCCGTTAGGGTGATGCCGCGTCTCAGGCGGCGGGCCGACAGGAGGGCCTCGGCGTGGTCGGCGGCGGTTTGGGACGGCAGGTCCGCCGTACGGCCTGCGGCGGGGAGGCCGTGGGCTGCGGTCATCAGGGACCCGGCTGCGACGGCTCCCACGATTAACGCCACGGCCAGCAGTAGGCCCACCGTGGTGGCCCAGCCCGGGGACAGGGCTCCTACGTCCGAGCGGCCCTTGAGGAGACCGAATCCGACTAGTCCGGCGAGCAGTGCAGCCATGCCGTTTCGCCAGGCGAGGGCCGCGGTCCGGACGCGGTCCAGTTCGGTGCGCCAGAGGCGTTCGCGGTCGCGGGCCCTTCGCAGGTCGCCGATCGTCGCGTTCGGGTCCGGGGTGAACGGGCCAGTCACGTCGGTTGGCCGTTCATCGTGATCCGCCAGTACGCGCCGCATCCCTCGATTCCCTCTGGGCGGCCGGGGTGGTCGAGGAGGCACGTGCAGTAGACGGGGATGGGGTGCGGGCCCTGCACGAAGGAACCGCCTTCCGCTCCCTTCCGGACCACGACATTTTCGAAAGCGTTCGCCTCGACCGTGGCGCGGCAGCGTGGGCACCTGCCGCGGAGCACCACGCCGTCGTCGACGATCTCGTAAGCGAAGTCCTCGGCGAGGAAGGCTGCCGCGTACGCCGGTGTGGTCGTCTCCGCGAACGCGAGGGGGTCGTGCTCCAGCGGGTCGGTCATGGATAGCGCCTTTCCAGAGGTTAGGGGCCGGTGTGGGTGAATGGGACCCAGCTGAGTCGCTGTCGTTCGCGCAGTTCCAGGGCTGCCGCGCGGACCGCGTACGCCGACCGTTCCGGTGCAAATCGGCCGCCCGTGACGAGGTGACGGTACAGCGAGGCGCTGAACTCCGCCGCCGCTCCGCTCCGTACGGACCACAGAGTGCCCACGACGTGCCGGTAGCCGGTGTAGTGGAACGCCGAGGACAGCGTCACCGCCTCGTCGGCGAGGTCGAGGCCGCCCCTGGCGGTGTCACAGGCCAGCAGGGCGAGGAACTCGCCGCGATGGTGGCCGGCGCGCACGTCCTCTACGGTGAGCATCCCGTCGTGCAGCACCAGTCCGCCCTGGAACGGGTCCTCCAGCGACTGGAGACCGTGACAGCTCACGTGCGCCCACGAGTGCGTCCGCAGGCCTTCGCGCACGGCTGCGCGGGTGGCGTTCGCACCCTCCAGCACGGCCGTGCGGTCTGGACCGATCGTCTCCTGGATCCGCTGACGCTCCTCCTCGACCTCAGGCAGGGGGAGCTGCCCTTCGGACGCGGCAAGGCTCACGATGAGGAGACGGTCGCCGTTACTCGGCCCGGCCTTCTGGGACTCGGCGAGGGCTCGTACGGTCGGGGTGTAGGAGCCGACGGTCAGGTCGAGCAGGGACTGCCCAGAGTCGTGGCCGGCGGCGTGCAGGGGCAGCAGGGCCAGCAGGCCAGTGGGACACCACCACAGCCGGAGCGGCTCCGCGCCCGGCGGGCCGAGCGCGGTCAGCACGGGTCCGGCGACAACGTCCCACAGCCACGCCAGCGTACGGTCCAAAACGTCGACCGCGACTCTCTCGGCGGTCCGGAGAGCCGCCCAGGCCTGATGCGCCCGGCGCGTGCCGCTGAAGCCCTGGTCGCCCTGTTCGTATCGGGCCTGCGCGTCGAATGCCCGCCGCCGGGCCGCCTCGACGTCCCGCTCGGTTTCGAGGTTGTGCGTCACATGGTCCCGTACGAGATCGGGTGTGAGGCCGGGCAGGTCCTGGGCGCGTACGCGGTCCGGCTCCACAATCAGCGCGTCGGAGCGGTGGGCGCTAACGTTGACGACGACCACGGGACCGTTGATCGCTGCGGCCTTGAGCTCGGCCGCTCGGGGTCGGGTAACGATGTTCGCGTCGCGGTCGGCCGCCGCCTGAACCTGAAGCCGCCGCCATTCGTCCATCAGCGTCATGCGTTCGTCGCGTGTACGAACGCCGGTGTCGAGGGCTGCGGCGATCTCGGCCAGTCGGCGGGCCGTCGGTGAGGTGTCCGCGTGCTGGCTCCGGAGCTGCAGAAGCTGGGCCCAGAGCACGCCGCGCCCGTGTTCCACTGCTTCGAGGGCGCCCTCCTCGTCGCCGAGAGCGATCATGCAGGCAGCCGCGTCGGAGCCTAGCTGCTCGACCCGCGCCAGTTGGCCCGCAACCGCTTGCCGGTCCCCGCCCTGCCAGGCGAGGAAGGAGTACTGGTTGAGCGCCGACCGGAACGATCGCGCCGCCGCCACCAGGTCGCCGCGCTCCACGGCGAACAGGGCGGACAGGGCGGACAGCACGACCCGCTGGCTCGGGGGCGCCGCCTCGCTCGCGCTCCCATCGTCCGCGAGGGCGCCCGCCCGGGCCAGGTCGGACGCGGAGGTGCTCGCCAGAGAGCGGCGGTAGCACCCGGCGGCGAGGTTCGCCGTGTTCTGCGCGTACACCGGATGGTCGACCGGGATGAGGGTGCGGGCCTTTTCCATTACCTCGATGGCCCGGTCGAGCGCTGGCGGGTCGCCAGTGCCCTCGCGGCTCAGCAGCACGCCGAGGTTGCTAAGCATCAGTCCCCGTTGCAGGGGCGGTGCGGGGACGAGTGCGGCCTGCTCGTACGTCGCGATCGCCCGCTCGATCGCGCCCGGCTCACCGGCCCGGTGGCTTACCCACCAGGCGTTTGCGCGCAGGGTGAGGAAGTTCGCGGTGGCCTCGTGACCCTCGGGGATCAGCTCCAGCACCCGATCAGCGGCTGCGATCGCGGCTAGGGCGTCGGCGCGTGCCTGCTCCGGAGCGCCCGCGACGTGCGCCGCTGCCCTGACCGTCAGGGTCTGCGTGAGCATGATGAGGGCGGCGCGCTCATCGCGTCCCGGCGCGGTTTCAGCTGCCTCAATCGCCAACTCGATCGCCTCGTCCAGGTCGCCCATCGAGCCGAGCCGCTCGCCCCGTAACCGGAGCAACTCCGCGAGATTTGCCAGGTGGATCGCGCGCTCGGGAAAGCCAGTCGACAGGCCCTGGACGAGCCGCCGTTGCATGGTCAGCGCCTCGGTCAGGTGATCAACGGACCCGGTGCGTTCGAACTCCAGGCGAAGCGTCGCGGAGAGAACGCCGAGCACCGTGGGGTCCAGCGGCGCCAGCTCGTACGCACGGTGGGCGACCTTCATGGCCTCGGCGAGGTCCTCGGCCCGATGCCGCACAGCGAACCGGTAGTAGAGGCTGCTGGCCAGGCCCGCCAGCACCATGGGCTGGGAGTACCTCCACGCCTCGGCTGCGCTCCGGCCGCGTACGACCGCCTCGTCTAGGACGGCGGCCTCGCCCGTGAGCTCCGCGTACACCCGCAGGCAGTTCGCGAGGTTGGCAGACCAGTTGGGCAGCCGCGGATCGTCCGGAGCGGCTCCGTCGATGCCGTCGCGCGCGGTCTCGATAGCCGATGCAAGGTACTCGACGTCTCCACCGGACTGGAAGAGCCCCAGGAACACTGTGGTGGCCACGCCCATCATGGGCGGCCGCTCGGCGTGGTCGCGGGGCAGCGCGGCCGACCGCAGGAGTTCGTCCGCCTCCTGAAGCAGCCCGAGCCTGGCATCGGTCGAATGAGCGACGGACAGGGCCCATGCGAGCCGGTAGGCGGCGCGTCCTTCCTGCACCGGGCCCCGGGCGTTCTCCAGCGCCTGTCGGGCGGCGTCGGTCCAGCGCGCGAGGTCTTTGGGGTCTCGTTCGGCGAAGTAGCGGTCGCCGTGTCGGTCCACTGCGCGCAGGCGCGCCTCGAAGACGTCACATCGCTCTTGCCCGCCCGGCGCGTCAGGTGCCACGCCAAGGAAGACGCCCCTCCCTCCTATGGCGTTGTCCGGGGCGGGCGAAGACTGTTCCCTTCTGGTCGTACTCCGAAGCGTCCCAGAGCCCCCGACGGGACGTCCCGGCGGTACGGGCGCGTGGCGCATGGGGACGACGCCGGACTCTCGAAGTTCTGCACGCGGTTGGACGCTTCTTTGATCAGTCCGCCAGGGCGGCCACATCCCGCCGCTACCGCCTTCGCCCCAGCGGTGGCCCGCTTACCAGGGCCGCTCACCGCAGCGCCTGGTCACCGGCCAAGCCCGCGGTCTCCGGCTGCACACACGCCAACGGACCGCCAGCCCGAGAGGGCAGCCCATCATCGGTCGCCGGCGCAGCGCGCGCGGCCTGTTCGGCGGCGTGCTCGGCGGGCTGGGCACGCCGCTCGGCGGCGGCCGCGCGTTCGCGTTGCGTGTGGGCCCTTGCTGCGCGCCTCCTCCAGCTGGCGCCGCACCTCGCTCATCGCCGCCTCGGCGGCCGCGCGGGCGGCCTGCACCTCGGTGCGTGCCTGCGCGGCGACCTCGCGAGCGGCATCGGCCGCGGCGGCGTGCTCCTTGGCCGCGCGGTCGCTGCGCGCGGCGGTCTCCTGCGCGGCCCGCTTCTGCTGCTGAGCGTCGGCGAGCTGGTCGCGGGTCTCGGTGAGGGCCGTCTCGGCGGCGTCGGCGCGGTCGGTGGCGGCCGCGCAGCGCGCCTGCTGTTCGGCGAGCTGGGCGCGTGCGGCTTGCAGTTCGTCCAGCAGGCTCGCGGTCTCCTGCTGCGCGGCGTCCAGTCGCGCGGCGGTCTCGGCGCGCTCGCGCGCGGCGTCGGCGGCCTGCTGCTGGGCGACCTCACGCAGGTGCCGTTCGGCGGCGGCCTCCTGCTCGGCGGTCTGCTGGGCGCGCTGGCCCTGCCCCGCCTGCCGCCACGCCCGCTCGGCGTCGGCGCGGGCGTCGGCGACCTGTTCGCGCGCGTCCCTGCGCGCGGCGGCGACCTTCTCGTCCCGGTCGGTGCGCGCCGCCTTCGCCGCGGCGTCGGCCTGCTCGGCGCGGTCCTCGGCGGGCTCGGCCGGGCGGCGGCTGGGTTTCGGTCAGCAGCCACGCCCAGGTGGTCAGCGAGATCCGGTAGACGCGACGAGAGGAGGTACCGATGCTAGCGGCGGTCAGGTACGGCTCGATCGCCCAGTGAAAGCGATCGAGCGCGCTCCCGGCAAATCTGAACGCAGGGGCAGCACCTCAGCCATCGCCGTCATCCTTCACCGGGAGCGGCTGGGCCGGGACGCCGAGACCGTCGTCCTCGCTGTACAGCCCCTCCGCCCAAGGCAGGGAGACCCCGGCGTTCGCGCTTGGTTTCGAGGCACTCTTCTCGCCGAAGCAGTGGTACAGCAGGTTCAATCGCTCCGGGAAGAGGACCAGCCCAGCGCCGTTCACGTCTTTCATTCGGTGCCGGTGCATCAGCTTGGCTAGCAAGAGCCCGAGCTTCAATGCGGGGCGGTGACCGGCGATAGCGCCCGTTGTCGCCGCGGCGACCAGGTCAGCCAGTTGCAGGTGAGGGACGTGATGGGAGTTGGCAGTAAGCACGGGCAGCACGACGCGGCCAGGTTCGACGTACTCGGTGCCATCATTGGTCAGCTGCAGAGTGTCCTGCAGGAACTGCTTCTCCTCCCTGGGGCCGCCACCGGGCTTGTCCGCAATCATGATCCCGATGTCGTCGTGGTCACGCAGGTGCATCGACACCCGTTCATACAGCCATCTCAGCAGTTCCGTGCCGACTTCTTCCTCGCTCCAGTTGGTGTAGGCGATCCCGTGGTCGATGATCACGGTGGTGGTGCGGACGTCGCGCGCGATCGCCGCTTCGAGCATCCGTCGACGCAGGTCCGAGACGAGTTCTCCGCCAGCGGAACTCAGAAAGCTCCCCTTGGGAGGCTTCCATTTGATCTCCTCGGACGCCGGGATGCCGAGTTCAGTGCGGATGGCCGCCAAGTCTTCGGCGAAGCCGACCAGGCTGCCTTCCGGGAAGATCACTGCGGCGAAGGCGAGCAGGTGACGCACGTGCTGTCGCTTCGGGTTGGTCTGTTCGCTGTCGCCCAGGAAGGCCACCCGCATCGCTCACCCGTTCTACCGCAGTAAATGCGGGCACCTCATTGCCAAGGAGACGACAGCGGCCCGTAGGTCAAGGCAGTGAGCCTATCGGTCTTGCCGCAGTAAATC
This sequence comes from Actinomadura sp. NPDC023710, assembly GCF_040639875.1. Lineage (NCBI taxonomy): Bacteria > Bacillati > Actinomycetota > Actinomycetes > Streptosporangiales > Thermomonosporaceae > Actinomadura > Actinomadura sp. NPDC023710. Next base: position 57,169 of record NZ_JBFAGB010000039.1, read on the forward strand.
CGGTAATTACTGCGGCAACACGCAAGCTACGTTCAAGCCGAGGCGCCTGCATCCGGATGGGTGAGAGCCGCGATGACCGCCTGCCAGCGACGGTCGATCTCGTCGCCATTGAGGCCACCTTCAAAGCCCGGGACAGTGAGCACCGGGGAATGACCAGCGAAAATGCAGATGCGATCAATGAGTTGATCCTCCGGCGTCCACGGCCTATAAGCAGCGGTCCAGCGTCCGCGGATCTCAGCGACTGCCGCATGGTCCACGCGACGTAGGGCTTGGACAAGGCCTGCAGTGAACTCCCGCCAGCCGGCCGCACCGCCCGAATCCTCAATAAATGAAGCCAGCTCCGCCTGGGTTTCCGCAACGCGGGGGTCCGACGCAGGCAGACACAGTAGCCGCGCGGCCAACGCCGACCGGTAGGTGAAAGGCATGCCATACCGGTCACCCTCTTCAGCAATGGCGTCACAGTCAGCGATGGATGCTTGACCAATCAACGCCTTTCGCCACAGCACCGTCCGGTCATTCTCCAGGGCGAGCCGGTGCTTCCCCAACGACCGCAGATAACTGGCACGAGCTGCCGGCCCCGCGATCGCCTGTTGGAACTCAGCTCGGTCGAATGCCAGTTCTGCGAGCAGCCGCAGGTCGCGTCCCTCGCCCGTCACCGGATAGGTCTCCATGTGCTCCCTGAGTTCAGGGTATCGACCCAAGGAACGCAAGGTCAGGGCGGTCTGGTAGCGGATCAGTTGCGAATCAGGATCCTCTGCGAGTAACTCCCGGAAGATTTCGAGTGCAGTGGAGTAATCGTTCAGCGACCTCAGGGAGTAGGCAAGCCACCGTTGAGCACTGCGGCGGATGTCAGTGGGAAGCGAGTTGCCGGTGTACTCGGCTAGGTAGGCGACTCTTTGCCGAACTGTGCGCCCGCGCCAGGCATTCAAGAAACTGGCCACCAGGCCGATCCATGTGTCATCGCTTGGTGGTGGTAGCCGCCCCGCAGTCTGCTCGATGCCCGGCAGATCCAGCGTGGTCTCCAAGAGCCAGGGAATGGCCAGGTCATGATCGGCGCAGAGGCGCGCTGCGATCTCAATTATTTCTAGACGTTGTTCGACGCTGTCGAGGCAGTCCTTGTGGCGAGTTCGCAGGACCTCGGCCAGCGCAGCAGCTCGGTCTCTACGGTCTCCTGGTGCCCAGGCTCCTGGTATGGAGGGGGGTTCATTGATGATGGCTTCTCGGACTGCGTCGTGAAGCCGGTACGGGAACATGGGATGTCCGTCGTAGCTGACCAGTGCCTTCTCGCAGAAGCGCAATGCGTCGCCAAGCAGTCCATCGGTAGCTTTAGCGAGCATGTCGGAATCGAACCGTGCAACTAGGCTCGCGGTCCGAGCGATCTTGTGCTCTTGGGCGGGGAGGTCAGCGAACACCCGGGCCACGAGTTGGGGAAGTGGTCCTCCGAACGCATGTGGATCAAGTTCCACGCCGCCAGCCGCTCGGGCAATAGCAAGTGACAGGTCGAGGTAGAGCGGCAGGCCGTGTGCTCCCTGGCGTATCCGGTCCCGTACCTCGGAACTAAGCGACGGGTTGCCGCCCGCTCCGGAGGCGGCCTGCAAAAACCGTTCTACGTCCGCGTCGGATAGGTCACCGACAAGGTGCTGGCATGGCTCCTCCCGCATGCCGAGCCCGAGCCCTGGCCAGATGGCGGGGCCCACCGCTGGCAACTGCGTGGTCAGACTGATGGAGTCCCAGTCCAAGGCACGGCGGGATGTCACCACCCACAGGATCCCCGGAGTCAGATGCACGATGCGATTGAAAAGCCGTTCTTGTCCCCGGTCGCCACCCTGGACGTACTCGGCCGCGTCCGCGAACGCGACCAGAAGCGGTTTTTGCTCGTCGGAGAGGCGTTCGTAGTCCCAGGACAACAACCCGGCCAGCGATGCCGCCACATATGGGGAGGGGTTCAAGCGTGCCTGTTCGACGATGGAGGCCAATGGCCCGCATCCATGCAGCGCCTTGGTGCGGATCCGCCGCGCACGGACGGCGTCGATGACGAGCCGGCCAGTGCGGACGGTCAAGGGCCCTACACCGAAGCTGGCGCCGACTTCATTGAGAACTTCGCTAAGCGTGTCGTTTATCTGTCCTCGCACATCAAAACCGGATGAACTGCGCAGATCGGGCAACGTAGCTCCTGGGTGGGCCAGTGCCCACCAGGCTGCTAGCCCTACATCGAAGGCCGGGTAGCGACCGCCTGCGTCGGCGAGAGCTGCCCGCAGCCGCAGGACGATGTCAACGGTGTGGACGGTCGAACTGCCATGGAAGTCGATCCGCACGGAGCGCACCGGCCGGTGCAGATGGGGCGGTGCCCCCCACTCGTTGCTCTCGGATAGTTCTCCGAGAATCCAGCATTCCAGTCGCCGTGACAGCTCGGTCTTGCCGATGCCTCCAATCCCGTAGAACGTCAACACATGGTGGCGTGCCACGTTGGCGAGGACTGCGGCGCCTTCGGCAATACGCTCGCCGTGGTGCACCACTGACCCGGCGAACGCCGCTTTTTCAGCCATCCGGTTGGTGAACAGGTCGACAGTGGCGTACTGCGGATCAAAAATCCTATCGAAGTCGCCCATGGCTACCTTCTAGAAGGGGCTTTCGATCGTATGGACGTGCCTGCGCACTGGACGGTTCCACCACGACAGGACAGCTGTCGCGCTCCCGTCCGGCACGGCTGTCCAAACAGCACCCGACTCGCAGTCGCAGCGAAGCCTCGCCGGTTGGTCGCAACATGCCTTCAAGCTATCCGTCCGCATTACCAGGCGCTCTGCGCCCCACCCGCCGTCGCCTGGGTCAGCGCCCCATGCCGAACACCGGCTGGGTTAGGGGGTAGCGTTCAGCCCGGACGGCGCCCGCGCCCTCACCGCCAGCGACGACCGCACGGCCCGGATCTGGGACACCGCCACCGGCCGCCTACTCCTTCAACACAGCGGCCACGATCTCGACGTGAACGGGGTGGCGTTCAGCCCGGACGGCGCCCGCGCCCTCACCGCCAGCGACGACGGCATGGTCCGGGTGTGGGACGCCGTGAGTGGACGTGAGTTGGCGCTGTGGCGCAGTGACCGACGGGTGTGGGAGTGCCGGTTCGCCCCCGATGACTCCGACAAGGTCATCGTGGTGGACGGCATGGTTTACCAGCTGCAGCTCATGCCGCCCACCTGACCGGGCTTGGCAGTGGCTCGGGTGTTGGGCCTTGAGCCTTGTCGCAGGGGGGCCGGCGGCTGGAGGTGGCGGGGGCACCAGCAGTAAGCAGTGGCGAGCAGTGCGGCCAGGGCGTGCTGCTGGCGGGCGTCGGAGGTGTGTCGTGTCCGGGTGGCTCTGGGGGCCGGGTGTCTAGGTGTCCGGTTCGGTCAGGTCGCCGGTGGCGGGCCGGGACGTCTGGGAGCGCAGCCGCCTGCTGATCGCGTCGACGGGGGAGCGCTCCAGGGCGCCCTGGTCGTCGTCGTAGCGGCGGGTGGTGCGCGGATCGGCGTGTCCGGCCAGGTCCTGCACGTCGTGCAGCGGTGTTCCGTCGGCGAGCAGGAAGGTCAGCACGGTGTGTCGGATGCCGTGCAGGTTGAGGCGGTCGGCGCCGGGGATGCCGGCGGCGGCCGCGACTCGGCGCAGCAGGCGGAACACAGACGGCCGGTCGATCGGCCGGCCGGTGCGGGTGGTGAACAGCGGCCGTTGCGGGGTGCGGGCGCGCAGCGCCGCGGCGGCCGCCAACAGGTCCAGTCCGCGGACTTCGTCGTCGGCGTCCCGGGTGGCTTGCTCGGTGGTCTCCTCGGTGGTCTGCTCAGGCGGCGCACCTGCGGATGTGCCGCCGGCGGGCGTGCCGGGCAGGGCGGGCTCGTCGGCGATGATGCGGGCGAGCTGGTCGACCAGGTATCCGCGCAGTGCCTCGATCGCCACCGCCGACAGCCGGATCCGCTGGGTGGCGCCGCCTTTGACCGGCACGTCCAGCACGGTGTAGCCCAGGTGCTGGCCGAGCCCGTCCAGCCGGGCGCCGGTGATGGAGGAGATCCGGGCGGCGGTGGCCACCAGCAGGGTCAGCACCGCGACGGTGCGCGGGCTCTCGTGCCGGCGGGCGTGCGCGAGCAGCGGGCCCATCTGGTCCATCGCCGCGCCCCGGGTGCTCGAGCGGGCGTCGGCCTTGGGCCGGTCCATCCCGGTGAACGGGTTGGCGGCGGCCGTGCCGTCGCGGTGCAGGTAGGCGGTCCAGGACGCGGCGGCCGCGAGGCGCCGGGCGCGGGTGGCCGGGGCCAGCCCGGCGGCGTCCATCGCCGCGGCGTACAGGTCGGCCTGCCGGGCGGGCGCCGCCAGCGGATCCACGCCGTGGGCTCGGGTCCAGGTCAGCCACCACGACACGTCGCGGATGTAGCCGTCCCGGGTGCGCGAGGAGCGGCGCCGTTCACCGGCCAGCCAGTCGGCGGTGGCGCCGCGCGCCGCGGCGGCGGCCCCCTCCGGCCGCGCGGTCTCCAGCAGGGTCGCCTCCAGCAGCCGGGCCAGCTCGGTGGGAGTGCGCGCCGGCGCCTTTCCGCGCACCGGTACCGGCGCGTCCGGGCCGGTACCGGATGAGCCGGACGTCGGCGCCGGACCCGGCGGGTCCGGTAGCGGGGAGCGCAGCAGCGCGGTGGGCACGAGCACACCGGAGTCGTCTGTGCCGGGGGGGACGAGGCGGGCGGGATCAGCGGGCATGGGGGGATCCTCGCCATCTGCGGCGGCCCGGGTCCCGCCGCTGATCCGGTTGCCGGGTCGCGGCGCCCAAGACAGCAGCCAGTCCCGCGCCTGTTCCAGGTGGTGGTCCCGCAGCCCGAGCCGAGCATCCACGGTGATCACCAGGTTCGGGCCGGTGAACAGGGTGGCGGGGTCGTCGCGGATGGCCGTGAACGGTGCGTCGTCCAGCCACACCAGGGGCCGCCCGGCGGCGTGGGCGGCGACCGACTCAGCCTTGAACACCGCGCCGGAGAATTTGCGCCGTAGCTGCACCAACGGCAGCGCGGGCAGTCCCAGCAGCGGGCCGATCAGCGTGTTGGCGTGTTCCTGCCAGGTGGTCGCCCAGGCCAGTTCCGCGCCGGTCGCCGCGGCCAGCTCCAGCAGCGCGGCGCCGTGCGCGGGGTTGAGGGCGACAGGGAAGGGGCCGTGACCGCCGGGCGACAGCCGATGCACGGCGAACCCGGGCAGGGTGTGGTCGTCGGGATTCAGGACGCCGTCCACGTCCACGAACAGCCAGGGGCGGGGTGCCGCGGGTGCGCCACCCTCCTCCGCGTCCTTCTCCGCGCCGTCCTGCTCATCCCGCACCTGGCCCCCCTCGCCTTCGGACGGGGGCCGGCCGATCGCTGCCCCGCGGCCCCTCCGCATCGGGAAGTACACGATAACAGGCGTTGGCGTGTAGTCACCTCAAGCTCCAGTTATTCGTTCTCAGAATCGAGAAACTATTTCTCAATCCTAGAAATGAATCAGTCTGTATGTTCGAGAGATCGCCGAGGATGATCAGCGACCGCACGGTCGGGCCGCCGCAGCGTCCGACCGAAGCACGCGAGAGCATGGGAGTGTGGTCTACCGTGCCCGGCGGCACTGAAAAGAATGCGCCCCGCCCGTGCGCCTACCCGCCGTGCGGACGGGAAGTGAACCTCCGCGGCGGCTCCGGCCGCAAACGGGAGTACTGCGGACTGCCCGGCCCGGAACGCAGATGGCCCGAACACGGCGGCAAGACCTGCCGGCAGCTGAACAATGAGCTGCGCTCCGGCGGTCAGCGCGCCGACCTGGCCGCGCACGGCGCCGCCTTCACCGGCACCGCGCCCCCGGTGCTGGAGGCGATCACCACGCTGCAGGGCCAGCTGACGGCACTGAAGAAGGCGCTGGACGACCGCGTCACCGCCGAGCGCGGGCTGACCGAGGCGGTCGAGCAGCGGGTCGCCGACGCCGCCGCCGCGGCGGCCGCCGCAACCCGACAGAAGGAGGACGCCGAGCGGACCGCCGAGGCCGCCGAGGAGTACGCCCGCGACGCCGACAAGCAGCGCGCGCAGGCCGAGCGGGACCGGCGCGAGGCCGAACGCCGCGCCATCGAGGCCGAACGCCGCGCCGCCGACGCCCAAGGGCGCGAACAGCAGGCCGAGCAGCGCGCCGAGGCCGCCGAGGCCCGCCGCGCCGCCGCAGAGCACGCCGCGCGGGACGCCGAGAAGCGCCGCGACACCGCGCTGACCGCGCTGGAGGCGGCCCGGCGCTCAGTAGCGGCCGCCGAGTCACAGGCCAGCGCCGCCGTGGCGCAAGCCACCGCCGCCGAGCAACACGCAGCCGCGAGGCCGCTCGCGCCGACGACCTGGACGAACAACTCAAGCAGGCCACCACCGCGGCACGGCAGGCCGCCCAGACCATCACCGAGCTCACCGGACAACTCCACGACGCGCAAGACGCCCAGCGCACGGCCGAGGCTGCCGCCACCGCGGCAACTCAGCGGGCCGAGGACCTGGCCGGGCGACTCGATCGGGCCGAACAGCGCGCCGACACCGAGGCCGGCTCCCGCGCCGAGCACACCACCCTGCTGCTGCGCCGCGAGGAGGAATGGGGCCGCGAGCGGGCCACGCTGCTGGCCCAGCTGCCCGCACCACCGCACGCACAGCCAAACGACCCGCCAGACGACCCGCCGGAGGGTCCCGGACCGGCGCAGGAGACGAGCAGATGACCGAACACGGTGAATGGAGGCGCCGGACGGGGAAGGTGCGAGGCCGGGCCCGGACAGGAGCGTGTCGCCGGACGCGCCGAGCACTGGCCCCACAGTCACGGGGCGTCGACTAGGTGGCCGGGTCGGAGAGACCCTGCATCTCTTCTCGGATCGAGTCAAGCGCGCCGCAGGTGACCGCGGCCAGCCGCCCCCAGGTGTCCGCCCAGTCATAGGGCGGATAAGGGATGCCGAGGGTCTGGTGCGCGGCGACGGCCTTCTGCCTGGCGTCCCCGTGCTACTGGCCATGGCGGATGTGGTTCACCGTCAGCAGCAGCTCGATCGTGCCCGTGATGCGCTCCTTCGCCTCGGTGGGCAGTCCCGGCGGCAGGTCGTTGTTGAGGGCGGCCAGCGCGCCGAACTTCGGCGCGGCCTGGGCGCCCGGCGGGACGACGCAGGCCAGGACGTCGGCCAGAGCGCTCATCGCCGAGTTGAACTCCGCCTGGCTGGCGCACGGCTGAGCGAGCCTGGCGCAGCTGTCGGCCTGCAGGTTCGCAGACAGCCGCCGCCCGGTCTTCACTCTCCAGGTGGTGTCGAGGTACCCGATCGCCAGCGGCAGGTCCAGCGGCTCGAACCGGGGGAGTGCCGCCGGGATCGGCGCGGGTGTGAGCGTCTGCACCATGTGTTCGACGTAGCCATCGATGGAGCTGATCCCGCGTAGGGCGCGGACGCCCGACAGGCCGGTGACCAGCCGCACCCGCCACCCGCCCTCGCCGGACTGGCCCATGACCGACCACGCGCGCAGCGGTTCCTCCTGCAGCACCTTGCCCACCGCCGCCACCAGCAACTCGTCGGTCTCCGGTGGGCGGAGGCGCTGCAGTGCCATCTGCTCCTGGACTTCGCCGGAAGTGAGGATCGCCTCGACAGCCTCGGCCGGGTCCGGTGTGATGGACCGCTCTTTGCCGCTGATCAGCCGCACGGTGGCCAGGAAGGCGCCAAGGAGCGGCTCGGCGCCCGGGACGAGCCGCGGGCCCGCCACGGTGAGCCGGACGGTGGCGTTGATGTCCTCATACTGCGTGGAGCGGTGGACGAGGCCGTACCGCGACTCGCCATGGTCGCTGACCAGCGGCGGGAACGAGGCGAGCACGGCCGCGGCGTCGATGCCCTCCTCGTCGAGCCGCAGGTCGAGGTACTGCCAAATCGGCCAGTCTCCGCGCGCGACGAAGCCGTCGTAGACGATCTACAGGAAACGGATCTGCTCGCCAGTGAGTCCGCCCGGAAGATATGGTGGAGGAGCCTCGGTGTCCATCCGCTCATGGTGGCAGCGCGCCGATCATCGCAACCACCGCATTTCGCAGGCGACCTGTCCTCGGCGTGCTCGTGGGACAGGCGGCCGCGCCCGGTGTGGACACAGGTCGGCAGCCGCGGGCGTGCGGGCCGGCGCGGGGCGGCGGTCAGCCAGAACAACGGACCTGAGGTGCGCTCGCCCATCAGCCGTGGGAGCAGCCGGGCGGTGCCGGTCTGCCAGTGGCTCCACCGGACGGTGCCGCCCTTGCCGGTGATCCGGCCGCGTTCGTTGTCCAGGTCCAAGTCTTCGATGTTGAGCGCGAAGACCTCGTCGGCGCGTGCCGCCGATTCGTACGGAAGCCTGCGCAGTGTCTTGTCGCGGAGTGCCACGTCGCGGCGGTCCAGGAACGCGATGACGATGTGGCGGTCGATGGCGCGGGTACGGTCGCGCTTTTCGGGGCGCCGCTCGATGAGCGCGACCAGGTCGGCGGTGGCCCAACCGCGGCCGACCGCCCAAGCGGTGGACGAGCGCAGCGCCGAACGGTGCCGGTTCCAGGTCCACCCCGCGGCGTCGCCCCACGCGGCGGTGAACACCCAGCGGCCTGCTCGGCGGTCACCTGGCCGAGCGGGACGGTGTCGCCGAGGCCGCGGCACAGCCGCCGCCGCATCTGCCCGTAGGGGAGCGGACCGTGGCGGCATTCAGATCCCGGCGGGCTTCGTCGAGATCCTCGACACCGCCGCCGTCCTCCGTATCGAACCCACCGGGTGAAGGGCTGGTCGCATGTCCTCCCGCCGCGTCGTGGCGCAGCCTGTTGACCGCCCGACGTCGGCGAGGCCGGGACCGTGGTCGCACACCTACACGGTGGTCTTGATTTGCGTCCGGTTCCGGGCATCGTCCCCAGGCGGCGCCTGATGCGCGATTGGATGCCGGGTATGTCGATTGCGGGTGCGTGGTACAGCTCAGGCACGTTCTGGACCGGGGCCGGCGCGGCGGCCACGTTGGTGGTCGGCCTCGCCACCGTGGCGGTCACCTACCTGACCCGGTTCGCCCGGCAACGGCTGGACTACAGGCTACGCATCGTCGTCCCGTTGCTCACAGCGCCCGCCGGAGTGCGCGATGACCTGGAACTGCGGCACCGTGGCGTCAGGCTGACCCACCCCTACATCGTTGCAGTGGAGCTCGTCGGCCGGGGGCGCCGCGACATTCCGCACGCCGCCTTCGACAACGGTCAGCCGATCCGTTTGGACCTGGGGGTGCCGATCGTGGAACTCCTGCGAATCACCGCAACCGACTCGGCCTCAGCAACGCCCGAGCCTCCAGTGCGGGTCGAGGGAACCGCGTTGCTGATCGGTCCGGCGCTGATCGGCCGCCGTCAGCGCATCGTCCTGACCTGCTTGATGCAGAACCGGCCACAATCGCTGCGTTGCTCGGCACCACTCCCGAACGCACAGGTCCGGCGACGCGACACCGACCCTCTTCCTCTTCCGAGTGATCGGCTTCTCTTGATCGCGCTTCTCCTCGCTGTGTCTGTGGTCTCCGCCATCGCACTGGTGGCGCAACTGCTCAGCGGATAATGAGCATTATCCGCTGGGCCGCCCGTCGGACTCAGCGGATAACGTCGTCCCGGCGGCCTCGTCGGCGGGACCGCGACTCAGCGGATAACAGCGGGGGCGAGCGCGATGGGCGGTAACAGCCGGTGTCGATTTCCGAAGTCGACTGCACGGATGTCCGAAGTCGTGTGCACGCCGTCGTCCTATGTCGCACTCCTTCCTGGAATTGCCTGCGGGCATCGCCGTGTCTGAGGTGCGAGGTTGCCCGCGCACCTGTGGGGGTTGCGCGGACCACGTCGTAACGGTCCTGTTCGTCAGTGGTGGGTGGTGATCCACCAGAACAGCAGGCCGACGAGGCCGGTGCCGACGGCTGTTGCGGCGCCGCGGACGGCAGACCGGGCGGCGATGTCGGCGAGGCGGCGCAGGTAGCAACGGAGGGACATGGCTGGTGGCCTTTCGGTGGGCGGCCCGCTGCTTGGTGTTGGGGCCTGGCGCCTCCGATTAACCTTGTCCGGCGGGTTTTCCGGTTTCCCTTCGACCGGGGGTAAAGGCGCGACACGCTGGTGACCTGGGTTGCCGAAGCGTGCCTCGGTTTTCCGGAGGAGGTTCGGCCCGGATCCGAGGCGAACGAAGAGGACACGGTCGTGGGTGAACCGCTGGATTGGACGCAGGAGTGGGCACGGGCGCTGCGGGAGTTGTGGCAGGCGGCCGGTGAACCGACCGCTGCGGCGATCGCGCGGCAAGCCAGGGCGCAGGTCCCGCCGTTGACGGTGACATCGTCGTCGTGGAGTGAGTGGCGTAACGGCAAGAACGTTCCCTCCGACGCGAAGATCGCGCGCTGGTTGGTGGTCTTCCTGCGAGGTCGGGCCCGGCAGCGGATACCGGAGTTCACCGTCGCTGATGACGGCTGGTGGAAGACGGCTTGGGAGCGTGCGCGGGCTGAGCGTCAGCGCGGCGGCCGTCCGCACCGCGAGCACCCGACTGGCCTGCGGTCGTTGGTGGTGGAGCGGATCCGGGTCGGGCGGATCCCGCGGCCGGCCGATTGTTTCCAGGACCGTCAGGTTGCCGAGCGGGTGCGGGCAGCGGCTGGTGAGGGCGGGACGGTGGTGCTGACGCAGGTGCTGGCGGGGATGGGCGGGGTCGGCAAGACGCAGTTGGCGGCTGCGTACGCCCGTGACGCCTGGGATTCGGGGGTGGGGGTGCTCGTGTGGGTGAACGCGGCGTCCCGCGACGGCATCATCTCCGCCTACGCCCAGGCGGCGAGGGAGCTGGGCTTGGTGTCGGCCGATCACGATGATGCCGGGCAGGCCGCGGAGAAGTTCCTGGTGTGGGCGGAGACCACCACCGACCGCGGTTGGCTGGTGGTGCTGGACGACGTGCGGCGCGCGGCGGATGTTAACGGGTGGTGGCCGCCTGCCGGCACCTCGGCTGCGGGTGGCCAGGTTGTGGTCACGACCCGGCTGCGCGAGGCCGCCCTGGCCCGCGCCGACCATCACTGCGTCGAGGTCGGTATCTACACCGGCCAGGAGGCCGACTCTTACCTGAAGGCCAGGCTCGATGATCGCGCCGACACCGTCGCCCGCCAGGCGCTGGCCCGCGACTTGGGGCACCTGCCGCTGGCCCTGGCCCAGGCGGCCGCCTACATCGTCAACGCCGACATCAGCTGCGCCGACTACCGCGACAGGTTCGCCACCCGGCTCCTGGCCCAAGCCGTTCCCGGCAGGGAGTCTTTGCCCGACGAACAGGAACGTATCGTCACCGCGACCTGGGAGATGTCTCTCGACCCGGCCGACGATCTGCCCGGCCAGGTCCATCTGGCCGGGCTCGCCCGGCCGGTGATGTACCTGGCCAGCGTCCTAGACCCTGCCGGCATCCCCCAGACCGCCTTGACCAGCCCGCCCGCCCTGGAATACCTCACCACATACCTGCCCGAAAGCGCACCGGACACCGACGCCGCGAACGCCACTCCCGACCTTGTCGACGCTGAGATGGTGGACGAGGTGCTGCGAGTGCTGCACCGCTACAGCCTCTTGCTCGACCACGACCGCCACGCCACCCACCGCGAGATCCGCGTTCACCAGCTCGTCCAGCGCGCCACCCGTGAGAACCTCGCGAGCGCAAAATACGGCCCCGAGCTGTTCACCGAGCTCGCTCACACCGCCGCCGATGCCCTCTTCCGCATCTGGCCGCAAACCGAACCCGATTACCTGGGCCAGATCCTGCGCGCCAACGCCACCGCCCTCCAGCAATGCACCGGTGGCGCTTTGTGTTCTCCCAGCACCCGGACCCACCCCGTGCTCGAGACAGCAGCCAACAGCCTGGGCAGGGCCGGCCAGGTCTCCGCCGCCATCGCCGCCCACACTGCCCTGCACGAAACCAGTGGAAGCTTCGGCCCGGATGATCCTTATACCCTGGCCGCCCGCGGCAACCTGGCGATCTGGCGGGGGGAGGCGGGGGACGCCGCTGGCGCGGCCGCCGCTTTCCAGGAACTGCTCGCCGACCTCCTGCGGGTGCTCGGCCCGGATGATCCTTATACCCTGTCCGTCCGCGGCAACCTGGCGATCTGGCGGGGGGAGGCGGGGGACGCCGCTGGCGCGGCCGCCGCTTTCCAGGAACTGCTCGCCGACCTCCTGCGGGTGCTCGGGCCCGACCATCCCGATACCCTGTCCGTCCGCGGCAACCTGGCGATCTGGCGGGGGGAGGCGGGGGCCGCCGCCGCTTTCCAGGAGCTGCTCGCCGACTCCCTGCGGGTGCTCGGGCCCGACCATCCCGATACCCTGTCCGTCCGCGGCAACCTGGCGATCTGGCGGGGGGAGGCGGGGGACGCCGCTGGCGCGGCCGCCGCCCTCCAGGAACTGCTCGCCGACCTCCTGCGGGTGCTCGGGCCCGACCATCCCGATACCCTGTCCGTCCGCGGCAACCTGGCGATCTGGCGGGGGGAGGCGGGGGACGCCGCCGCTTTCCAGGAGCTGCTCGCCGACTCCCTGCGGGTGCTCGGACCGGACCATCCCGATACCCTGTCCGTCCGCGGCAACCTGGCGATCTGGCGGGGGGAGGCGGGGGACGCCGCTGGCGCGGCCGCCGCCCTCCAGGAACTGCTCGCCGACTCCCTGCGGGTGCTCGGGCCCCACCACCCCAACACCCTGCGCACCCGCCACAACCTAGCGACCTGGCGGGGGGAGGCGGGGGACGCCGCTGGCGCGGCCGCCGCCCTCCAGGAACTGCTCGCCGACCTCCTGCGGGTGCTCGGGCCCCACCACCCCAACACCCAGCGCGCCCGCGGCAACCTTGCGTACTGGCGGAAATTGGAGCGGGGGGCCGACGAAAATTAGGAGGCTTCGATGTTCTCAGAAACGCGATTCTGAGAACGATCCAGGAGCCGGCTCCGAGACCCCCGAATCCGGCCCCCAGTGACCCGGATCCTTCTCAGAACTTGTTCTCATGCAAGTCTGCCGGTTCCGGGATTCTGAGAAATGTTTGTGAGAGCATCTAGAGTATGGCCGCCGTCCCAAAACCGCGTGATCACGCCGTATCCACCCCAGCATCCGATTCATCCGTGCATGGGGCGCGTGACGCTGATGAGGTCGAGCGTCATCTGTGCCCGCGGTGCGGTGTTGAGCCGGGTTCGCCCTGCCGGTCACGTTCGGGTGCGGTGGCCGGTACCTACCACACCGGCCGGTTCACCAAGGTTCCCCGTCTTGCGAAGCTGCTACGCGTCGCGACCCCAGCCGACCGCGCGCCCGGCACCCCGTGGCGTCCCGGCACTCCGCCGCCGGCACCGGTCACCGACGACCGGCCCTCGGCCGACATCCGGATCGGATACGCCCGCTGTTCCTCGCTCACCCAGGAACTCCAGTCACAGCTGGACGCCCTGGAGGCGCACGGGATCCCCCGCGAGAAGATCTTCTCCGAGAAGATCTCCACCCGGGTGAAGGTCCGGCCCGAGTTCGAGAAGGCGCTGGCGGCCGCCCGGCAGATCAAGGCCCACGCCCCGCACTGCCGCGTCATCGTGACGGTGTACGAGATGAAGCGCCTGGGCCGCGACGCCTCCGAACTGACCGCCCTGGCCGACCATCTGACCGCGCACGGCCTAGTGCTGGAAATGCTCGCCGGACCGCTGGCCGGGATCTACGACCCGTCCGGGCCGGGCCGGATGCTGTTCGCGTTCTTCGCCGCGATGGCCGAGACCGAACGCGAAGCGATCCGGGAGGCCACCCTGGAGGGCCTGGACGCCGCCGCCCGCAAGGGCAACCACGGCGGCCGTCGTCCCGTCATCACCGACGACATGCTCCACACCGTCCTGCGCCGCAAAGCAGCCGGCGAGAAAGTGGACGATATCCGCAAGGACCTGATCATCCCCACCGGGAAGAACAAGGGACAGAACCCGTCACTGGCCAGCATCTACCGGGCCCTGGCCGAGCACGAGAAGGCCGCCGCCTACCCCGAAGCGGTCCAGCAGGCCCACGCCGACTTCGCGGCACTGGCATAGTCCTTCGCGGCGCCGGCGTAGTCGGTATGCCTCACTGGTCGGCCAGCAGGTCGTGGCGGCCCAGGCGGCGAGCGTCGGGCAGGGCGGCGGCGTCGAAGCCGACGTCGATCAGGAGCTGCCGGTTGCGGTCGAAGGCCTCCAGCGTCCGGCAAGGCTCGGTGAAGGCCGCCAGGACTCCGCGGGCGAGGCGGGCACCTTCCGCTCCCGGGTGGCGAAGTACTGGACGACCTCCTCCCATGCCTCGTCGTAGCCGGTCCGCGGTAGGAGCGGTCGTTCTCCGTTCGAGACCGGCGGGTGCTGCGGCGGAGGTGGCCGTTCCCCGTCGTAGACCGGATGGTGCCGTTGAGGCGTCACCAGGTGGGCGAGGGTGCCCTGGGCGGTGATCGCGCCGCTACCACCCGGGCGCCCACCCGTCGAGCTCCAGATTAACGGCGTCCTCCACGGACGCACGACTTCACCCTGTCCCGCGAATGAAAGGGCGCTCGAGGACGGCAGGCGGCCGTCCTCGAGCGCCTCAGCCGGGACGTTCAGTCATCGTGGACGCACAGGACCGCGGGAAGCCGTCCGCCCAAGAGCTCGCGCACATCGTCGCAGGCGGACTCGGCGGTGAGGTCGGCCAGCTTCCATTCGGCGACCACCTAGTCAGTAGCGACAGGATGGCGAGTTGGCCAGCGCTGTCGGCCGCGGGGCCGGGGAGGGCCTAAGCCGGGCGCGGACGTCCGCGAAACAGTGCGCACACAGTCGGGGGGCCGGAGCGTTCAGCTCCGGGCCCCCGACCGTTTGGGTCATCCGAGTGAGAGGCGGATGGGCCCGCGCGTTTCCCCTGGTCGTCCCGGTTTCGAATCCCATTCCGAGCTAGGGCGTCTGGGGATTGCTTGGGCCAGTGTCACGCATGAACGCGAAGATAAAAAATTCTCTTCTACAGTCCTTGACTGTAGTTTCCATCCTTTTACAAGCGTGGACAGCTGGTTTGCCAGCCGTGACAGGTGTTGCGGGCGCACTGTCCGAGATTCCTGAAGTGCGGCCAGTGTGGTTCACTAGGTGCAGCGAATGCGACAGGGCGGGATTCCTCCGGAGGGTGAGAGCTCCGGAGGGGACTCAGGGGATCCGCGTTGGCCATTCGCAGGCGGTGTCGAATCCCATTCCGAGCTAGGAGCGCTGGACGTGGATATCGTCCTGAACACCAAGCGCATGCGCGCCAAGATCCTCACCGGGATCCCCGCTACCGCCTCGACCGTCACGATCGGGTTGGTCAGCCATGCCGCCCACCTGACCCTGACGCAAACCGCACCCATGGTCGCGGTGACCATCTCCGGGGCGATCGCGACGTACTTCCTTGGCACCCGCGCCGCCACCACGGCCACGACGGCGACCACCGAGGTAACGGGTGCGGCCAACACCTCTGATGCGACCGGCGTGTCTGAGGACATGGCGGACGCCGGTCGCCGCATCGAAAACCTGGAGGCCGAGGTCAAGCGGCTGCGGCGCAAGGTGGCCCGGGCGGACGCGTCCGCCCGGCGCGGCCGATGAGTCGGTGGGGGCCGCTGCGCGGGGAGCGTGAGGCGTCGCGGGAGTTGGCCCAGGCGCTGCGTACCGTTGTCGATCAATACGGTCTATCGCTCCGGATCCTGGAGCAGCGGATGCCGTACGGACGCTCGGCGATCGCCGAGCGTCTGTCCGGTGCCTCTCGCCCAGAGTGGATGTTCATCGAGTCGATGCTGGGTGCATGCACGGGAGGAGACAGGGCCGCTTGGCAGACTCTGATACAGGACATAAGGGCTCTGTGGGTTGTCGCTGACCCCTCCAGGGCGGTCGATCGGGAACCAGAGCAGTTTGCAGAAGCGCCTCGTCGGGTCGAGAGGCTGGCTGACCTGACTGACGATTACAAGCCGGACCCGTCGACCGCCACCTCGCTGGAGGAACTCGAGCAGCAGATGCGCCAGTTCTGGAGGTGGGCAGGGCAGCCTTCCAGCCGCGAGGTCGCGAAGCAGTCGGGTGCCGTGTTCTCCCACGCCACAGTCGCCAAGATTCTTTACGACCGCCCCGGTAAACCGCCCCTCCGTTTGGCGTACGTCCAGGGATTCATCCGCGGCTGCGGCGCCTCTCCCGACGAAGTACGGGCATGGATCGCCGCCTGGCGCAGGATCCACCTCGCACCACTAAGTTGATCGTTCTCGTGCCGCCCCCGATCGGAGCTCAGGCCGAGCATGGGCCGGGGATAGGTACGACGGCCCAGCCCCGGACCACCGCGGCGGCCGCCACCGCGGTCGCGGGGGGCGGCCGCCGCCAGATCGCCGACGGGCCCGTCGCCGGACACGTTCTGGTGGACGGCGGCGAAGGCGTCCAGCGCGTCGCCGAAGGATCTTCCGGGGACGCCGGGAATGTCCTTAAGGACGTCTTGGGGATGCCGGGCGCGTCCCGCACGTCCGCCAGGACGTCCCCGACCGCAGCCGCCACCGCGGACGGGCACCCCGCCTGGCTGATCACCTGTCGTAAAACGATCTTGGGTTCGAGGGGTCAGTGCATCACCGAAAATGATCTTGATCGTTTCGGAGGTGCGAGTGCGGGACTACGGGTTCTCGACGGCTCGGCAGGAGGAGTTGTGGAGTCGTTGGCGTAGTGGTAAGTCGCTGGGCTGTATTGCCAGGGGCATGGGAGCGCAGCTGCAGCATGTGCGGCGGTTCCTGCTGCAGACCGGTGGATTGAAGAGTCCGCCCCGATGCCGGTCGTTGCGGCACCTGACGGCTGAAGAGCGTGAGGAGATCTCCCGGGGCGTCGCCGCGGGCATGTCCGGCAGAGCCATCGCCCGCGTGCTGGGCCGTCCGGCCTCGACGGTGTCCCGGGAGAACGCGCGTAACGGCGGCCGTGAGGCCTACCGCGCCGGCACAGCCGATGCAGCCGCCGGGCAACGAGCCCGTCGCCCCAAGAAGGCGAAGCTGGTAGAGCGCCCGGATCTGTGAGTCGTGGTCGAAGAACTGCTTGCACGCCGCTGGTCACCACAGCAGATCAGCGGCCGGCTGCGGCTGGACTCGCCCGACGACCCCACCATGTGGGTCTCACACGAGACCATCTACCTGGCGTTGTTCGACCCCAGGCGTCGGGCCATCAACCGCCAGTTGTCCCGTCAACTGCGCACCGGCCGCCTGATGCGTCTCCCGCGTAAGGCCCGCCAGCCCAGCGGCCGCGGCCGCATCCGCGACATGCTGCCCATCGGGGAGCGTCCCGCTGAGGCAGACGACCGCAAGACCGGTGGCCACTGGGAAGGCGATCTGGTGATGGGAACCCGGCCCTCAGCCATTGCCACGCTGGTCGAACGCATCAGCCGCCTGGTCTGCCTCGTCGCGCTCCCCGACGGCATCAAGGCCCACCAAGTCCGGCCGCATCTCACCCGCGCCGCCCTGCAGTTCGAACCCCACCTCCGGCGAACGCTGACCTGGGACCACGGCCGCGAGATGGCCGAACACGCCCGCTTCACCGCCGACACCGCCATGCCCGTCTACTTCTGCAAACGTCGCAGCCCCTGGCAGAGAGGGACCAACGAAACACCAACGGCCTCCTGCGCCAGTACCTGTCCACGAACCGCGACCTGCGCACATTCACCCAAGCAGACCTGGACGCCATCGCCGCCGACCTCAACCACCGGCCTCGCAGAATCCACGGCTACCGAACACCCAACGAGGTTTACGCTGACCTTTGCGGCCAGGTCGATGCATTGATCCAATGAGACCGCCAAACGTTTTACGACAGATGTGGGGCCATGCCGTCTGGTAGCCCTGGTGGTCGGCGACCGCTCGTTTCGCTGAAGTCGACCGTGCCGCCCTCAAACCGGGCACTTATGAAGTTGACCGTATAGTGAGCCCTTTTCAGCGTGCTGCGGTCTCGCGGAGTTGCAGGGTGTGGATGGCTTGGGCGAGGCGGCCGGCGCAGTGGGGGCAGCAGCGCAGCTTCCGCAGGATTCGCCATGACTTGAGCTGGGCGTTCGCGCGTTCTCCGGGTCCGCGGAGCTTGGCGTGTGCGCGGTTGGCGTCCTTTTGCGGTCGGGCTTGTCGCGTCCCTTGTAGGGCGTGAGGATGTGCGCGCGGGCATCCTGGTAGGCCTAATGAGCAGGTAGGCCTGGCCCCGCCGGGGTCGACGGCGGAGACCTTGTGAGTAGCCGGCGTCAGGAGCGCTGCGACAAGACCGGTCGGCCCGTTCCGGCCCTGGTGTCGCCCGCCAGCGTCATGGGACCACCCTGACGGTTTTCTGCCACGAGCATGGGACCACCCGGTTGCCAGTGATGGGACCACTCGGTGTGTCGCGCCGGTGGTTTTGATCAAGGCCGGTTACCGATCTCTCCAGGTCAGTCGAGCCTGGGGGGTTCGGGGGATGGCGTTCCGGGAGGTTGCCGTGGGTGAAGTGCGTGAGGTGCTGCGTGTCTGGCTGTCGGGGGCCGGGTGCGCAGGGTCGCTGAGCGGGCGGGTGTGGATCGTAAGACCGCCCGCCGGTATGTCGAGGCGGCGCAGGCGGCCGGGGCTGGCCCGCGACAGTGGTGCCGGTCAGCTGACCGATGAGCTGATCGGGCAGGTCGTGGAGATGGTGCGGCCGACTCGTGCCGGTGGGCACGGCGCGTCGTGGGAGGCTGGAGGAGTGGGACCTCGCGGTTCCCATGGGGCTGGCCGAGCGCGAGTCCCTACACATCGCCATCCCGCTCGTGGTGGTCGAGGAGTTGGACCGCCTCAAGGAGAGCGGCAAGAAGCACACCCGCTGGCGCGCCGGGTACACCACGGCGGTCATCAACCGGGTGCTGCCGGACTCCAACGAGATCGGCGTCCTGCGGGAAGCGGGCTACGCGCTCGGCCGCGGCACGATCACCCTCGAAGTCCTGATGGACGGCCCGGCCACGTCCGCCGGGCGAATGAGGACGCCGAGATCGTCGACCAGGCATTCGCCATCAATGGGCTGGCGGGGCAGGCCGTGACGGTGCTGACCTACGACACGGGCCAGACCAGGCAGGCTCGGGTCCGGGGGCTGGACGTCCTGAACCTGCACACCGAGCCCGCCGAGGCAGAGCCGCCTCGCGAGGCGAAGGGAAGGTAGCTCCGCCGGGCGCTGCCCCGCTCGCGAAGGAGGAACTGCGCGGTCTGCGTGACCGTCCACGCTGCCACGCTCGGGCGCTCCCCGTCCGCCGCCACTGCTCGACCCGACCCGCAATCCACACCACCGCAGGCGGCCGCCGCGCCGATGGAAGCACCACTTCCGCTCCCCGCGTTCCGGCCGCCGACACGGTCGCCGACGGCCGGAACGCGCGGGGTCTGGTCAGAAGGCGTGGTGTATCTGACGCCGCTATCGGCACGCGGGCAGGTGCGCGGCCTGGATGTAGCCCCACCGACCTGACGCCGGGGCGTAGCCGAGGATCCATGCCGCCGAGGAGTGGCGACCGCAGTGCGTGGTGGTGATGCGGAAGGCGTCGCCGCGCACGGCGTTGCCGATCACGAAGGATCTGGGGGCGCTGCGGACCGTCCCGTTGGACCCCAGCCTGACGAGAGCACGTTGCGTCTTGCCTCGGTGGGCCGCGCTGATCGGGACGGTCTTGACCTGGCCGTTGCCGCCGATGGCACGCCGGTCACCGAGTCTGGCGCCGCGGTCGCCGTTGCTGTAGGCGTACGAGTCGGTCAGACAGCCTCGAGCGATGAATCCCCAGCTAGGGTCCTTCTTCTTGGCGTAGTCCAGCACCATGGCGTATCCCTTGTAGGTGTAGCGAACGCCCAGGTGGGTCCGCTTTCCCGCCACGGTGCGGTGCTTGGTCCAGTGCCGGGGGGCCACCCCACGCTTGGGGTGATTGAGATAGATACGGCAGTCGGCCTTCGCCAGCGTGGTTGAGTGGGTGTAGTGCGTGCGGGCGGTCGTGGTAGCCGTGCGCCCGGAGACCTGACTGGCCGTCTGAGCCGCCGTGGCGGGCGGCGCGCCGCCTCCAGCGGTGGCCGCCATCACGGTGGCGCCGCCTCCGAGGACGGCGAGGACGGCCAGGCCGCCCCCGAGGCACACGCCACGGGACGCCCGCAGCGCGGCAAGACTTGAACGCATGATTCTCCTTGTGACCGGTGCTTCCAGAACTCGATGCCGGGGCCGCCGCGACACGGGTGCCGCATGATCGACAATCGGGCGACATCCTCGATAACGTTGACCGCAAGCAAAGATGTCGCACCGCTGACGCTAAGCACTTGACCCTTAAGATCACAATACCGCAGCCTTAGATTGCACTAGGGAGGTGGCCGGAGTGCCGCGCGAGTTGTACGGCCTGGCAGAGATCGCCGAGACCCTCGGACTGACCCGGCAGGCAGTGACGGTCTGGCGCAAACGGCGAAGCTGGGATATGCCCGAGCCCGATGTGGAACTGGCTTCCGGACCGGTCTGGCACAGCGACACGATCGAACCGTGGCTGCAAACTCAGCGCTCGCGCCTGAACAGTGGCGGTGATGACACCTCGGCATGGGTCGCCGACGCCAAACGGGCCGCACGTCGACTCCTGCGGCTCTTGGTCCTCCAACTAGAAGAACCTGCACGTCCTAACCTCATCCGCCAAGCGCTGCAGGACATCGAGGACCTCCATCGCCACTTGGCACACAGCACCGACGACCGCCGAGCCCGGCTGCTAGCACTGCTGGAACCGGCGGCGCGGCTCAGCGCCCCCGAGGACCAGGATGAGTTGACCCGCGTGCTCATCCGAACGCTGCCGGATCTGGCCGATACCCTCGCCGCGGTTCAGACCACGGACGAACGGACCACGCAGTAATCTCCCGCCTGTGTTGGACGGACAGCTACCACAAAACGCCCTGCCCGGCTACAAACTGCTGAACGAACTCGGCAGAGGCGGCATGGGCGTGGTCTACCGAGCGCGCCCCATCGACGATTCAACTCCCGTCGAACCCCTGGCCATCAAAGTGATCCGCCCCGAACTGGCGAACGATCCCGCCTACCGGACCCGTTTCAGACGAGAGATCGACAGGGCCCGGCGCGTCACGCACGACAACATCGTCCCGGTACTTAACGCGGGCGAGCATGAGGGTCACCTCTATCTGGTCATGCCTTGCGTCGATGGCACGACCCTCAAGAACATCCTCGACAAGCTGGACCGTATGACCCCGACCAAAGCGGTCGAGACCATCGTGGGGATCGCCGACGCTCTCGACAACGTGCACAAGGCAGGCCTGGTCCACGGCGACGTCTCACCCTGCAACATCCTTCTGGCCGGCTCCCGTAACTCCCCCCGCCCCATGCTCACCGACTTCGGCCTCGCTCGCCCCCTTAGCACTGGGGGCCTTAGCGCGGCCGAGACCTGGGCCCGGACCGGAGCCGGGATCGGCACTCCCGGTTTCATGGCGCCCGAGGCCGTCTCGGGAGACCGGCTTACTCCGGCCGCCGACATCTACTCCCTGGCTGCGGTTCTGCACTACGTTCTGATCGGCAAAGCGCCTCTCGGGGGTATGACGCCGCTTCGCAAGCAACGCCCGGAAATCCCGCGCCGCGTGGAGCAGACCATCATCCGCGCACTCAGCGCAGACCCGGCTGACCGCTACGCCTCCGCGAGACAGTTCGCCGATGCCCTGCTGAAGCCTCGCCCGCACCGGTCCCGGTGGCTTCGACTCGCCTCGGCGGCAGCCGTCACGACCCTGCTGATCACCCTAGCGGTCGCCTACATCTACGGCCGCCCAGCTCAGGGCAGGGAGGAGGCGACCGCCCAAGCGTCCCCCTCGCCAACCCCGTCGACCACAACCGCGCCGCCCCTCTCACCAACCCTCTCGGCTACTCGCACCCCCAAGCCCAGCCACACCGCGACCGCTGCACCGCCTCTTGCCTCGGCCACCTCAGCCCGGCCCTCCCGCACGCCCTCTCCACGCCCAAGCCAAGGCACGCGGACCCTCGTCAGATGCGACCGCTATAAAGTGACCGCCCGCGACATGCACCTGCGTACCGAGAACAACGAGCTCACCAACGACTCCCTCGTGAGAGGAGAGATTGCCACCGTGACGCGGCGTGGCACTCCAGGCGGGCGCACCCGGCTCTGGTATGTCACCACCGACAGAAGTCAACGAGGCTGGGTCTACGAAGACAATCGTTACTGGATTCCCTACTGCTGACCCGGTGCTTGCTAGGGAAATCTCCATACAAGCCAAGCAAGCGACCTTCTTCAGACTTTGGTCACCGCTCGCATCCCGGCGCAGGCGACTGAGGTGCCACGATCCGCCCCGGCCTCCGGGAGGGTGATCGGGCCAGTCTGACCGTGTTTCACGGCACCGCCTTCATGGGGGCCGGGTCCGGTCGGGCCTCCGGGTGATCGTCCTCGTTACCCCCGGAAACCGGTGGTGGCCGGACGGCGGCGACGAGGAAGATTGAGGTGTGACTCGCAGCCTGTTCACCCCCATAGTTCCGGAAGCCAAGATGAATCGGCGCTTTCGGGATATACGAGACGCGACGGCCTTCACCCCGGCGCGGCGGCTGATGGACGAGATCTTCGCTGACTTTCCTGACGTCGACCACACCTTCGTCCGGGAGTTCCAGACGGGGGGCTTTTCGCCTCGGGTGCTCGAGTTGGCCGTGTTCGCCTACCTAAAGGAACAGCGATACCACCTGGATCGGACCAGCCCTACCCCGGACTTCGTCGTCACCGGGGACGCGCCGGTGGCGATCGAAGTGACGACCTCGAACCCGGCTGAAGGCGCAGATCCCGACGATGTTGATCCGTCGGTCGGCCTGCGGCGCCTCATCCCCGATGCCATGCTCGCAGCTGCACGGGAGTTCGTCTTCCAAGCAGGTAAAGCACTACGGCGCAAACTCCTCAAACAGGAGGCTGCGGGCCGCGCCTACTGGGAGCAGCCGCACGTCACCGGGGTCCCGTTCGTCACCGCACTGGAGACATTCCACACCGCCAACGCGCTCTCCCGCCCCGTCGGGCTGCTCGCCGAATACCTCTACGGCCGGCGGGACGTCGTCGCCTTCGATGGCGACGGGAACCTGCAGCTCACAGCGGAGACACGAGCGCAAAGGCAAGACCATCCCCAGCGGCCTCTTCTCCCTCTCCGAAGCCGCCCACCTGGCGGGAGTCCTGTTCACCAACAACGCCACGGTCTCGAAGTTCAACCGCATCGGCACCGAGCGAGGATACGGCGCACCCGACATTGCCATGGTCCGGTTTGGCTCCATGCCGGACCCTGACCCCAACGCCGTCGAGCCCCAGCCGTTCCACTACCTCGTCGGTGCCAACGAGACGGACTATCGCGAAACCTTCAGCGAGGGCCTGCACCTCCTGCACAACCCATGGGCCAAGAACCCTCTAATACTCGGGACCTATGTGGAATTACCGAGCACCAGATGCTCGACGACGGTCGTGTGCTTACGACCTCCACGCGCCTGGACCCGTTCGCCTCGGTGACGATGATCTGCCAGGGAGCCGCCGCCGCCACGGAAGCGCGCCGAGCATCCGCGTCCCTGAACGCCAGCGACCCGGCAGACCCCTCGTGATGAACAACATGAAAGATGCGCCGCTGCGCAACGCCGAGGTGACCGCGACGGAGTACGACGACGCCACCGACAAGAAGGGGATCTACGCCGGCACGCTGACGATCGGCGGGCCCGGACGGTCCACGCCGCCCAGTACCTGTCGGATGCGGTGTAGCGGCGCAAGATCTCCCGGCAGCTTCCAGGGGCATCGCCGCCTGGGCCCTCGGCCTCGGCCAGGTCGCCGGACGCCTCGGTTACGGCGCCCTGACCCGCCGCACCGGCGTCCGCAGCCGCACCGTGCTGATCCTTCTCGGCTCCGCCGTCACCACCAACGCGCTGGCCGTGCTGCCCGGCCCTGTGCCGCTGCTCATCGCCGTCGCCGTCCTGGCCAGCACCACCCGCGGTCTCTCCACCCTGCTGCGGGCCACCGCGGTCTCCGACAGGCGGGGTACCGCGGCCTACGGCTCCCTGTCGGGCGTCCTGGCAGCGCGACCGCCTGGCCGGCCCCGGCGTCTGCGTCCCGCTCGGCCGCACCGGTTTGTAACGTCCTGCATCGTGGCACTGCGGACGGCCCCCAACTTCACCAGGTCCGGTCGGCCGAGCCTGTTCAGAGAGCCGCTGCCGAGGACGGTCGAGCACCACGACGCCGATTGATCTGCGGACAGCATTACACGGTCTCGCGAGAAGCGAACGTACGGGCCGACATCTTCGTATGCACCTCCAGCGACAGCGGATAGCCGCCCTTAGCCTTCAGTCTTCAGAGGGATGCACTCTTCCAGCGGGCCTTGTAGTCCTTGGCGCCGACTTCTTGAAGACCCGCCGCACTGAGCAAGGGCGGCAGGCTTAACATCCAAGGGGCTAGGGAGGCTGCTGGTAAGGTGCTCGATGAGTGATTTTGAGTTGGCTTCTCGAGCCATCTAGTTCGTGTGAGGCGTTATGGGAGTGGATCTTCCCAGCCGGCGGTCCAAGTATTGTGTTGTCGAAGGCAACACAGCGTGGCGCCTCATGGCTCCCGATACGACTGCCGAACGCGTGGACGCCTCTCAGGTCCTTGCCTCGTTCGATGAAGCCTTCCGTTTCCGCCAGGAGGACTCGCAGCGGGGTGTGGTCGGGTTGCGCGAGGCACAACTGGGAGCTGTACACGCGGTTCTGGGGCATTGGGCGTCAAGACGGCCCCAGCCCGCCACGGTGGTCATGCCTACGGGAACGGGCAAGACCGAGACCATGGTGGCCCTGTTGGTGGCCGGGCGAGTCGAGCGCCTGCTGGTGATCGTTCCCTCCGACGCCCTGCGTGACCAGATCGCCAAGAAGTTTGAGCGACTGGGCCTGCTGCAAGATTTCGGCGTCGTTGCCGAGTCAGCTCTCAAACCGATCGTCGGGCGGGTCAAACACGGTATCCGGGATCCTGCCCTGGCTCACGAGTTCGCGGCGCAGTGCAATGTGATCGTGGCAACACCTCCTGTTCTGCAGCACTTCTCTCCAGAGGCGCGGGATGCGCTGACCGGGGCGTGCACTCACCTGTTCATCGATGAAGCCCACCATGTGACCGCGAAGACCTGGCGCGAGATTCGTGATCAGTTCGACGGGAAGCGGGTGGTCCAGTTCACCGCCACCCCGTTCCGCAGTGACGGCGCCGACCTCGGCGGCCGGTTCGTGTTCGGATTCTCGCTGAAGGACGCATACCAGCAGGGCTACTTCTCAAAGATCAAATACGCTCCTGTCGTTGACCTGTTCGAGCCTGACCAGGGCATCGCGGAACGTGCCGTTGAGCTCCTCCGCGAGGATCTGGCCGCTGGCTATGACCACGTGCTCATGGCCCGGGTCAAACGGATCGGCCGCGCCGAAGAGGTCTTGCCGCTCTATCAAGAACTCGCCCCCGACCTGCATCCGGTCATCCTGCACAGCAAGGGCCGCAAGACCGACCTGAGAGCCGCGCTGGAGGCATTGGATGCTAGGGCCAGCAGAATCGTCGTCTGCGTTGACATGCTCGGCGAGGGCTTCGACCTGCCCGCACTCAAGATCGCCGCGATCCATGATCAGCACAAGAGCCTCGGCATCACCCTGCAATTCATCGGCCGGTTCGCGCGCGTAGCCAACGACTCGATCGGGGCGGCGACCGTCGTCGTCAACCGCACCGAAATCCAGTTCGACGAGAACCTGAAGAAGCTCTACGCCGAGGACGCGGACTGGAACGAGGTCATCGAGGTCCTCTCCGCCCACGCAGTCGGCGAGCAAGAAGAACTCAGCGAGTTCGAAGAAGCCTTCACCAGCCTGCCCGAGGAGATCTCACTCCGGAACATCGCACCGCGGATGAGCACCGTCGTCTACCGCACCAGCACGCTTCGCTGGAAGCCCGAAACGCTCGCACCGTTCTTCGGCGACCGGCTCCTGACCGATCCCGTCGCCATCAACGAACGAGACCGGGTCGCCTGGCTCGTGGCACGCGAGCGAAAGCCCATCGGTTGGGGCACGGTGAAGAGTCTTGAGGACGTCTCCCACGACCTTTACGTCCTCTACTGGGATAAGGTGCGCGGACTCCTTTACATAAACAGCTCCAACACCGACAGTGTGCACGAAGAACTCGCCCGGGAGGTGGCCGGTCCGGACACCATGCGGATCAAGGGATGGGACGTTTACCGGATCATGTCGAACATCCGACGTTGCGTGCCGACCAATGTCGGGACCCTCGACGCTCGTAACCGCAGCCGCCGCTTCCAGCTCGCGGTCGGCGCCGATGTCCTACTCGACTACCCCGAGGCAGAAAGACGCAACAAGAGCCAGACCAACATATTCGTCAGCGGCTACGAGGGGGGCGAGCGCGTCAACGTAGGCGCCTCCTTGAAGGGCCGTGTGTGGAACTACGCTGCGGCACCCACCTTGAGACACTGGGTCGACTGGTGCGACGATGTCGGCACCAAACTCACCGACGAGGCGGTCGATCCGTCGGACGTCCTCAAAGGATTCATCGTTCCCACGGAAATCAGCGATCGCCCCGAACTGGTGCCGCTGGCTCTGGAGTGGCCAATCCAGTTCTTCCTCGACGCGAACGAAAGCGTCGAACTAAAGCGCGGCAACTTCAGTTGGCCGCTGATCGACGTTGACCTCACCGTCACCACATTCACCCGTAAAGGCCCGATCGGCTTCGCCCTCCGTACACCAAATTGTAATGTCGATTACCAGATAATTATCGCAAATGGCCTCATCAACTTCACTTGTGACGGTTCTGAACCAACAGTCGCGACGAGCCGCAAGGCCCAGCCGTTCAGCGAATACCTGAATCAGCATGGTCTGCGGATCCTCTTCGAAGACGAAGCGGTACTCGAACCAGACATGCTCCTCATCCGCCCGACGGGAACCGCGAAACCTTTCAGCCGAGATCGGCTTCTGACCATCGACTGGACTGGCATCGACCTCAGCAACGAATCCCAAGGGGCCGAACGGGACGCCACCTCCATCCAGGCCCGGACCATCCTCCACCTACCGACGCGACCGACTGGGACCTCGTCATCGACGATGACGGTCCAGGCGAAGTCGCCGACATCGTCGCCGCCCGCATTGAGGGCAACCAGCTCCATGTGAACCTCGTCCACTGTAAGTACGCCCACGGCGGCATCCCCGGCGCCCGCGTCAGCGATCTGTACGAAGTGTGCGGCCAGGTCCACAAATCCACAAAATGGAGACACCGCCCAGCTCGGCTTTTCAACAACCTGATCCGCCGCGAGGGCCAGCGCCGAATCCGCGGCCGATCCGGACTGGAAAAGGGGACCGGCCAGACGCTCTACGAACTCGCCAAGCGCGCCCCACTCCTGGAACCGAAGTTCACCATCACCATCGTGCAACCTGGGGTCTCCAAAGCCCGTATTTCCGAAGACCAACTTCACCTACTGGCCTGCGCAGAGGTCTACGCGATGGACACCGCCAACAGCACACTCCAGGTGATCGTTCATCCTTAACAACAGGATCTTGGCCGCTGCTCGAACTCGAGTGTCACGGTTGCACACTCCGACCCTGCGGGCCCTGGCGTGCGCACGGGCGCCCCGCCCCAACACCTTGACCGCGGTCACAGTGCGCACCAACCCCCACGAGGCCGAAGCGCTGGAACGCCAATGGGCCGAACGTGACATCCCTGTCCCACTGGTCGTGCTAGATTCCCCGTACAGCGACATCGCCGATCCTTCAACACATCGGGCGCATCCGCCGCAAAAGCCCCCGCGACCTGATCGGCGTGTTCATCCCCGAATACGTCATGGGTTACTGGTGGGAGCAACTGCCGCACAACCAGAGCGCCCTGCGACTCAGAGCGCACCTTCTGTTCCGTCCGGGTGTCATGGTCGCCACCGTTCCATGGCGGCTCGGGTCCACTCGGCCGCAGACTACCGGTGCCAACCCAAATGAGATGGCGTCTTACTGGCCATCACCGACCAGCGCGCCCTGAGGCCGAAGCTATCATGACCATGTCCACCGCACGCACATGCCGAGATGAGGTGCGGCAATTTGACTATCCCGCAATGCTGAAGCCCCTCACACGATCTGCTGAATAGGTGTTGATCAGCGTCACGATGTGGAATCAGTCTCGCTCGGTGGAGCACGAGTGTCGTCGACGACCTATGAGATCTTGATCGAACCGTTGCCGCCGCCCTGACGCGACAAAGCACCTGGGCCACGGTCGGGTCCGGACGGGGTGGACGCGCCGACCGTGGAGTCAGCTCAACGCGGCTGCCTTTCGCAGTAGTACTGAGCGTTCGGGCTGGTTGGTGCACAGCCGGGCCGCCAGCTCCAGCTCGGTGCGCGCTTCCGGTCGGCGTCCGAGTCGGGCCAGCAACTCACCGCGTACGGTGGGGATCAGATGCGAACCGGGGAGCCGGTCCGAGGCGATCAGCTCGTCCACGATGGCCAAAGCTTGCGCCGGGCCCGAGAGCATGGCAACGGCGACGGCCCGGTTGAGCTCGACCACCGGCGAGGGTGCGATCCGGCCGAGTGCCTCATAGAGCACCACGATCCGTTCCCAGTCGGTCGCCTCGACCGAGGGAGCCGACGCGTGGGTGGCGGCGATCGCGGCCTGCAGGCCGTAGGGGCCGAGACCGCTAGTTGATGCATTGGCCAGCGCGGCCAGCCCGCGACGGATCGCCGAGAAGTCCCACCGCCGCCGGTCCTGCTCGTCAAGCAGGACCGGCGAACCGTCCGGGCCGGTCCGGGCCGGGAACCGCGCGGCCGTCAGCTCGCACAATGCCAGCAGGCCGTGCACCTCCGGCTCGTCCGGCTGCAGCGCGGCCAGCGTGCGGGCCAGCCGGATCGCCTCGTACGCGACGTCGGGGCGCAGCAACCGGTCGCCCACCGTGGCCGTCGACCCCTCGGTGAAGATCACGTAGAGGGCGCTGAGCACGCCGCCCAGCCGATCGCGGCGCTCGGCAGCTGGCGGCAGCTCGAACGGCACCCCGGCCGCCGCGATCGTCTTCTTGCCCCGGGTGATGCGGGCCTGCACGGTTGGTACGGGTACGAGGAACGCGCGGGCGATCTCCTCGCTGGACAGGCCGCCGACCACGCGCAGAGTCAGCGCCACCCGGGCTTCGGGGGAGAGCACTGGGTGGCAGCTGACGAACATCAGCGCAAGCACATCGTCATCGATCCTGTCGGGATCGATTTCTTCGTCGACCACCGAGTCGACCGCCAGCAGGGCGTATCGATCCTGCAGGGCGGTCCGGCGGCGGATCGTGTCGATGGCCCGCCGCCGGGCGGTGGCCATCAGCCAGCCGGCCGGATTCGCCGGAGACACGAGCGGCCACGACACCAGCGCCTCGGCCACCGCCTCCTGAGCCGCGTCCTCGGCCAGCTCGAAATCGCCGGTGAACCGGGTCAGCGCGGCGACGATCCGCGCCGACTCGATCCGCCAGACGGCCTCGACATCGACATCGACGGTACCCATCAGATCTGGCCGTTGCTCTCGGGCCCGGCCCAGTCCTTGATGATCATTCGTCGCCCTGCGGGACCTCGTCGCTCCCGGGCACCCGCCGGACCTCGATCTTGGACCCGGGGGCCGCCGGGACCCGCTTAGCCCACTCGACCGCCTCCTGTTTCGAGGCGACGTCGAGCAGGAAGAAGCCCCCGAACAGTTCCTTGGTCTCGCCGTACGGCCCGTCCGTGACCACCGGGACCTCGCCGCTGAAGTCGACCACGGCGCCCTGGCCCGGGTCGTCCAGCCCTTCCGCCGAGAGGAGAACGCCCGCCTTGACCATCTCCTCGATGAACTGGCGGGTCGTGGCCATCATCTCGTCAATGTCGGCCATCATGGCCGCGTTCGACTCGTCGGTGCCTCGCATGATCAGCAGGTACTTCGGCATCGCGTCCTCCTCGCCGGCAGGGCCGTCTTTCGGCCCTCGCACCCAAACGTCGAACGAGCGGCCCGTGGATCGACACGACCCCGGAAAAATTTCACGCGGCGACGCAGCCGATTCCCTCCGACGCGCGTTCTCGCCCGTCAAAGCGGTCCGAGCGATGACTGACGCGAACACCCCGCTGATCAGAGAGCCTAGGGATCCTTCTATGTTCGTCAAGCTGGGGTGGTGGCTGTGTCGGTGGCGTTGAGGAGCCGGTAGATCTGGTGGGCTAGGTAGTGCTTCAGGCAGCGGCGGATCTCCTTGGTGGTGCGGCCTTTGGCCCGGCGTTGCTCGACGTAGGCGCGGGTTTGCGGGTCGTGGGTCATGCGGCTGAGGACGGCGATGTGCGGGGCTCGGTTCAGGCGCCTGTCACCGCCGCGGTTGAGGCGGTGGCAGACGGTGTTTCCGGAGGACGCGGGGATGGGGTTCACCCCCGGCCAGGGCGGCGAACGCAGCCTCGGAACACACCCGGCCGTGATGCGACCAGGCGGTCAGGCAGATGGCGGCGGTCACGGGTCCGATGCAGTCCAGACAGCCGAGCGTGAATCCGACGCTCCCGAACCGCTGCGCCCCTACGGAGACAAACGACACCCCAGCACTCGTGACGGGCGGGACGACGCCGAGGCGGCACGGGGCATGGCACAACAGTCACCTTCCAGCCGCGCTGTTACTTCCGCGACGTCAGGTTAGAGGAGGTCGTTGTCGCGGGCGTAGAGGGCGGCCTGGGTGCGGTCGCGCAGGCCCAGGCGCTGGAGGATGCGGGAGATGTGGTTCTTGATCGTGCCCTCGCTCAGGTAGAGGCGCGCGGCGATCTCCTTGTTGGTGGCGCCGGCGGCGACGAGGCGCAGGACGTCGGTCTCGCGGGGGGTGAGCAGGCCGGGGTCGGGGAGGGCGGCGGCGAGGCGGCGGGCGATCGTCGCGTCGAACTGGGCGACGCCGGAGCAGGCGAGGCGGACGGCGGCGGCGAGCTCGGCGGCCGGCAGGTTCTTGAGCAGGTAGCCGGCCGCTCCGGCGCGCATGGCCTGGACGATGTACTCCTCGTCGTCGAACGTGGTCAGCATCACGACCTTGCAGGATGGGGTGCGGCCGAGAACCGCGGTGGTGGCCGTGACGCCGTCCATGCCGGGCATGCGGACGTCCATCAGGACGACGTCGGCGGACGCGGCCAGGTCGACTGCGGCGGCGCCGTCGGCCGCGGTGCCGATCACCTCGATGCCGGGCTGGATGCCGAGAAGGGAGGCGATTCCCTCGCGGACCAGTTCCTGGTCGTCGACGACGAGGACACGCACGGGGTTCACCAGGACACCCTGATCGAGATCGTGGTGCCGGCGGGGGTGCTCGCCAGGTCGAGGTAGCCGCCGAGTTGTGCGACACGTTCGCGCATGCCGCGTAGTCCGAATCCTTCGCGCAGGTCGAAACCCTGGCCGTCGTCGGCGACGGTGAGGCTCGCCCCGGAGTCGTCGTAGGCGAGGGAGAGGCGGACGTTGGCGGCGCCGGAGTGGCGGAAGGTGTTGGTCAGGGCCTCCTGCGCGGCACGGTAGAGCGCGGTGAGGGAGGTCGGCGGGCGTCCGGTTTCCTCGCCGGTCACGTCGAGGGTGATGGTGAGGCGGTCGCCGTTGAGGTGGTCGATCAGTTCGGTGAGGGCGTCAGTGAGGCAGAAGGGCCGCCGGCCCAGCGTGCGCACCGAGTGACGGACCTCGGTGAGCGCCTGGTCGGCCGACCAGCGGGCGTTGGCGACGGCGTCCCGGGCGCCGGGCGGGTCGAGTTCGGCGAACGCGGTGGCCTTCTCCAGCTGGACGGCGATCGCGGTGAGGTGGTGGCCGAGGCTGTCGTGGATCTCGCGGGCGAGCCGGTTGCGTTCCTGGGCGGCGGACAGGGCCTCGACCTCCTGCATGACCTGTTCGAGCCGGACGCGGGCCTGCCGTTCGCGGACCGCGACGGCCGCCATCGTGATCGCGAGGACGATGCCGAGGGCGAACATCACCAGGTCGGAGACGTACTCCGCGCGGGTCTGCCAGCCCGGAACCCGGAGGGTGAACACCACCGGCAGCGCGGCGGCGCAGGAGGCGCCGAGGATGATCGCGATCCGCCGTCCGAAGGTGAAGTACGCGCTGAACGGGATGAGCACGAACAGGACCCGCGAGACCCCGGAGCCGTCGAGCGCGTTGACCGCGATATAGAGCGCCGTTCGAGTGATGAGGAGAACGGCCGCTGGAATGTGCCGTTCGAGGACGTCGAGTCCGATCAGCAGGAGCAGAAGCGCGGAGAAACCGGCCTGTCGGGCAGAGGGGCCGGCGTCCACGAGCGCGTAGTACACGCCTCCGGCCAGTACTGCCAGGCAGAGGAGGGGCGACACCCAGGGCACCGGGCGCGTCGAGGGCATGAGGGGAGACTACATGGGGCGTGGGCGCCGAGCCGCCGGGCGGAACGGAGTCCGGCCAGAAGTCATGTGCCGTTCGGCCTAGACGGGCCCGGCCGTTTCGCACTTATCCGCGAATGGCGACGTTCATTACGGTGCGTGATGTCTCTCACGGAAGGTGTTCGAGATGTTGCGTGCCATGATGCTCGTCCCGGTCCTGCTGGCCTCCCTGGCGGCGCCGGCCGCCGCGGCGGATTCGGAATGCGGTGACCGAGGGCTTCGGGTTCCGGGTGCCGTGCGTTCCACCGCGGTGTGCCTACCGGACCTCACGACGGCGGGGACGGTTCCGGGCGGGTACACCGATCCGGCCGACTGGGAGGGCTTGGAGGCTCCCGGGACGGTCAATCCGTCGGGCGTTCCCGGAATCCAGATCGACGGTTATTTCCCGGACTCCTCCAAGACTAATCCAACCCACGGGTGGAACCACGATTCGCAGTTCGTCATCCGCTTGCCGCACCGCTGGAACGGCGGCCTCGTCGTCAGTGGTCCGCCCGGCGTCCGGGAGCAGTACGCGAACGACCGCATTATCGGCGACCATGTCCTGGCCAGGGGATATGCGTTCGCGGCGACGGACAAGGGCAACACCGGGCCGTCCATCTACAAGGACGGGCGCCGACCGGGTGACGCCATTCAGGAATGGCATCTGCGGATGGCTCAGCTGACGTTGGCAGCCAAACGCGTAGCGGCGCAGAAGTACGGTCATGTACCGCGCTACACCTACGCCGCGGGGCTGTCCGCGGGGGGGTATCTCGTTCGTGGCCAGCTCGAACGATTCCCATGGCTCTACACGGGCGGCGTCGATTGGAACGCGGTGCTGTTTACCCCCGAAGGGCCGAGCCTGCTGACGACGCTGCCGCCGGCCCTGCGCGCTTATCGTCGGTACGCGGCGGGCGAGCCCGGAGCGCACGAGGAGATGCTCGCCGCCGGATATCCGGCGGGCTCGGAGCCGCTCTGGGGTTATCACTACAAGAACCTCTGGGATTTCCTGCAGCGCATTCTGCGCGAGGAACTAGACCCGTCCTACGACGGTGCGAAAGAGGCGGGGACAGCGTTCTGTGCTGAGGGCACGGGCGCGGGATGCGACACCGACTACGACTACGGCTCCCGCCCGCGCGAAGTGCACGCGGCCATGCGGCGTGTCTCGCTGACAGGGCGGATTCAGCGTCCTCTCATCAGTGTCCAGGGCACGCTCGACGTGCTGACGCCGATCAGCAAGACCGGCGATGTGTACGCCGAAATGGTCCGGAAGGCCGGACGCGGAGACCTCCACCGCTACTACCGCGTGCCCGGCGGCACCCACACCGATGGTCTGAACGCCGCGTTTCCCGCGCTCGTGCGGCCAATGGAACCAGACTTCCTGACCGCCTTCGACCGGCTCGCGTCCTGGACACAAAACGGCACCCAGCCGAAGTGACCAACCTGGGCCTCCGCCCCGTCCTCCCACAGCCGGACGGAGGCCCAGCCGACTTATCGCGCGCAATCCGGTCCTGAACGGTCCAAATCACTCCCGTTACTCGACTCGTCGGCGCGGAGGGCGGGGCGCCTTGGCCCACCAGAACCACCCGCAGCGTCTGCACGGCGTCCCTCCTGACGTCCAGCTGCCGATTTCGTCCTGCCTGACCGGGGGCGTGGTGACGAGATACGCAGAAATCGGCGTGATGACGTGGTCGGCGTAGGACTAGGGCGGTCTGAACGTAGGGTTCTTCGCTGCCGGTGACGCTTAGAAGATCGTGTACTGCTCCAGCGGCGCGGTCAACGTCGGCCGGGAACGCCTCGCTGGCGTCGCCAGCGTGGTGGGCGCCGGGAACCCAGCCGACCTGACCGCCATCTCTCCGATCTAGTCCAACGGGTGTCCAGCGGCTGATAGCCGAAGGTGGCGGTACCGTGCATATTCAGTTCCTCACCGCCGGACTGGCCGACGAGCTCCACCTCGTCATCGCCCCTTTTTCGTCGGCGACACCAACGCCCCTCGCTACCATCGACCAATTGATCGAGGTGATCGACACTGAGGAGGCCGTCCGCCGCGGGCGGCACCTGCGCGAGGTCGCACAGGTGCAGGCTGCCGACGCCGAGCGGGAGGGCGCGCAGACGGCGGTGCACGAGGAGACCACGCGGCTGCCGGACGCGCTGCAGGTTGCACGCGCGCTGCTTGCCGAGGAGTAGAAGCGGCACGCGGCCGCCACCGGCCGCGCCGATGCTGCCAAGGCAGCCTCGGAGAGAGCCGCGACCAGCTCGGCGACGCCGAACAGCGGGAGTGGAGCGCAACCGAGAGCGCTGCGCAAGTCGGCCGCGCGGGCCTGGATAGGTAATGCGGGTGGTATCGACCAGACCATCGAGAGACTCGCGCCGAGAACGTGAAGAAGGTCCGTTACCTCGGCTCGTCGGCTCCCGTGTCCGGGTTGGGACGGAAATGGAGATTTGGCTGCAGGTGGGGGCGGGAACCGTTTGACTGATCTGCCGTGGGCTGGATGAAACGTTTTCGACGCAGGACCCGGACTGACCCGGCTGGGAGGCGTGCGCCTTGGTAGCTTCACTCATCGCCTTCGCCCTGCTGGTCGCGGTCATCGGCTCACTGCTCTGGCTTGGCGGGACGGCACTGCGCAGGCACTCGGCGCGGCAGGCCGAGCGCCGAGCCCTTCGGCAGCAGGCCGTGCAGGAAGTTCGCCTCCGGGATGGGCGAGACGGCCACCTCGCCTATGTCGAGCGCGTCTACCAGCGTGCCAGTACCGGCGCCAAAGCGATCATCGTCTGGGACGCCACCGGGAACCGGCAGGACGCGTGGTTTCACGACTGGCCCGGCATCCCCACCGGGACCTACCTTCTTCTCGCCGGAACCACCGGCTACGGCCCCCATAACCACAACCCCCGGGTCTACTACGTCCGACCCGGCCAAGTCCTCACCATGATCTGAGCGATGCCGGCCCTGGTGTCAAGCGGTGGGGCAAAAGTAGCGGGTCGAGATCACCCTGGGCTCGCGCTCGGAACCCGGACCACGGTCACGGGCCGCGTCGCCGGGGGCACCGAGAGCCTGGCGGACGCCCCCGCGCGAGCGTGCGAGCCGGGCGGGTGGCGTACGGGTGGATGCGCTGATCACCGGCGGGCAGGGCCCGGACGGTCGGCGAGACCCACGCGCTGAGTTGAGTCAGCGCCAATGGCCGGGGATGCGCCATGGTTGACATCCCACTGTTTAGCTGTTGATCGGCTGGAGGGCAAGGCCACGATCTTCCACGAGCCCCACGGCGCCGACTCTGCGTACAGCGTCTCGATCGCCTTGGACGACGACATCCCCGTTCCACCCCGGTGCGGCCTTCAGCCCACCCGCGATCTCTGATCGCTCCGACCGTCCCGTCTGGCGAGGGCCGCGCGGGCTGTCCGGGCGGCCCACCACTTGCCACGGACGGCCGAGCAATACCTCAACGGCGCTTTCGGTGCCTCCGCCTCCACGGCCACGGCGCGAAGGAAACCCAGGTGGTCGATTCGTTCCGCAGGTGGCTGGCGTCCCGGGCTTGGACTCTGGTCACGCTCACGGACAAGAACACCGACGTCGAAGCCGTCCGGGGTTCGGAAGCACCGCAGGAACGGCGCCCGCGGGATCGGGGCGCGCAGAGATCCACTGTGGGGTTCGACGTGCTGCGCGACGAGGGCGGATGCATACGCCGCCGCCCTGCGCGTCGCCGGGGCTCCGGTGGTCCACCGCCGGTGGCAGCCGCTGAACCACGGCCTTCGGGCTCGGCGGCGTTTCGGCAGCGCGGGCCGGGGCCTTCCGCCAGTCCGCCGGCCT